>JAPHUE010000007.1 GCA_026196795.1 Sedimenticola sp.
CAGCACATGGATTTCGATCTGGACCTGGCCAAGTCTCAATCCAGTGACAACCCGGTCTACTATGTCCAGTATGCACATGCCCGGGTCTGCAGTGTGTTACGGCAGGCCGCTGAAAAATCGATCTCTGTTGATATTTCTGCGGGAAGTGAAAATCTGGAGCGCTTGGTGGAACCACATGAGCAGGGGCTACTCAAGACACTCGCTCGCTATCCTGAAGTGGTAGAAAATGCGGCACTCAATGAGGAGCCTCATCAGCTGACCCACTATGTTCGTGAGCTGGCGAATGATTTCCATACCTATTATAACGCCCATCAGTTCCTGGTCGATGATGAGTCGCTTCGGGATGGGCGCATTAAATTAATACTGGCGGTTCGACAGGTTTTGATGAATGGCCTTAACCTGCTGGGAGTCTCCGCACCGGAGAAGATGTAATGCCGCGGGACTACAAGAGTCGGGCCACTCCCCAGAGGAAGGGAAAGAAACAACCGGTATCCGGATGGGTCTGGTTCGTGGGTGGTTTGTTGGTTGGTTTGTTTATCTGTCTGCTGGTTTGGCTCAAGCTGACGCCATCAGATCAGGCTAAGCCACGACCATCAGCGGTAACACGTAAACATACGCCAGCTCCTGAGGAGGCGGCTCCAGTACTGGAGCCTGCCCAGCAGCAACCTGCGACAACACCAAAACCCCGCTTTGACTTCTATACCATCCTGCCTGAGATGGAAGTGGTGGTGCCTGATCCGGAACCCGAGGAGACGCCGGCACCCACTACGTCTGGTGCGGCCCCTGTTGTGGCTGGCGGAGCAAAACCGGGCACTGCTTCTGCGTATTACATGTTGCAGATGGGCTCATTTAGGAAGTACGGCGATGCGGATAAGTTGAAGGCGAGTCTTGCGCTGGTAGGAATTGAAGCCGAAATTCAGCGTTTTGTGCTTGAGGGTGGCGAGGTGTTTCACCGGGTTCGTAGTGGTCCCTATACCAGCAGTCAGGTCAACTCGCTGCGTTCGCGGCTGGCACAGAACAAGATCAACAGTCTGGTTATTAAGCTGAAAAAGTAGGCCAGGAAATGGCCTCCTGATTAGTGGCGTTTAGCTATCCACTCATAGAGCTCCATCTGCTCGGGTGCACACTTGCCGCAACTGCTACCGCATGTCATCGAAGGCAGGCGTCGGACTTTGCCCTTGCGAATCCAGGTCTCCAGCATGCCACGGGTGGCATCCACAGAGGCGCCAAAATGCAGGGCAATATCAGACACACAGACCTGCTGGCGCTGTTGCAGATAATCCTTTATGTCAGAGAGGATCATGCGGCCGCCTTATTACTGGTTGCGGATTGAGCGTCTGGATCCTGGCTGCCCCAGCGCCTGAGGATGATAAAGATGGCCACCATGCCAACGAGTAATCCAATAATCCAAAACAGAGAGCTGCTACTGTGCCGGCTGAAGGTGGCTATCTGGTAATAGAGGGTTGATGCCGTGTAGGCGACGCCCGTTGTCCAGAGTGCGACAAAGCCTGCCCAGGCACCCCCGGCCTCCCGGACGACTGCACCAATGGTTGCCACGCAGGGGAAGTAGAGCAGGATGAATAGCAGGTAAGCGAATGCGCCGGCCTGGCCATCAAAACGGGCGGCCATGGCACCGAATACATCGGTACTGACCGCCTGGGATTCAGCTGCCGTCTCAAGGCTACTGATATCGCCCAGATCAAGCCCCAGCGGATCCAGGATGTTGTCCCGCACGGCGGCTAGATTCTCCGGTATAGTGGCGGCGGCTTCGGCAAGGCGATCCCATAGATTGAAGGTGGTCTCGTCTTCAGTCAGTCCAGAATCCTGAATGGCAAGCTGGGTGTAGATGGAATCCAGTGTACCCACCACGGCCTCTTTGGCCAGTATGCCAGTGAAGATGCCCACAGTGGCAGGCCAATTCTCTTCCCGTATTCCCAGAGGTGTGAAGAGGGGCGTAACTGATTTCCCCATGGCGCTGAGGATGGAGTGATTGCTGTCCTTGTTGCCGAAATTACCCTCTGTATCAATGGCATTAAGGATATTCAGTGCCAGTACCATCAGCACGATGACTTTGCCTGCATCACGAATAAACAGTTTGACTCGATCCCAAGTGCGCAGCATCACCCCTTTCAGGGTGGGCAGGTGATAAGGCGGAAGTTCCATCATGAAGCCTGTGCTCTCACCGGAGAGTAGTGTCCGGCGCATGATCATGCCGGTCATAACCGCTACCAGAATACCCACCAGATAGAGAAGAAAGACCAGGTTCTGTCCATTACTGGGAAAGAATGCGGCCGCAAACAGGGCATAGACTGGCAGGCGGGCGCCACAGGACATGAAGGGGTTCATCAGGATGGTGAGCTTGCGCTCGCGCTGATTCTCCAGGGTGCGGGTTGCCATCACTGCTGGAACATTACAGCCAAATCCGACAATCAGTGGGACAAAAGCCTTGCCCGGCAGACCGATGGTGCGCATTGCGCGATCCATAACGAAAGCGGCACGGGCCATGTAACCGGTATCTTCTAATACGGATAGAAACAGATAGAGGCAAGCGATAATCGGTATGAAGGTGGAGACCACCTGGATACCACCACCAAAGCCATCCGCCAGAAAAACCCTGACCCAGGCGGGAAGTCCCCAGGAGCTGAGGAGCGTATCCATGCCCTCCACCATGAAGGCACCCACAGCCATGTCAAAAAAGTCGATAAAGGCGCCGCCAATATTGATGGTAAACATAAACATCAAGTACATCAGCAGCATGAAGATAGGAATGCCCGCGATCTTGTTCAGTACGACACGGTCAATCCTGTCGGAGAGCGTTTTGCCGATTAGCCCCTGTTGTCGAATGGCGCGTTGAGCCAGGCTGTGGGCATGGCTGTAGCGGGCGTCCGCAATATGGATATCCGCCTCTTCTCCGGCCCGGTCTTGTATATGTGTCTGCCACTGTTCTACCAGTGGACGAACGGATTCTCCAGCCAGCTTTTCCGCATGCTTGTCGCCTTCCAGTAGTTTGAGGGCGAGCCAGCGGCGGTTGGCCTGTGAAGGAATATCACCCAGCAGGGAGGTAATTTCGGTTATGGCCTGCTCCACGTTATCTTCGTGGGTGACCTGGAAGGATTGTTCCGGTTTTCCAATGACATCACGGATAGCCAGTTTCAGTTGATCAAGTCCTTCGCTGGTTACGGCGACAACCGGAATGACCGGGCAGCCCAGCTCCTGGCTGAGCAGCTCAATATCGACATCGATGCCCCGTTTGCGTGCCACATCCATCATGTTCAGAGCGACAATGATGGGAATACCCATTTCACGCAGCTGTACGGTGAAATAG
>JAPHUE010000192.1 GCA_026196795.1 Sedimenticola sp.
AAATATCGGTATCTTCGCTCACGTAGATGCTGGTAAAACGACCACCACCGAGCGCATCCTGAAATTGACAGGTAAGATCCATAAGATCGGTGAAGTGCACGATGGTGCTGCCACCACGGATTTCATGGATCAGGAGCAGGAGCGTGGTATCACCATTCAGTCTGCTGCTACTTCATGCGAATGGAATCAGCATCGCCTGAATATTATCGACACCCCGGGACACGTTGATTTCACCATCGAAGTTTACCGTTCATTGAAAGTGTTGGACGGTGGTGTGGGTGTATTCTGTGGTTCGGGTGGTGTTGAACCTCAGTCTGAGACCAACTGGCGTTACGCCAATGAGTCAGAAGTGGCCCGTATTATTCTGGTGAATAAACTGGATCGTCTTGGTGCAGACTTCTATCGAGTCGTTGATCAGGTTAAGAATGTATTGGCTGCAAACCCTGTGGTCATGGTTCTGCCAATAGGTACGGAAGATGAGTTCTGTGGTGTGGTTGATCTGCTGACCCGCAAGGCGTGGATCTGGGATGACTCTGGTGATCCAACCAAATACACACTTGAAGACGTACCTGCCGATATGGTCGATGACGTTGAGACGTGGCGTGAACAGTTAATCGAGACTGCTGTAGAGCAGGACGATGATCTGATGGAGAAATACCTGGATGGTGAAGAGCCTTCCATTGACGATCTGAAGCGCTGTATTCGTAAGGGTACGATTGCGCTGGACTTCTTCCCCACCTATTGCGGTTCGGCCTTTAAGAACAAAGGTATCCAGCTGGTTCTGGATGCTGTTGTTGATTATCTGCCTAACCCGCAGGAAGTTGAGCCTCAGCCAGAAGTTGATCTGGAAGGTAATGAGACCGGTTCATTTGCTATTGTGACACCAGAAGCGCCACTGCGTGCTCTGGCGTTCAAGATTATGGATGACCGTTTTGGTGCCTTGACCTTTATCCGTATTTACTCCGGTGTTATGGAGAAGGGTATGACCGTGCTTAATACCTTTACCGGTAAAACTGAGCGTATTGGTCGTATTGTTGAGATGCACGCGGATTCACGTGAAGAGCTGACTCGTGCTCAGGCCGGTGACATTGTTGCCGTTGTGGGTATGAAGAATGTTAAGACAGGTCACACACTCTGTGATCCGAAGAATCCTGCTACCCTTGAGCCTATGGTGTTCCCTGATCCGGTTATCGCTATTGCGATCACACCGAAAGATAAGGCCGCTGTTGAGAAGATGGGTATTGCCTTGAACAAGATGGTTCAGGAAGATCCCTCATTCTATGTTGAGACAGACGAAGAGAGCGGTGAGACCATCCTTAAAGGTATGGGTGAACTGCATCTGGATATCAAGATCGATATCCTGCGTCGTACCCATGGAGTAGATGTTACGGTCGGTAAGCCACAGGTTGCCTATCGCGAGACCATCACTCAGCGCGTCGAAGACAGCTATACCCACAAGAAACAGTCTGGTGGTTCTGGTCAGTTTGGTAAGATTGATTATATTGTAGAGCCAGGCGAGCCAGGTAGTGGCTTCCAGTTCGAGTCAACGGTTGTGGGTGGTAATGTCCCGAAAGAGTACTGGCCCGCTGTTCAGAAAGGGTTCGGTAACAGCATGGAGAACGGTGTACTCGCTGGCTTCCCTTGCCTGGATGTGAAAGTGACCCTGGTTGATGGTGGGTTCCATGCGGTTGACTCATCGGCCATTGCATTTGAGATTGCAGCCAAGGGTGCTTATCGCCAGTCTATTCCCAAGGCCGCACCGCAGTTGATTGAGCCGATCATGAAGGTTGACGTTTACACCCCTGAAGATCACGTGGGTGATGTGATCGGTGACCTTAACCGTCGCCGTGGCATGATCAAGTCTCAGGATACGACACCTACCGGTATTCGTATTAAGGCAGAGGCCCCTCTGAGTGAGATGTTTGGCTACATTGGTGATCTTCGTACTATGACTTCAGGTCGTGGTCAGTTCTCAATGGAGTTTGCACACTACTTGCCGTGTCCGAAGAATGTCGCTGACGAAGTGATCAAAGAGACTTTGGAGCGCAAGAAATAAGCTACGGCTCTAAATAAGTAGCTAGAAGCCAGGTAATGTCAATTACCTGGCTTTTTTTTGCCACTATTTCCGCAAAAATCCCCTGCCGTTGTCTTGCTGGAGTTTAATTCGATCGTTAGCTAATTTGTTCAGCAAAACACTAAAGTAATTTGGTTCGCTGTCGCCTTATATAGAGATGTCTCTAGGTAGATACGTCTCTATGCGCGCGTGTTGAGGAATTAATATACTTACAGATTTTTATTTCTGCAGTTTCTGCGTGCGTCACCATTGGGGAAAGGTGGTTGGTTTGAATATCGAAATCCAGTTTATTTACACTGCTGTAGCAACGGCCGGTTAGTTCAGTATGGATGATATATCTGGACAGCAAGCCGTAATCCTGACGATTGATGATGAAGAAGCTATTCGGGAAAGTTTTCATCATTATCTTGAGGACTATGGCTATAGTGTAATTGAAGCGGAGAATGGTCAGGTAGGTATAGACCTTTTCGAGTCACAGAAGCCCGATCTGGTGCTCGTTGATCTGCGCATGCCTGAGATTGATGGCCTGCAGGTGCTGGAGCATGTGGTTTCAAAGTCCCCCGACACCCCCATCATTGTGGTTTCTGGAACGGGTGTTATTGGTGATGTCATTGAAGCGCTCCACTTGGGCGCATGGGACTATATGCTCAAGCCACTTCAGGATCTCTCGGTCCTGTTGCATGCGGTTCAAAAAAATCTTGAGCGGAGTCGACTGACCCGGGAAAACCATGCCCATCAGGAGCAGCTTGAGATAGAAGTGCAGAAGCAAACTGAAGCGCTTCGAAAAACCTACCTGGAGATGCAGGAGACGAATCGTCAACTGTTGCAGAGCGAAAAGAAGTACCGATCAATATTTGAAAGCCTTACCGACGTTTACTTCCAGGTCGATCTTCAGGGTTATATAGAAGAGATATCACCTTCAGTTTTTTCTAACCTTGGTCATCGTCGTGAGAATATGCTGGGGGCCAGGTTATGGGATTTTTATGTAGAGCCTGAGCGTTTTGAAGAGATGTTTAGCCGCCTTAGTAGGGTTGGCACAATAGCAGATTTTGAAGTCCTGATCCTGGATAGTGACGGCCTGGAAAGGCCCTGCGCCATCACGGCTGCCCGAGAAGCTAATGGGGATGGGTCGGGACGTATCTATGGTGTATTTCGAGATATTACCGAACGCAAGCAGGCAGAGGCAAAGATTGAGCATCAGGCTTACCATGATAGCCTGACCAATCTCCCTAATCGCACGCTGTTACTGGATCGTCTGGAATTGGCGCTGCATCGATCAAGACGACACGGTTATGAAGGGGCTCTGCTGCTGATCGACTTGGATCGGTTTAAAACCATCAATGACTCACTTGGTCACAGTGTCGGCGATCAGCTCTTGTGTGAAGTGGCTCACCGGTTAGCCAGTGTATTGCGTGAAGAGGACACCGTCGCACGCATTGGGGGTGATGAGTTTGTCGTGCTGCTCTCGGACGTTGGTCATGATACCCAGGCTACCGCACGGCGGGCCGAGGGTGTTGCAGAAAAAATCAGACACGAACTCTCATTACCCATTCGAATACGGGATCATGAACTTTATATCACTCCGAGTATTGGTATTACGCTGTTTCCCATGCAGCAGGAGGATGCGGGTGCCGTGCTGAGGCACGGTGATACGGCCATGTATCAGGCGAAAGCGGCCGGCCGAAATACGGTAAGGTTTTTCTTGCCCGGCATGCAGACGGAGGCTGATGAACGGCTTGGGATGGAGAAGGATCTGCGATTGGCCGTTGGTCAGAATCAATTGCGACTCTATTTTCAAGCGCAGATTGATCAACATGGAGCGGTTTGTGGTGCTGAAGGTTTGTTGCGTTGGGAACATCCGGAGTATGGCTTAATCACACCTGACCGGTTTATTCCCGTAGCTGAAGAAACAGGGCTTATCCTGCCCATCGGTGAGTGGGTATTACAGACAGCCTGTGAATTAATCACCAAATGGACGCAAGGTCCGTTGAGTGATTCGCTGCAGCATATCGCAGTCAATGTGAGCCCGTGGCAATTCAGGCAACCCAACTTTCCCGCACAGGTTGAACGTATTCTTGCCAGAACAAAAGCGGATCCTGGTAGGCTAGGCCTGGAGCTGACAGAAGGTGTGGTGATCGATAATGTGGCAGATACCGTGGATAAAATGGCTTCGTTTAAAGCACTTGGGGTAAAGATCTCTATTGATGATTTTGGAACGGGCTACTCTTCTCTCTCCTATTTAAAAAAATTGCCTCTGGATATTTTGAAGATAGACCGAAGTTTTGTGGAGGAGGTGACAGAGGATGAGAGTAACGCGGCAATCGTTGAAACCATTATCGCAATGGCAGATCACCTTGGGCTTGAAGTTATAGCCGAAGGCGTGGAGACAGAGGGACAGCTTGCATTTCTTCAAAAAAATGGTTGCATGCGATATCAGGGTTATTATTTTACCAGGCCGTTACCGATTGAGCAGTTCGAGCAGTTTGTTTTAGATAGTTCAAAATGAAATCTGCTGGTTAGTGAAAGCTGATCTGAAGAGGCGTTATTAGTGTCAGAGAAATATCGAATACTTGTGATAGATGATGAAGATGCCATCAGGGAAAGTCTTCGCGCCTATCTCGAAGATTATGATTATGAAGTCTATGCGGCAGGCAGCGCTGAAGAGGCGATGCAGTGCCTGCAGGATCATTCAATCGACCTGGCCGTTGTAGATATGCGGCTTCCGGGTGAAAGCGGCGAAGCATTTATTATTAATGCCAGAAAAAAAGACAATAAACTGCAGTTTGTTATTCATACGGGTTCAGTTGAATTTCAGCTGACTGATACATTACAAGAATCTGGAGTGAACTCTGAGCATATATACCTAAAGCCTTTGCATGATCTTTCCGTTCTTGCGGTAGGGATAGGGGCGCTACTCAATGAGCGCAAGTGATGATCTACTTGGACGTCTCGCAAAATATGCGCCGCGTATAATTATTGTTCGAACCATTGTATTACTGGTTATGTTGTTTTGCATTATTCAGACGCAACTCGTTACCGCCCAACAGAGTCAATCACAAGTCCTTCTGATTAATTCATATCGCCAAGGAATGACTTGGGTCGAAGATATTCGCAAAGCTGTTCAAGATGAGCTTGATTTGGAGCAGAATGAGATTGCTCTTCAGCTGGAGAATATGGACTCAAAGCGATATCACTCGGAAGACTATTTCAGATCGCTGGCCAGATACTATTCGGAAAAATACAAAAACACCAAGTTCGATCTCATTCTCTCTACAGATAATCATGCCTATGATTTCTTACTTGAATATCGTGACACGCTTTTCCCTGGAGTGCCGATTGTATTTTCCGGTGTAAATGATTTTAGTGAAGAACAGATAGCCGCTGTGCCAAATATTACCGGTGTCGCAGAACAATTTGATGCGAGAGGAACGGTAGAATATGCGCTACAACAATTCCCGAAAACACGTCAGATTTACATCCTTAATGATTATCTGAAAACCGGACGAGCCTGGGTTCGTGAAATTCAGCGACAACTAAAAGAGATAGATTCATCAGTAGAACTCATTTACTCGGCCGATCTAACACTCGATGAACAAAAGCAGGTATTGGAAGGGTTGCCTGATAATTCACTGGTATTGCTGGGTGTCTATTTCAGTGATCGATCGGGTTATTACTCAACCTATGAAAAGATAGGCGCAGAGCTTGCGGGTTCAAGCCGGGCGCCGGTTTTTTGTTTGCTGGAGTTTAATCTGGGGCCGCATGTTATTGGGGGCAATGTCATCAGTGGCTATTATCAGGGACAGATGATGGCACAGTTGGGTAAACGTATTTTGCAGGGTGAATCAGCACAAACCTTACCTGTTGTGAAGGAAGGGGCCAATCGCTTTTTATTTGATTTTAATGCCTTAAAGCGATGGGGTATTGATATTGGATCGGTACCTCGAGATGCACTCATAATCAATGAGCCATGGACCTTTTATAAAAGCTATCGGTTACAGATATGGGCGGCTGGCGTGTTTGTTCTGATGCTGCTGATCATCATAACAGCGCTATTTTTTAGTATTAGAAAGCGCATTAAGGTAGAGGCAGACCTACGTGAGAGCAAACAGCGATTTGAAGGGATATTTAATCAGACATTTCAGTTTATTGGACTGCTAACACCCGAAGGTTATGTGTTGGATGCCAATATGACAGCACTTAAAAGCAGTGGTATCGAGCTGGACTCAATATTGGGTATTCATTTCTCTGACACACCCTGGCTATCCCATTCTGAACATGAACAAGAAAAAATGCGGGAAGCAATCAAGGCGGCAGCGGAAGGTGAGTTTGTCCGGTTTGAGGTTACCCATCTGACAAAAGCTGGTAAAAGAATAGAGATGGACTTTTCACTTAAGCCCGTCTTAAACGCAAAGGGTGAGGTGATACTGCTTATTCCAGAAGGACGGGATATTAGTGAGCTAAAAGAGACGCAATCCGCATTGGAGCAGTCAAGTGGCCTGCTTAAGCGATTAGTGGAAGACCAACAGTTCTTGTTGGATAACATCAACGACTTTATCTATCGCCATGACCTGACTGGCTGTTTTGAGTATGTTTCTCCCAGTATCAAGCAGATTACCGGTTATACGCCTGATGAATGGGGCGGCCACTATGTTGAAACAATGACATCAGCGCCAATTAATAAAAATGTTAAGGCCTATACGGATGATGCACTGCGAACAGGCATTCCCCATGCACCCTATGAAATCGAGATTCGACATAAGAGTGGGCGACGGGTGCGACTGGAAATTAGTGAGCGACCCTATAAAAAAAGTGGTGAAACGGTGGGTATGATCGGAGTGGCCCGCGATGTCACTGATCGGGCAGCGGCCGAGTTGGCGCTGCAGGATATGAACCGTTTTCAACAGACTATTCTAGAAAATGCTGATGTGTGGCTGGCGGTCTATGATGCTCAGGGAGACGTTGCTATATGGAACAAGACGGCGCAGCGTATTAGTGGTTATACGCGGGAAGAGGTGCAATCACGACAGCATATTATGACGTTGTTGTATCCAGAACCAAGTTACCGACAGCAGGTATGGGAGAGTGTGTTACCGGCTGTTGAAGGCAAGCAGCCGCTGGATAATTTTCGATCCAAGGTTGTCTGTAAAGATGGCACGGTACGTTGCATGGTGTGGAATACCCGTACACTGGAAGGGGCTGACGTATCGCATGGTTCAGTTACCATTGGGTTGGATATTACAGAGCAGGAGCGGGCTTCGAGAGAAGCTATGCAACTGCGCAACTATCTGCAAAATGTGATCAATTCAATGCCTTCGGTTTTAGTGGCAGTGGACCATGTAGGTCAGGTAGTCCAATGGAATACGGCCGCCGAAACCGTTACCAGGAAATCGCTCTACGAAGTAACGGGACGCACCCTGGATGAGGTGTTTCCGCGTTTTGAGGATGAGATAAGTACAATTATTAGTGCTATAGAGACGGGTGAACCGAGTGTTGGCGTGCGTCGTGTGCACAACACAGAAGTCGGTATTTGCTATGAAGACATTAGCATCTATCCACTTGCCGGTGATGTTAGAGGAGCAGTAATTCGTGTCGATGATGTGACGGAACGCGTGCGTATTGAAGAGATGATGATTCAGTCAGAGAAGATGCTCTCTGTGGGGGGGCTTGCCGCAGGTATGGCACATGAGATCAATAATCCGCTTGCTGGTGTGTTACAGAATATGCAGGTGATGAGAAATCGGTTTGATCTGACACTTCCAAAAAATCAACTGGAAGCTGCTGCCTGTCAGCTTTCACTGGAAGGGTTAAGTGAGTATCTGGACCACCGGGGAATATATAAGATGATGGACAGCATCACCCGATCAGGCCTGAGAGCGGCTCGTATCGTTGAGAATATGCTGAGCTTCAGTCGGAAAAGTACGCTTGATTACGCCCCTCAGGATCTCGCTAGATTAGTTGATACCACTATTGAGCTGGCAGCCAATGATTATGACCTTAAGAAAAACTTTGATTTCAGAAGAATAGAGATTGTGCGTCATTATCAAGACGATCTTCCTGATGTACCTTGTGAAGGGGGTCAAATACAGCAGGTTATACTCAATCTGTTGAAAAATGGTGCGCAGGCCATGGCACAAAAAACGGTACCAGGTGAGCCCCCTCGCTTTGATATTCACATCGGGTTTGATCGAGAGAGTGTACAGGTTGAAATTGTGGACAATGGCCCTGGAATGCCTCCGGCTGTTTTAAAGCGTGTCTTTGAGCCCTTCTTTACGACTAAGGAGGTGGGTATTGGTACGGGGCTTGGGTTGTCAGTCTCCTATTTTATCATCACGGAAAACCATAAAGGCAGCATGACCGTTGAATCAATGCCTGGACAGGGTACTCGTTTTGCTTTCAGGTTGCCGGCTAACCGACCTGTACACTGATTGAACAGGACTATACAAATTTAAGTGATTGTTAAGTCAGTGGATTATTGGCTTTTCTATTGTTTGCATATATTTAAAGGTCGCTGATTTTCTGCCGCTTAAGGTTTATAGCGTATCGAGACGATAATATCTGCTATATCTAATAGATGCGGATAATAATGCCGTATTTGTGATAAGTATTCAGGCGGGAGAGGTATGGCAACAATACTTGCAGTCGATGATTCAACCTCTATCAGGCAAATGGTCTCCTTTATCCTCAAACAGGAAGGTTATGAGGTTCTTGATGCGAGTGATGGCATTGAGGCGCTGCAGATTGCCGAAAATCGTCAAGTCGATCTGGTGCTGACCGACCTTAATATGCCGCAGATGGATGGGATTGCACTGATCAAAGCACTGCGCAGCTTTCCAAGCTATCAACATACCCCACTACTGATGCTTACTACGGAGACCAGCTCGGAAAAAAAACAGCAAGGAAGAGAGGCTGGTGCCACGGGTTGGATTGTGAAGCCATTTGATCCTGAACAACTGGTCAGCGTGATCGGTAAAATACTGGGTTAAGTGAATGTCTCCCCAACGCTTCATTATTTCATCTGTAACAGACAATAGTGAGGGTGAGTGTGGCTATTGATATGACGCAGTTTCATCAGGTATTTTTCGAAGAAAGTTTCGAAAATTTAGCGCTGATGGAGGCGGGGTTGTTGTCGCTTGCGGAAGGTGCGGATGATCCAGAAATAATTAATACCATTTTTCGTGGTGCACACTCTATCAAGGGTGGCAGTAGTACTTTCGGCTTTTCTGAGATAGCTGATTTTACCCATGTACTGGAATCCCTGTTGGATGAAATGCGTGCAGGGAATCGTCCCATAACGGAAGAGGCTATAGAGTTGCTGCTCGGCTCCGTTGATCTGCTTGGAAGATTACTGGAGGCGTCCAATAAGGGTGAAACAACCAGTTTACTCAATGTGAATACTCAGTTAGAAAAATTAGCTGAATTTCAGAATAAGCCCGCCAAAGTACAGGTTGATGAACCTCCACCTTCTTCACCTTTCAGCCACGGACAAGCGCAAAGCACAACAACTGAGGATACAGTCAATATCGGTTGGCATATTGTTTTTCATCCGCTCCTTCACATGATGAGAGCTGGAAATGATCCACTCAGTATTCTTAAAGCACTGGAGCAGTTGGGAGCGCTTAGGGTTACATGTGATTATGCCCGTCTCCCAAGACTGTCTGAGCTGAATCCTGAGGAGACGCATCTTTCATGGGATTTAAGGTTGGAAGGAGCTTGTGATCGTAATGAGCTGGCAGAAGTATTTGATTGGGTTGAAGATGATTGCGATCTAGTCATTATGCCGATGTTTTCCATGCCCTCGAATGATATCAAGGAAGCAATTGTTGAATCTGACCGGGGGGAGAAGATTGCCGATGCTTCAGCTCTCCTGGCTTCAATAAATACTCCTGCATCCAAAAAGAGTGAAGGGGTGGCAAGCTCAATTCGTGTTGAAACACAAAAAATCGATTCCCTTATTAACATGATAGGCGAGCTGGTTATAACCCAGTCTATGCTTGAGGCAATAGGTGAGAATTTCACCTTTGAAAGACTGGGCAAACTTCAAGAAGGATTAGAGCAACTGAAACGCCATACCAGCGATCTCCATGAGGGCGTAATGCGTGTACGTATGTTGCCGGTCAGTTTTGCATTTAACCGTTTTCCACGCATGGTGCATGACATGAGTGCCAAGTTGGGGAAAAAGATAGTGCTGGAAATGTCTGGCATCGATACAGAGGTTGATAAAACAGTTATCGAAAAAATGACTGATCCGCTGGTGCATCTCATTAGGAATAGTTTGGATCATGGATTGGAGATGCCAGTTGAGCGCTTGCAGGCAGGAAAGTCTGAGACCGGATATATCAGGCTAAATGCCTATCAGAAGGGCGGTAATGTCGTTATTGACATTGATGATGATGGGCGAGGACTGGATAAGGTCAGCATTTTTGAAAAGGCGTTACAGAAAGGATTGGTATCGGCAGATCAGTATCTGAGTGATGAGGAGATTAATGAACTGATATTTCATCCCGGTTTTACAACAACGGATGCGGCAAATGATCTCTCAGGTCGTGGTGTCGGGATGGATGTGGTTCGACGTAATATTAATGAACTGGGTGGCAGTATACAGATCACTTCAATAGAAGGTGAAGGGTGTTCCGTCAGTATGTCCTTGCCGCTTTCGTTGGCAATAATGGATGGCCAGATTGTGCGCATTGGCAATGAGTCTTACATCATTCCGATACTTTCCATTATCGAATCAATTCAACCAAATACCTCGAATCTCAGTCGTTTGGCAGGGAAGGGTGAAGCCTATAAATTAAGAGAAGAATTTATTCCCATTATTCGTGTTAATGAGCTTTTTGGTATACCTCATGAGATAACACAGCCGCTGAATGATGGGCTTCTGGTTATAGTAGAAGGTGATGGGCGTCTCTGTGCGCTCTTGGTTGATGAGCTGCTTGGGCAGAAGCAGGTTGTTATTAAATCACTCGAAGAGAATTATCAGCGGGTTGAGGGTATTTCTGGTGCCACCATCCTGGGTGATGGATCAGTTGGATTAATAATGGATATACCTGGGGTTATTGGATTAGCAGGACAGGGACGTGGTTTGAGGATGTCCGCATGACACAGGAGAACAGGGCTGTTAATCATGAAGTTGATCGAGAAAAAGAGTATGAATATCTCATATTCAATCTTGATGGTGAGGAGTACGGCATCGATTTATCGTGTGTGGCGGAAATTCGTTGTTGGGAGGTGGTAACCCGACTGCCAAATCAGGCTTCCTACATAAGAGGTGTACTTAATCTGAGAGGCACGATTATTCCCGTGCTGGATCTACGTGAGCGCCTGCAGATGCATTGCTGTGATTATACGCCTGAGACCATTGTGCTTGTTGTACAAATTTATGATGACTTGGGTGAGCGGAAGGTGGGTGCTGTGGTTGATGCCGTTCCAGATGTCGTGGAAACGGGTGTAGAAGTCAGTGCGAGTACACCTGGATACGATATAGATACTGAATTGTTACATGGACTGATATCGGTTGATGGTCGAATCATCAGGCTATTGGATATGGATAAATTGCTACCGGGTCGGTTAGTCGAAGGCGACTAAAGCCGGCAGCATGCGTAAGACTATTGAGGAAAGGAGCGGGGTTAGTGAAAATAAATATGCCGATAACCAATGTGGAGCATCATCCACGTGAAGGCTCAATACTTGTATCCAAGACAGACCTCAAAGGTGTGATTACATACTGTAATAGAGACTTTATTGAAATCAGTGGCTTTACAGAGAAGGAGCTGATGGGGAGTAGTCATAATCTTGTGCGACATCCGGATATGCCGGCTGAAGCATTCGCTGATCTCTGGGAAACGATAAAGAGGGGTAAGCCCTGGGGTGCCGTCATAAAAAATCGTTGCAAAAATGGCGATTTTTACTGGGTTTATGCAAATGTAACCCCATTGGTAGAGCTGGGGCAGGTGACGGGTTATATGTCGGTCAGGACGCCAGCCAATCGTGAACAGATCAATGCAGCAGAAAAACTTTACCGGGAAGTTAATGAAAAGCAGGCCGCTTATGTATCCAGTGTCAGTGTAACTCAAGAAATTGGGAGTGGGAGTTATAGGCTCAAGAGTCAATTAACGCTACTCCTGCTGCTCTTGTTGTCACTGCTTGCTGCTACGGGTGCAACGGTTGTTTTGGATGTTTCGAAAGCAATGAGTGTTGTACTGTTGGTCATTTCTGCTCTTCTTGTTGGTGTAACGGGATGGGTGCTGCGTGAGAACCTGTTCAAACCACTTGCCTATATCGCAAAGAAGCTCAATCAGATTGCTGAGGGAGACTATTTTTCTTGGGTGGAATATGAACGTAAAGATGAAATGGGTGAGATCATTTCATCGCTTAAAGCAGCCCAAATAAAATTGGCCTTTAATGTCATGGATTACCGTGATAAAGCGGCTGACGCGCTAAGAATAAAAACGGCCCTGGATAACGTATCCACATCGGTGATGATGGTAGATCAGGATTTAAATATTATCTACATGAACAAGACTGCGGGGCAGTTATTCAAGCATGCCGAAAAGGATATTCGGCGGGATCTTCCTGCCTTTAATGCTGATGCACTGCTGGGTGCTTGTATTGATCAGTTCCATGAAAAGCCTGAACATCAACGTGCATTGCTTGAGACGCTTACACAGACTTATCAGTCGGAGTTTGAAATAGGTGGGCGTACTTTACGCGTAGTAGCCAATCCAGTTATTGATGAAGAGGGTCGGCACTTAGGGTCTGCGGTTGAATGGACGGATCGGACAGCAGAAGTAGCTGTGGAGGAAGAGATAGATCATATTGTAAATCTTGCATATGGTGGTGACCTGTCCAGTCGCATCGACCTTGATAACAAGAGCGGTTTTTTCAGAGCATTAGGTGAGGGGATCAATGCCCTCATAAACGTGGTTGAATCAACCTTCAGTGATATTGCTTTAGTAATGAGTCATATGGCGAAAGGCGATATGACACAATCGATTACGAATGACTATCAGGGTACATTTGGTGAGGTAAAAGCAGATGTGAATGGTACGTTGAGTAACCTTGAGCAGGTGATAGAAGAGATACGTGAAGCGCTGGATCTGATTAGTTCCGCTTCCGATGAAATTTCAGTTGGCAATACCAGTCTTTCTGCCAGGACTGAAGAGCAGGCGAGCGCGCTTGAGGAGACGGCGTCCAGTATTGAGGAGTTGACGGGAACAGTACGAAATAATGCTGAGAACGCACAGCAGGCAAATGCCTTGGCTGTGGCGGCATTTGAGTCGGCAGAGAAGGGCGGTGATGTTGTTAATAAAGCTGTTCTCGCTATGGAAGAGATTAACCAATCGAGCAAAAAGATATCAGAAATTATCAGCGTGATTAATGATATTGCATTCCAGACCAATCTGTTAGCGTTGAATGCTTCTGTTGAGGCTGCAAGGGCAGGCGAACAGGGGCGGGGTTTTGCCGTTGTTGCAACCGAGGTCAGAAATCTAGCGGGCCGTAGTGCGGCGGCGGCAAAAGAGATTAAATCACTGATACAGGACAGTGTGGATAAAGTTCATGCTGGATCAAAGTTGGTGAATAAATCTGGCGAGACCCTGGATGAAATTGTACAGGGCGTAAAGCAGGTGGGGTCGATCGTGTCGGAGATTGCTGTGGCCAGCAGGCAACAGGCTTCAGGAATAGATCAGGTTAACCAGGCCGTTAACAGTATCGATCAGGTTACGCAGCAGAATGCGGCACTTGCTGAGCAGACATCAGCTGCATCTGAGGCAATGAACAGGCGTGCGGCCGAGATACACAATATGATGGGCTTTTTTAAGACCAGCTTGCAATTTGAACGTGCTGCCGTACCGGATAAAAACATTCCTCAGTCATTTCGGCCGTCACCACACGCGAAGCAGCAGGCTCAACGTGAGTATGTGCCCATTGTCCCGGTGCATGGTGCTGGTGAGTCAGGCGATGAGTGGGAAGAGTTTTAGGATGCCATTAGATTTAAGGAATTCGGTATGGCAGATAAGCCAGTGACTCCGTATCTGAGCTTTACCTCGGGCGCCGATCAATACGCCGCAGAGATTCTCAGTGTAACAGAGATAAGAGGCTGGATGCCGGTTCGCGCCATTCCTGATGTGCCAGAATGTGTAGTGGGTCTGCTCAGTTTTCGTGAAGCCGTAGTGCCGGTTGTCGTTCTTCGGTTACGGTTTAATGTGACACCAGTGGTTTATGAGTCAACAATGGGTATTATCGTTGTTCCCGGTCAATCTGTCGTGAATGGAGTATCTGATGTCCTGGATGTTGTTGTTTTATTAATTGTTAAAAACTTCCTGAATCCAGATGACTTGATTCGCTTGGAATCTGTGGTAGAGGTTGGGGAGAGTGGGGGATGAGCTGTGCCATAATTTGCTATAGATATCCATTATTAGTCTCCTGTGCTGATAACAGGCTAAGGGCTGGCTGACTATGCAAACACTGGCGGTATTTAATCCCCACCCGAATGTTGGAAAAACAACGGTGTGTGCCAATCTGGGCCACGCGCTTGCCTTGGCGGGCCATCCGCTGACGTTAATTGACTTTGATCCTACAGGTGACTTGTCAACAAGCCTAGGTCTGTTTCGGCCGCCGAGCCAGGGTATCGATCAGGTGTTGCTTGAACAGGCGACACTGGAAGCGGTTTCGATCAGTACCCGTGATGAAGTGCATTTGATACCGGCAGGTAAACAATTGTCTGAGATAGCCGAAGGTGCAGTCGCGGGCATGGGAAAAGGGATGTTGCTGCAGCGCTTGCTGTCGGCTGTTTCCTCAGATCAGGAATTTCTTATTATTGATTGCCCTTCAAATGCAGATTTGCTGGTCGCCAATATATTACTGGCTGTGGATCGTGTACTAATCCCTCTGTTGGGTGACCAAGAGGGATCGGACTCGCTGCCTCACATACTTCAGACTATTGAGAAGTTTTCCAAAGCCAGAGGGAGACCGCTCGATTATCAGTTTGTAATGAACAGAATCCCGGTTAGACGGCGTTTAACGGGTGTGGCAGCATCAAAGTTTTCAGGGCTTGCGCCGGGTCATTTCTGTAAATCGGTTATCTGCCAGTCTGAGCAGTTAGTGGAGGCGCAGAAAATGGGACGAACAATATTCGAGTTTAGAGCAAATAGTCGTTCAGCGAGTGATTTTACCCAGTTGGCATCTGAGTTAATGCAGAGAGGTATCTGAAGTGAATGATGATGTTGCAAAGAGTGTGCTGGGGCTGGGTTCCGTTTTTACCATCCATGATATTGAGTCTTGGAGAGAACGATTTCTTGAGTCACTTAATGCAGCTGTAAGTTGTTTGGTACTCGATGGGGCGGATATTGATCAAGTGGATGGTCCAGCCCTGCAGCTTCTTGCGTCGCTTGTGCTAGAGGCGAAAGACGCTGGTAAAGAAATAGTATGGGAAGGGGCGTCAGATGAGCTGATTGCTTCAGCGCGTTTAATTGGACTCAGTGAGCTGCTTGGCCTTGGGTTATTAAATACTACAGATAGTGGCTCTGAATGATCTATTTAATCACCAGTGATAAACGTAAACGACAGACCTATAACATAGGAACCAGGTAATACAAAATGCAGAAACTCCAACGTGAATTTGCATTCGAAATGGAAGACTTTGATTTTCTCAGAAAGATAGTCAATGCTCGCACTGGAATTGTAGTTACGGACGAAAAACAGGAAATGTTTTATTCCCGGCTTGTGCGGCGTTTGCGATTGCTGAATTTGGATAGCTTTACTGCCTATTGCGAACACATCAGAGAAGATATCACAGGGAATGAACTGCTTGAGTTGACGAATGCAATTACCACTAACCTTACGGCATTTTTCCGAGAACCCCATCATTTTGAGTTTCTGTCAGATACGTTAATTCCAGATCTTCTGCGACTGCAGACAAGAGGTGAACAACTTTTACGGGTGTGGTCGGCTGGTTGTTCTACTGGTGAGGAGGCCTATTCATTGGCAATGACGATGGATAAAGCGCTTTCAGATGCGGATGGGTGGGATTGGAAGTTGTTGTCAACCGATATAGATAGTCGCGTACTTCGCCATGCGGCCGACGGGGTTTATCCTGCAGAAAAAGTGGCCGTGTTATCTGATGAGACATTGAAGCGCTGTTTTTTGCGGGGAAAAACGTCAACCGAACAGGTTAAAGTTAAGCCGGAGTTGGCAGGAAAGATAAAGTTCGGGCAGTTAAATCTGATGGACGATTGGCGATTCACAAACCCGTTGGATATTATTTTCTGCCGTAATGTCATTATCTATTTTGAACAGTCAAGCAAAATGGTGTTGATGAACAAGTTTGCGGATGCATTAAAACCGGGTGGCTATCTGTTCCTTGGGCACTCTGAGTCACTTTATCATTTGAGTGATCGATTTGAGTCACTGGGAAATACCATCTATCGGAAGCTTGAGTAATCCATGCCTGCCGCTTTTGATCCTTTACAGGACTTACACTCTATTGGCCGAATGGAGGTGGTGACCCGCTATTGGGATAAAAAACATGGCTGCGGGGCCGCTAAACTAAAACCGGGTGATTTCTATGTTACACAGTCGGATGAGATTATTACTACTGTGCTGGGTTCATGTATAGCGGTCTGTATGCGCGATAGCAGCTGCGGTGTGGCGGGGATGAATCATTTTATGTTGCCGCTCTCTACCAATGGGCAGTGGGGTGGTGCCACCGATCCATCTTCTGCGGCGACCCGGTTTGGCAATTTCGCCATGGAGCATTTGATTAATGCCTTATTAAAACTGGGTGCAAAAAAAACACAACTTGAAGTAAAGGTGTTTGGGGGTGGTCAGATGATGGCTGCCTTGACAGGGGTGGGTGAGAGTAATATTCATTTTGTGCATCATTATCTTAAAACAGAAGGGATGCCTATCAAGCGTGAAGATGTTGGGGGGAGCAATCCGAGAAAGATTATCTACTTTCCAAAAAACGGGCGTGTGTTACTGAAGCGATTGAAGAGCCTGCATAACAATACGCTCATAGAACGTGAGCGTGCTTATCAGGACGAAATTCTCTCCAGTCCGATCAAGAGTGAAATGGAGTTGTTCTAAGAGGTTGTATGGCAGTAATTAAGGTTCTGGTTATTGATGATTCAGCCGTTATCAGGCAAGTATTGAGTGAGATACTCAATGCGGTTCCCGATATTGAGGTGGTTGGCACGGCATCTGATCCATTAATCGCGCGGCAAAAAATCAAGCGTCTCCATCCGGATGTGCTTACCCTGGATGTTGAAATGCCAAGAATGGATGGTATTACCTTCCTGCGAAATCTCATGCGTTTGCATCCTATGCCCGTGGTGATGATCTCGGCCTTAACCAAGGCCGGTGCTGAGACGACCCTGCAGGCCTTGGAATTAGGCGCAATCGATTATGTGGCCAAGCCCGATCAGCATATGGGTGATGGTCTGTCAGAGTATGCTGAAGAGATTGTGGCCAAGGTCCGCACGGCTGCGGTTGCCCGACTTAGATTACCCCGCTTGTCGGGTGCTACAGATCGGTTGGTGCCGTTAAAGCAGGATGCAGATGCCATATTGCCCAAGCGTACTACGCAGCCTTCGTCTGCTACTGTGCCTGCGATTATTGGCATTGGTGCCTCTACGGGGGGTACGGAAGCGATTAAGGAGGTGCTCGCGGCACTGCCGTCTGATATGCCGGGTATAGTTATTTCACAGCATATACCTGAGGCATTCAGTAAACCGTTTGCTGAACGGCTGAATGCTACCTCTCTTCTGCAGGTGGTTGAGGCGAAGTCAGGCGATGAGATATTACCTGGACATGTCTATGTCGCGCCTGGTAACCGGCATCTGGTCATTGTGCGCCACGCCAGCCGCTACTATTGCGAACTGAGTGATGGGCCGCTTGTGAATCGCCATAAGCCGTCGGTTGATGTGATGTTTCGTTCATTGGCTCAATGTGCAGGGGAGCGTGGTATTGGTGTCATGCTTACGGGTATGGGGCAGGACGGTGCACTGAGTATGGGTGAAATGCAGGCTGCAGGTGCAGTGACTTTGGCTCAGGATGAGATGAGCAGTGTGGTGTGGGGTATGCCGGGTGCTGTAGTTAAGCGCGGATTTGCCGATGAAGTACTATCCCTGGGCAAAATTGCGCAGAGACTTATTAGATTGAGTAAGTAGTGTTTTTTTGGTCACTTGATAGCGTGGTCGGTGCTGGCGGGTTGGTTGTAGATCGAACGTTTTGAATGGGAGTGCGGAGAATGAGTGTTACGGTACAAGAGTCGGAAGATCAAAGGCAGGTCACGATCGGCGTGATAGGACGGTTTGATTTCTCCTGTCACCAGGATTTTTCTGGGGCCTATAAGCAGTTTCCCAAGGGTGAGCGGCAATTCACCGTTGATCTGGCTGCGACAGAGTATATGGATAGCTCCTCTATGGGGATGTTACTGCAACTGAAAGAGTACGCCAGCAAAGAGGCGCAGGTTGTTCTGAGTAATGCCAATGAGTCAGTAAAGGAAATTTTGCAAATTGCTCACTTTGATAAACTGTTTACAATCACCTGACTTGTCCCTCTGACCGGGCGTGTTGAGGGTAATTTAGCTTATGTCGGGCTAGAAACTGATCCCTAATTGCCCTATCCTTGCCCTTTTTCTGCCGGGACAATGAACATGGGTTTTAAATGCGGTATCGTCGGCTTGCCCAACGTGGGTAAGTCGACTCTTTTTAATGCGCTGACACAGGCTACTATTGCAGCAGAGAATTACCCTTTCTGTACGATTGATCCAAATGTGGGTGTGGTGCCCGTCGCTGATCCCCGGCAGCAGGAGTTGGCAAAGATCGTCAATCCGCAGAACATTGTCCCTACTACCATGCAGTTTGTAGATATTGCGGGGTTGGTGGAAGGGGCGTCTCGCGGCGAAGGTTTGGGGAACAAATTTCTGGCCAATATCCGTGAGACAGATGCCATCTGCCATGTTGTCCGTTGCTTCGAAGATGATGATGTCGTACATGTGGCGGGCAAGATTGATCCTCTGTCAGATATTGAGATCATCAATACCGAACTGGCGCTGGCGGACATGGAGTCGGTGGAGAAAGCCCTGCTGAAAGCGGCTAAACAGGCCCGTACCGGCGATAAGAAGATCCTCTCGTTGAAAGAGTTGCTTGAGGAAGTGAAGAGTCATCTCGATACCGGGGAGCCTGTTCGTTCAATGGCGTTGAATGAAGATCAACTGCTTGCGCTGCGTGACCTTCATCTGCTGACCATCAAGCCAACACTCTATATTGCCAATGTTTCGGACAGCGGCTTTATTGACAATCCGCATCTTCAATCAGTCGAGGCCCTGGCCGAAAAGGAAGGGGCTGGTGTGGTTGCGGTCTGCGCATCAATAGAGGCTGAACTGGCCGATCTGGATGATGAGGAGCGGCAGGAGTTTCTTTCAGATATGGGGCTTGAAGAGCCTGGTCTGGATCGCGTGGTGCGTGCCGGTTATCGACTTCTTGGGCTGGAGACCTATTTTACCGCTGGAGTGAAAGAGGTACGGGCCTGGACTATCCCTATTGGTGCAACGGCTCCACAGGCCGCCGGAGTCATTCATACGGACTTTGAGCGGGGATTTATTCGCGCCGAAGTCATTGCCTATGATGATTTTATTCGCTGTCAGGGAGAGCAGGGCGCCAAAGAGGCTGGAAAGTTGCGTTTGGAAGGGAAGGATTATGTGGTGAAGGATGGTGATGTCATCCACTTCCGGTTTAATGTCTGATGATATTGACACTGATCGAGGCGCCGGGTATATTGCCCGGCTTCCTGGCTAGGTAGCTCAGTTGGTTAGAGCGACGGACTCATAACCCGTAGGTCGGCGGTTCAATTCCGCCTCTAGCCACCAG
>JAPHUE010000135.1 GCA_026196795.1 Sedimenticola sp.
AAAGAGATCATGCCGTGGGATCTGGAAGAGCGCCAACTGGCCAATCCTGATCTATTGATTGTCGATGTGCGTGAACCGGATGAGTTTGCCGCCATGCATATACCCGGCTCTATGAATGTCCCCCGCGGCATACTGGAATCCGCTTGCGAGTGGGACTACGAAGAGACGGAGCCTGAACTGGTCAAAGCCAGAGATCGCGAAATCGTCGTTGTCTGCCGTTCAGGTTATCGCAGTGTGCTTGCCGCCAATTCACTGCAAGTGCTCGGCTATAACAGTGTCACCTCACTCAAGACCGGACTGCGTGGCTGGAACGACTATGAGCAGCCCCTGGTTGATCAAGCTGAACAGGCGGTTGATGTTGATGACGGTGATGACTACTTCACCACCAAGTTGCGCCCGGAACAGATGCGGCCTGTTGAGTGATTAAGGTGTCGGAGTCATGAAGCGACTCTGATACCTTGTTGGCTCTTCTCCGGTTAGCCCGATCATCTCGCCTAGTCTCCTCTTTGTTATGCGAAAATAGTTCATCTTCTTTAATTTCTCTGGTAGCCTGTAGGCATTCTATGGAGCGTTTGTTTGGCAGGATGCTGAAATACATTTTGTGCCTCCTTCCTTTTGCAAGCTTTTCGTATTCAGAAATATAGTACGCGGAAAAAATAGTCGAATAATGTGAAAATTTTTCGGGATATCTTTTCAGCAATACCTTTAAAGGGAGATATTAAGTGAGGTTTGCACTAAGGATTATATTTATCCTGTTGTTGCCCATTGTTGCTAACGCAAGTGAGCTCCAGGTAAGAGAGGAAATAGAAAATTCAGTAAAAGCACTATTTATAAGTGAGAATTTTGAATTGCTAAATAGTACAGGCTCTTCTTACCTTACGAATCAAGAACGTACTTCGAGTGGGTTATGGAAGTTGACTTTGTTTTATGTTGGGATAGCCAGTATACCCAATAGTAAAGTGATTGATCCGGAATATTGGTCCAGTCTTAAGGATAAGGCTATAAGATGGTCCAAGGTAGATAAGAACGCTAGTTTTGCTCATATGGTTTATGTTGATATATTGATCTCCGAAGCATGGATGTATAGGGGAGGGGGGGTCGCTAGCTCAGTTCGAAAAGAGGACTGGCAGCCGTTTCGAGAAAAAATTGAAGAGGCCAGACAATATTTATTGAATCATGACCAGTATAAGAATACTGACCCTCGTTGGTATGAAAAAATGTTGACTATTGCTAAAGCACAATCCTGGAGTACGGAGCAATTTTACACATTACTGGATGAAGCATTATCAGTTCATCCTAAATATTATGAGTTATATTTTCGTGCAATAAACTACTTACAACCTAAGTGGCATGGTTCTGCAGAAGAAATAGAAGTTTTTGCCACTTATGCAATAGAGAAATCGCAAGCATATGAAGGGCATGGAATGTATGCGCGCATCTATTGGTATGTGTCGCAAGTAGAATACGGAATGGCTTTATTTACTGAATCTGTTGCGCGCTGGGAACAGATGAGATTAGGTATTGAAGATGTCATTAAAAAATATCCAGATCAATGGAATATTAATAATTTCGCTTTATTTGCATGCTTGGCAGGCGACAATGAAATGACTGAGAAGCTAATGAGTATGTTGAACGATAGGCCGATAATTAGCGTTTGGAAGAGTGGTAAATTGTATGATTACTGTGAAAGTCTTGGAGATAAAAAAGCAAGTAGGTTGGGCTGAGTAAAACGAAGCCCAACGGATATTTTGGAACTGTTGGGCTTCACTGCGTTCAGCCCAACCTACGGTGGGTATTATGCTTAGCTTATCCCCACTTAAACAAAATCGTGGATACTTTTCAATTAGCTAATGTACTAAAGCCTGGCTATATTGCCAGGCTTTAGTTAAAAAGCATCCCGTGAAAATTACATTTTAAACTTTCTTGAGATACCAGCTAACCCTAAGCCGAGTAATAGCAAGGTGCCTGGTTCAGGGATGTTTGAAGTTGAATGGT
Source organism: Sedimenticola sp. (assembly GCA_026196795.1). Classification (GTDB taxonomy): domain Bacteria; phylum Pseudomonadota; class Gammaproteobacteria; order Chromatiales; family Chromatiaceae; genus Sedimenticola. The sequence goes on from JAPHUE010000135.1 coordinate 1,996, forward strand.
TTTGTACCGATACCTGAAGTGTATAGGTGTCCGTCGCTTCGGGTATGTTGCCACTCATTCCGCCATTTCCTCCACCGCAGCTATATTCACAAACACCAATGGTATACATACCGGTGGAGGCAAATGTGTAAGAAATGTAGGGGTCATATGAATGGATGGATCCACCGGCTCCATTAGAAGTTGATGCGTCATCATTATTCGTAATGTACACACCACCAGGGCCGAACAGTACTAACTCTGGATCAAATGAACCGCCCTGATTCATTCCATAGTCAATGTCAAAAATGCCTGCAGAGCCAGCAGTGGCACTGAATGTGTAGTAATCATAACTAGCCGTCCCTGAGCTGAGTATGGATACCCATGGCATTGTCGCTGAATTGGCGATATCAGAATTAGAACCAACAGAAAAAGCTGCGTCAATATTTTGTGCGGTAGCGATAGAATCATTCGCTTCAATTTCGCTAATGACTGCAGCTTGTGCAGAAACTGAAAAGAACGAGGCGCTTAGCAGGCCAATCTGAATTAACTTATTAATATTTTTCATCTTAATACTACCTACAAAAGGATTTTTAGACATAAGTATTACATAATAAAGTAATGCATAGGTCATGCCAGTATTAAGTGCTGTATTCCTATCTATAAGAAAATATTGACAAAACAACATCGCTAGTTAAGTGGTTATTCCTTAGTGTATTCTTCTAATGTAAAAAAAACTGACGTTTTGGTCTGGACACTCAGTACCGGATTTCCATCACGTTATTGATAATCTGTGCAATAACTCAACAGCTGAGCAAGACGAAGCCCAACGGATACTCTGGAACTGTTGGGCTTCACAACCTTCAGCCCAGCCTACGGCTGGTTTATGATTAACTTATTCCCACTTAAAAATAAAAAAGAAGACACCAAATAAAGAAAACACCCATCGATTAGAAAACATAGTTTCATCACGACACAATTCAATTTCTGTTTCTTGGTCGGAGTTATAAAAAATAATGGTATTCTTTAACCACTCTAAGCGTTGCCAATCGAGTATTACTACCAAGAATAAAAAGCCTACGTTTTATTATTTGTCTGGGCATACAGTTTCAAAAAAGCCGCTGTAGCGACAGAGGCGCGTTTTGCTATCGTTTTTTTGCTGGGTTCAGGCAGCACATCTAATAATCGGCGAATTTGTAGATCCCCTGCGAGTAAACCTAAGTATTGTTCAGCGGCTAAATGGGTATCATCCATCTTTATATGACCGCTCTGTTGATGCTCTTCCAACAGATTAAGAAAATAAGGAAGTGTGGCATTACGTCCTGTATCCATCAGCACGCGGGCAAGTTCAGGATCTGTTGACGCTTCTGACATAGCAGCCCGGTTGATAGCAATGGAGTCCTCGCCAAGTAGTAATGTGAGGAGTGCGGAGCCAAACGTAATCAGCGCTACCTCTGTTGATACACCGCTTATTTGTTGTTTTTGCAATAGTGTCTGTACAGTTTCGGCATTTCGTCGAATAGCTGCTTCAAATAGGCCCTGCTTATTGGAAAACCAGGCATAGAGCGTCTCTTTTGATGCCGATGCTTTTCGCGCCACCCCAAGCATACTGGTATTTCGATAGCCTTTTTCGGTTAATAGATCAATGAAAGCGTCAAGAATCTGATCTCGGCGTCTGTCTTTTTGATTGTTTAGCATGGTGATCGGCCCGGTTGGTATTGACAAGAACCGTACCAGTGGGTACGCTTTAAGTCAAACCGTACCCATCGGTACGGCACTGGCGACTCATTACTGGTTTCATGGGTTATTGCAACTTGGTGTTGTGATTGATCATTAATATGTCGCTGTTGATTTTTATTATTGGCCGTGCGTATTAATTGAGGGAGTGAGTGATGAGTGGAAAACATACGGTTGTTGCTAAAAGTGGTTTTGCTTTGGCGTTAGTGGTTTTGTTGTTGGGAGGTTTGGCTGTCTACAAGGTTGAACAGACTTCTCAGCAGCTGTCTGATTTACATGCACAAGCGCGCAGTATAGGTGGTGACAGCTATCCAACAAAGAGTGAATCAAGGGAACTGCCAGCACCCGTTAAACGGTATTTTGAATTTGTATTTAGAGGTAATGAAAGGTCGGTATCGTATGTGGAATTGAAGATGGCTGGTGAATTTAGACGTCCACTTACGGAAACATTTGAGCCAACAACGGCACGACAAACACTGGTGCCAAATGTTCCCGCTTTAGTATTCGAAGCCTATACGCCTATTTTTCCAGGCATTTATGCCACTGTCTATGATGCCTATCTAGATGGTGAGATGGAGATGAAAGCTAAATTGCTGTCACTGCTGACAGTTGTTGACGAAAAATCATCAGTTAGCCTTGATCGGGTATCACTAAGACGCTGGCTGCTGGAAGCGTCCCTTTATCCTCAAGCACTGCGCCCCAGTGCCTATCTGAAGTGGGAGTCAATTGATAATCTACATGCAAGAGCTGTAGTAAATTATAAAACGATTAGTATCGATATGGTGGCTACTTTTTCTGAAGATGATGGTCGGCTTGTGAGCCTGCATGCGGAACAAGATGGTGATTTGACAACTCCTTACCACGGGTCAGGTGAATTTGTGTCACGGTCTGACTATCGTGATGTGGAAGGGGTCATGATTCCGTTTAAGTTCACAGTTGCACGAATGGCAAAAGGAAAAATATTTCCATTCTGGAAAGGTGAAGTGACTGCGTATAAAGCACATTACCTCTAAGTGAGTCTGGATAAAGGAGACACCCAGAGATAAAGGTGGATAAAGGGATAAAGGAGACACCCATGAAATAGATAAAAGGGATAAAGAAATGGATAAAGGAGACACCCATGAAGATAAAGAAGATAAAGGAGACACCCATTAATTAGAAGATCCAGTTTCTCAGTTAAAGTTACAAGAATAAACGGTCTTCTTTAGTCGCTCATGGGACAAAACTCAGAGAGTTTTCAGCGAAGGCTATAGCGCAGGCACAGTAGAATTGATCAGAATGACCGATAGACTATTTAGGTTGAATCTGTATTCAGGTTGTAAGTAGTTGCCGGCATGAACTGATGCCATGCGCCCAACGTTTACCAAGTTTCTCACAAGCCGCGTAGATGTGATCAATATGCCCAACCAGTGATTTGAATTGATACTCAAATGAAGTGGTCATCTTGAGCCACGATTGAGGATCAGTTTGTAATCGATCAAGTATTGGGGGTAAGTCAGAAGGAATGGCGCCCTGGTTATGATCCCGAATAACGCGTCCGGTCCAATCGACGAGTTCCAGATAATCTTCTAAACGAAAAGGGAGTCCTGTTGGCATCGGCTCACGCGGGTAGCCTACAAAGGGATGAAGGGTTGGAGGTTGTGATGCCATATCGCTATCCTCCATTGTACAAGCGCGTGAAGACTGAAGGTTTTGCGCAAATTGTATCCGCCGTTGGATGGAAGTGTAATTAGAAGATTCAGGCGTATCGGCTATACCCGCTCTGACAGGATTCAGGTCAACGTAGGCCATACAGGCGGCGAGTGCTGCTTCATCCAATAATGCCTGGCACTTAAAGCGCCCCTCCCAGAAACGGCCCGTACAGTCATCCTCGGCATTTGCTTGACGGGCAATGGTTTCGTTAAGGCAACGCATAAACCAGCTAACCGATTGAAGGCGTTCACGCCAGGTTTCAACTAAGGTTTTGACATGTTCGCGCTCCTCCTGCGACAAAGGATCCTGGTCCAGAAAGCGCTGGCTCAATAAGGTGCCACTGAATAACTCATGCCAACGCTCAATAACTTCTTGCTGCGACCAGCTGGCTGCGCGCAGCGCATCAATATGAATAACCACATGGGTATGGTTGTGCATAACGGCATAGGCACAGAGATTAATAGAAAAAGAACGAGAGAGGGCGAGCAGCCGTTGTTCTATCCAGCCTCTTCGGTGCTCGTAGGAACGCCCGGTTATGGGGTCTGTTCCACAAAGAAAGGCGCGACGTACACAGCGGGAGACGCAGTGATAATAGGGTGTGGCCTCGAGGCTGACGAGGGCTTTCCTTGGTTTTGGCATACTCAGTCCTTGAGATATAGGTTTTCCATATGTTCTCTATTATGGCATAGGTTTTTTTAGAGTCAATCTGTGGGTGTCCCTAATTAGCTACCTTGATGAAATCGTACTTTACGTAGTGAGTTCTCCCTGGTCTTACAGATGGGTAGATTATTGCTCTACTACAGTTTTATTATTGGTGTTGCTAATGATTTTATATGTGTTTTTCCCACTATTCTTGGCGTTGTACATTGCATTGTCGGCCAAGCGTAACAGTTCACGTGCATTCTCTGCTGATTGCGGAAATAGACTGATCCCAATGCTTACTCCAACATGACATGGATGACTGTCTATGAGAATAGGTTCATTGATCGCACTGATTAATTTATTTGCAATCAGCGAGGCATCTTCAGGCAAGTTCAGCTCGCCCAGCAGGAGAGTGAATTCATCTCCACCCACACGTGCCAGGATGTCATCCTTGCGAATACACTCTTTCATGCATGCGCTTATGGCTTTTAGCAGGTGATCTCCGGCTTCATGACCGAGGGTATCGTTGATCAATTTAAAACCATCCAGATCCAGAAACAGCAGTGCTAACTGTCGGCCGTGTCGCTGTGCATGGTTGATTGCGATCTCAAGGTGTTCATTGAACAAGGAACGGTTGGGCAGGCCGGTCAGCGCATCATGAGTCGCCAGATGTGTCAGTTCCTGTTGGGCTTTGACCCGCTCATGAATTTCATGGCGCAGTTTGTTATTGGTACTGGCCAGTTCATCAGTACGTTCCTCCACCCGTTTTTCCAGCTCCAGATTAAACTGCAGCAATTTTTGCTGGGCTGCTTTTTTGTCGGTTATATCGCGTATCACCACAATATAAACTGGTTCCCCTTCCAACTCGATTTTTGATATATCGATCTCAGCTGGGAAGGTTGAGCCGTTGCTGTGAATACACATCACTTCACGGCTCATGCCCAGGCGGCGTTTTTTCCATTCCTCGTTATCAAAAAACAGGTGATCACCGCTCTCTTTATTGATAACCTTGGGCATGAGTGATTGAATGCTTTTTCCTATCAGTGCTTTATCTTCGTAGCCGAAGATCATATTGCCTGCCTTGTTGCAGGAGACAATGCACCCCCTGCGGTTCAGGGTAAGAAGGCCATCTATCATGTTTTCGCGAACGGTACGTTCCCGAAGTTCACTGTGTCTCAGTTCGTTTTCAGATTTCTGTCTCCGTGTGATTTCGTTGCTGATGCGACGGTGAATAAGTGTGGCGATAGCAATACTGAAGAGTACGCCAAAGACGCTGAGAAAGATCATGAAACGATAGGTCTGCTGAATCTCCTCGTTGGTGCTCTTTAGGTTTTCGATATTTTGCTGTTGTTTCAGTAGAATAAAATCATCCATCAACGCCATGGCTTTACGTTGACCCGGCAGTGTGGTCTGAAACAGCAGTTCACCTGCCGGTTGGTACTCCTGATCACGAAGATACTGGATAACAAGGTTTTGTGAAGAGGCTGTTTTTACCGTCTGCGCATGCTGACGTTCCAGTAGTTGATGCTCTGCGGCAGTAATATCTTGGTTTAATAACTCCTCGCGTGCAGTGACATAACGCAATGCAGAAGAACTCATCTCCATGGCATATTCGTCAATGGTAAATGGATCTTTGATGATCATCGCTGACTGCAGGATGATGGAGCGTTCACGTGCAACCTGACGCATCGTATGCATCAGGGTGATCTGTGTGTTGCGATTCTGAACAATCTCGGTAAGGCCTGATGAGAGGCGTTGTATGCGATAAAGACCGGTCCCTGTGATTGTTACCAACACGACAATAACCAGCAGAAAGCCATAGACGATGATACGTCTTGATGTACCCTGTGCGGACATATCAACCACCCTGTGAAAGCCGTATTATTATTGTTTAATGGGTCCAGTATTTCCGGGGCCTCTTTGTGGGCCTTATCTTAATATTTATCAAGTTGCAGTGATATTAGCAGCTTTTTAAGTAGAACAAAGCGCTGGCCTTATTTATTAGGGGAAAGAGCTAAAAGAAAATCAAAAAAATGGGCCATATCACACAATATTATTTGATAATTGTCGCCATCCATTAATGTATCGATTACTTGTGTGCTAAGGCAATCGGATCGTGCGATCCTTTGATAAATAAATGAGATACCCATCAATTAAACAGAATTGTTTTATCATTACACAATATAAAGATCACTTTATCGGTCAAAGTTAGAAATTTAAAGAGTGTTTCTTAATCGCGATAAGGATTAAACATCAGGGATTTGGTAAAGAAAGTTATAGCTTATCCGCAGCGGTGCGTCGATCAGAACGATCAACAGACTAAATAGGATTGATCTGTTTTCAGGTTGTAAGGAGTTTTCGGCATGAACTGAGGCCATGTGCCCAACGCTTGCCAAGTATTTCAAGGACAGCGTAGATATTGATGCTCAAATGAGCTGGCCAATCAATGGGTGTCCCCAATAGGTTCCAATAGGTTCTGGTGGGAAAGAGTAAATATAATTTCGATTAGCTTCGACTTTAACTTTAAAAGTGAGGGCAAAAAAAGAAATCAGTATTGAGTTTGGTCTTTATTCTTATTCCCACTTAAAGCTTCGTGCGCCAATCGTCATGAATACAACACTCATGATGATTAGTATCAGAATATGATCAGTGACTTGTAAGAGACCATCACCATCAATCATGATGGCACGGGCTGCCTGTATCATGTGGGTTAGCGGGAAGATGAGAGCCAGTTGCTGAATGATATCGGGTGAGCCTTCCAGTGAGAACCAGACGCCGGAGAGCATCATCATCGGCCAGCTGACCAGGTTCAATATGCCATTGGCCGTCTCTTCGTTTGAGAGGCGCGCGGCAACGATCAGGCTTAAACAGATCATACTGAAGGTGCCAAGTACCAAAACCAGTAACAGTGAGAGGTAGGAGCCGTACATGCGGAAGCCCACCAAAAGATCGGTGCCAGCATAGACCAAGCTGGTTACGGCGACTATCAACCAGAGTCGTGACACTACCTGCGCTGAGAGAAATTCAAAGGCAGTAAGCGGTGTGGCCTTGAGTCTTTTTAGCACACCATTCTTTCGATAACGCACGATCACATAGCCCACGCCAAACAGAGAGCTGAACATAATGTTCATGCCAAGGACACCTGGAATCAGCCAATCCACATAACGAATGGCATCACCGGTAACAGTCTGCTTGTTAAGCGTAGTATCACCGGGTCTTTTTAACAGCTGCTCTAGCATATAGCCATTGGCGGAACTGTCATTGATCCAATAACTGCCACTGCTACTGTCCAGTAACATATCCAGCTGGTGACGCTCTACTTTTGTGATGGCTGTCTCTAATGCTTCCACTGTAATGAACTGGATGTGTTTTAGTTTAAGAAACGCTTCTACAGTTGGAGCCTGTTTTTGTTGGTCATACACACCAACCTTGAATAGATCTTGGCTGCTGGTGGTGAATGCAAATGCAAAGCCGAAGACAATTAAAACGGGCAGTACAATGTTCCAGGAGAGGGCGCTTCGATCACGTATAAACTCAAGATTACGCGCCGAGAGTACAGCTATAAAACGTTTGAATCGCATCGCCTAACTCCTCAGTCCGCGGCCGGTCAATTCAAGAAAAAGATCTTCCAGAGTGCGAGAACGTATTTGCAAATGGGTGAGGGGGATTCTCTGAGCCATCAGCAAATCGATAGTGGCATTGACATCTTCACTTAATATTTCCACTTGCCCATTCATGCGATGCAGTTTGAGACGCGGGTCTTGATCCAGTGTTTCAGGTACTTCGTTAGCCGGCAGCAGAATAACCGAGTTATCAAAATGTTTCTTAAGCAGTGCCCGGGGAGAGCCTTGAGCAATGATTCGGCCGTGGTCCATGATAGCGATTTCATCACATAGCTCATAGGCCTCTTCCATGTAGTGAGTGGTGAGTACCAACGTCTTCTGTTCCTGTTTGATATCGTTTACCAACTGCCAGAAGTTTCGCCGCGCCTGGGGGTCTAGTCCTGTTGTTGGCTCATCCAAAAATACGATCTCTGGATCATTCACCAGCGCAATTGCCAGCAGCAGGCGTTGACGTTGGCCGCCAGAGAGTTTGCGCACATCCCTATCCAGGTATTCGCCAAGTGCGCAGCGTTCAATGAGCTCATCCAGCGGCCGTGTGTGTGAATAAAACCGGCTGAACAGCTCTAGGGTTTCACCGACCTGAATAAACTCTTGTAGTGATGTTTCCTGAAACATGATGCCGGCTTCATCACGAAACGTTTCATCGGCAGGAGCGCCCTTGTACTGAATACTCCCGGAGGTGGATGGGAGTATGCCTTCCATCATTTCAACCGTGGTGGTTTTGCCTGCGCCATTCGGGCCCAGCAGGCCAAAGCAGGTACCACGTTCAATGGTAAAGCTGACCCCATTGACCGCTTCAACAGTGCCAAAGTGTTTGACCAGTTTTTCAACTTGTAGAATACAGCTCATGGGTCATCCAGATGGTATTGATCGGTAATTGTAATCTATTTGCAGTTAATTGCGTGATCATGTCGGGATGCTGATTGTTAAACTCTCTTTTAACTCCTCCATTACCACATAGCTCTTGGTGTCTCTGACGCCAGGCAGGCCCTGCATGATTTCACCCAGGAGTGCTCGATAGGCCGCCATATCTGAAATTCTTACTTTTATAAGATAATCAAAATCACCGGATACCAGGTGACACTCCTGAACCTGGGGTAGTTGTAATATAGCCGTACGAAACTGGTCGAAGATGTCAGAAGAGTTGTAGTCGAGACTGACTTCAACATAGATCAGCAGGCTTGCATTTAATAACTGGGGATTCAGAATGGCGCGATAGCCTTTAATAAAGCCATCTTGCTCCAGTCGCTTGACCCGTTCCAGGCAAGGTGAGGTGGAGAGCCCAACGGCCTTTCCAAGTTCTACATAAGAGATACGGCCGTCGGACTGAAGCTTCTCCAGAATGCGACGGTCGATGCGATCCAGTGGTCGAGCGGAGGCTGGCTTTGCTATTCCCATAGTAATACCTGATAAATTAACAATGGACAGTAAATATTACTGCATAAATCAAAATAAAACGAAAAAATACCGTTAGATATGGTCTAGATTCTTATATTATGCGGTGTGTGAAACGGTATGAATATTAAATCAATCTACCAAAACGGGAGTGAAACTTATGCTGATTGGCGTCCCTAAAGAGATAAAAAACCATGAATATCGAGTAGGCATGACGCCAGCCAGCGCCAGTGAGTTGATTCATCACGGACACCAGGTGATGGTACAGACGCAGGCTGGTATGGGTATTGGTATGGATGATGCCGCCTACCAGGCGGTGGGTGCTGAGATTGTTGCTACGCCAGAAACGATTTTCGAGCGGGCCGAGATGATTATCAAGGTTAAGGAGCCACAGCCCAATGAGTGCAAGATGTTGTGCGAGGGGCAATTGCTGTTTACCTATCTACATCTGGCGCCTGATCCGACCCAAACAGAACTGTTGGTTGCCTCCGGTGTAACGGCTATCGCCTATGAAACCGTAACCGACAAGCGGGGTGGTTTACCCTTGCTGGTGCCCATGTCAGAAGTGGCAGGGCGGATGTCCATTCAGGCGGGTGCGATGTGCCTGGAGAAATCCCATGGTGGTGCCGGTCTGTTGTTGGGTGGTGTTCCCGGTGTGGCCCCTGCCAATGTGGTGGTTATTGGTGGTGGCGTAGTCGGAACCAATGCCATTCGTATGGCGATGGGTCTGGAGGCCCATGTGACCGTACTGGATCGCTCTATTGAACGATTGGCAGATCTGGATCTGCAGTTTGGTGGTCGGCTCAATACCATCTACTCCACCAAGGATGCACTGGAAGAGTATGTGTTAAGTGCGGATCTGGTTGTTGGCGCGGTACTGGTACCCGGTGCAGCAGCCCCCAAGTTGGTAACCCGCGAAATGCTGGGTCGAATGAAGCCGGGTTCCGTGTTGGTGGATGTGGCGATTGATCAGGGTGGCTGTTTTGAAACCTCAAAGGCCACCACCCATGCAGCCCCGACCTACATTGTCGATAATATCGTCCACTACTGTGTTGCAAATATGCCCGGCGCGGTGGCTCGCACCTCAACCTTTGCGCTGAATAATGCCACCTTGCCATTTGCTCTGGCGCTGGCAGATAAAGGCTATCCTCAGGCATTGGCGGACAATCCCTATCTGCTGGAGGGTCTAAATGTACACAAAGGCCGTGTTACCTATGAGGCAGTGGCGCATGATTTGGATTATGACTACCTGCCTGCAAAAGAGGCGCTTGTCCTGTAGTAGCTAAAAGATTGGTGAAGGGGACAAAGGGGATAGGTGATTGGCTACCTATCCTCTTTGAATATTTGAGGATTATTGATTTCTAGCGAATTATGTAGCGGAGTGAATTCTACCTTTACCTTCAGACTTCGCTTGATACATGGCGCGGTCCGCTTTGATGATCAGGCTATCGGCATCCTTTTCGCTACCGTCAAAATATACAATGCCAATGGATGCGCTGATCGAGACCTCCTGTTCCTGGTAAAAAAACGGAAGATCAAGCCAGTCAAGAATCTTCTCTGCAATAATAGTGGCCTCTTGCAGGTTTTCAATATCCTGTATCAGTGCCACAAACTCATCACCCCCAAGGCGACATATTAGATCATTCTTGCGCATTATTGATTGAATGCGACGGGCAGATTCTTTGAGCAACCAGTCGCCATAATCATGGCCGTATTGATCATTAACAGGTTTGAAATTATCCAGGTCAAAATAGATCAGCGCACCTTGTCTGCCCGTGCGCTGTGCGCGGGCCAATGCATTGGAAACCTGGTCCTGAAAATGGCGCCGATTGGGCAGGCCCGTCAGCGTGTCATGGTTTGCGAGGCGGGCCAGCTCCTCCTGGTTACTTTTTAGTTCACTGATATCGTAGACCCAAGTTAAAAGGCACGCTTTGTTTTCATAGGTGAGTGTTTTGAGTGTAACCAGCCCCCAGAAATGCGTCCCATTTTTTCGGCGCAGTTGCGATTCCTGGTTGATCAGTTGACCCTCTTTTCTCAATTCTGAGATCAATGCTGTCCAGGTTTGTTCATCAATGAAGAGGCTGTTTGTATGGAGGCTGTTTAAATCATCTAACGTATAGTGCAAGAGCTCTGCAAGATGAGGGGTGGAAAAGAGTATTTTTCCGGTTTTGCGTTCACTGATACAGGCTCCTGCGATACTTGATTCTAAAATCGTTGATAGTCTTTTTTCGCTGGCGGCCAGTGCCTGTTCTGTCTCTTTAAGTAATGTAACGTCTGTACCCGTACCTCTATACCCAATAAAGCGATCATCGCCATCGTAAACAGGAATCCCGCTAACCCTTAGATGATAAACCTTATCCTTAGCGCCACGGAACCGGTATTCAAAATCGCGGAAGGGGTAGCGATTATTTATGACTTCAAAATAACTTGCCCACTTCTCCGGCTCTTGCTGAAGATCCAGAGGGATAGCGATCTCATCCCTGGATTTACCAAGGATGTCATTAGGCAAAATGCCTACTGAGGTGAAAAAACGTTCCGATATAAAAGTAAATTTTCCATTGGCATCTAGTTCCCAGAACCAGTCAGAAGCGGCGCAGGCCATATCCTGAAAACGTTGACGGCTGAAACGCAGTGCCTCGGCCGACCGGACTCGTTCTGTAATATCCGTGTAGGTAGTAACAAAACCGTATTCTTCAATCTGATTGCCACGTACTTCCAGAACAGTGCCATCGGGTCTGATGCGTTGAAAACAGTGTGGTTTTTGCTGTAGTGCCAGTTCAATACGTTGTTGCACCAGGCTATCTATGTCTCCTGGTCCATACTCGCCTCGTTCGGCGTTGTAGCGAAAAATCGTTTCAAGTGTTGTACCGCTTTTACCGAAAGCGGTTGGAAAATCAAGCAGCTCAGTAAAGCGGGCATTTGCGGCGACCAGCTTTAAAGCGTTGTTGAATATGCTGATACCCTGATCTATCTGTTCAAGGCCTTGATGAATCAGAAGTAACTCAAGTGCAGATTCATGTTCCCTGTTTTCAAGTAGTTCTTGCGGCTCCTTCGCATAGAGTGCACTCTGCATGGGCGTTTTTCTTGTCATGCCGCAACCCCTTCTTGTGCAATGCAAGTATGTTATCTCAGTCAAGCATACTCGACATTACCTTTCTATTGCGACGGTTATTTTAAAATGGATGTCTCTGTTCAAGCACCTCATTCAAAACGCTGAGGTTTAGTTGTTAGGTTTACCACTATAGTGTGTGTCGCCCTTTTTTGGCTGTTTTGTATAAATGGCCAGCTGGTATTGGATGATAATGGTGTTGGCTGAATAGCCGTACATTTTTGCGAAGGGTAATTATTTCCCGCATGGCTATAGACCTCTGTCTTCCAGAGGTTATACTTGGTCTAGTGTTTACTAATTAATTTCAGGTATTTATTGATCTTGTTCAGCGGGGCCATTCCCGGCATATAACCATTCAATGGGAGCTTAGTATGCATATCCATACATCAGACCAGGAACAACTGGAGCTGGGTTTTTATGGATGTAGCTGTAACTGGGGAACCCATATCTGTGGTCTTTATCATACCGAAGAAGAGCGGGATGAGATTATATTTGGTTTCCTGCATCAGGGTCATGTGGTTGGTGATCAACAGCTCTATGTGCCTACCGAGAGGACGCCTGAAGAGTTTTTAACAACGTACCAGTCTCGCTATGGAGAGGAAACGGTTGCTGATCTGAAAGATGATACTGTCTTCGCCGTTGCCGATGCCAAGACCATCTATTATCCCGATGGCCAATTCTCTCCCCAGGCAATGGATGAGAATCTCGGTGCCTTCTATCAACAAAGCCAAGCAGACGGTCGGAGAAATATCCGCGCAACTGCGGAGATGACCTGGGCTCTGGACACCATTCCTGGGGTTGAGCATCTGATGGTCTATGAATCCCGTCTTAATTACTTTATTCCAGGGAAGCCTTGGGTCTCTATCTGTCTGTATAACCTGAATAAGTTTGATGGACTCTCCATCATGAATGTACTGCGCACCCATCCATTTGCCATCTCCAATGGCATCATCACTGAAAACCCCTATTATCAAGAACCGCAGGAGTGGCTACGTCTCAATGCTCCGCAATTCCTCTGAAACCACGGAACAGAATACAGCTCATGATCTTTTGCTGTTATTAACGCATCTCTCCAGTCTGGATGATATCGAGCAGATGGCTCGTCTTTTTGTGGAGGGCGTAAATGGTATGGGGTTGGGCATTACCTTAAAGCCACTCTCAGCGGTGGGTCCTTTTTCTGATGATTGTGTTGAGGTTCGTACGGCCCATATGCGGTATAGCCAGTTTGCCGTAATAGATGGAAATATGGAGACGCTTCCGCGAGCGTTACGTGCCTCGCTGAATAATGGCATGCAGCTATTGGCCTTGTTGATGGAGGGGGTCAGTAACCGCAATTTACGGGAAGTTAAATCGGCTTTACGTTTAGCTGAGAGTGAGCAGCGATTCAGGGATTATGCCGGGATAGCGGCAGATTGGTTCTGGGAGATGGGTCCGGATTTAAAGTTTTCCTATCTCAGTGAACAGGCTGAATGGGTTATGGGGTTGCCAATTACAGAGATAATAGGAAAGACCCGCCAATCATTTTATAGCCCGCAGTCAGATATTACTAAGCCGGAGTGGTCTGCGCATTTCGAGGTAATAGAGAAAAGAGAGGATTTCCAGAATTTTGAAGTCATCTGGAAACGGCCGGATGGTGATACACGCATTATTTCTCTGAGCGGCCGCGCCCTGTTTGATGCGCAGAATTCCTTTTTGGGGTACCGCGGTATTGGTCGTGATATCACGGAACGTCAGCAGGTAGCGGAACAGATTAAATCGAGTGAGGTTCGATATAGAGAGCTGTTTGATAACATGAGTGATGGAGTAATCGTCTATTCTGTCGTGGGTGATGGGGAAGATTTCATTCTTACCGATTTAAATCGGGCAGCTCAAAACATTGGATCTACTACACGAGATGCTGTAATTGGCCGTTCAGTCAAAGTGGTGTTTCCTGGTGTGCTATCGATGGGCTTTTTTTCCGTTCTGCAACGGGTAGCACGAACGGGTGACCCGGAACATTTTCCTTATAATCGTTACCAGGATGACAGACTTGATTTGTGGGTTGAAAGCTATGTTTATCGTCTGCCTGCTGGTGAGGTGGTGGCGGTTTTTGAGGATGTTACGCAACGCATTCGAGCAGAACAGGAGCTACAAGAGAGTCGTACGCTGTTGCGTTCTGTGATTGACTCGGCACCTATGTGGATTGCCGCCTGTGATCGGAATTATCGTTATCTGGTGGCCAATCACTATTTTGAAACAACATTTGATAAGCCGTTAATCGAGATTGAAGGCCAGCCTTTTTTAGATATCCTCCCTAGCGAAATAGCCGAGCGACATGTCCTGTTGGTTGATGACGTATTCCAGGGTGAAAGTCGAAGCTTTGAGGAGACACTTCCTGCTCAAGGGGAGTCTAAAGAACGCTATGTTTCTGGTAGTTATGTGCCCTTACGTGATGCAGCGGGTGTTGTTACCGGTGCCGTGGTTGCTGTTGTAGATAACACGGAGAAAGTTGAAACACAAAAAGAGCTGGATAATGCCCATTCAGAGCTAAAGCGGCAACTTAAAAAGCTCCGTCTCGCAGGAACCGTATTTGATTCAACCGCCGAAGGCGTGTTGATTGCTGATGAAAATGTTGAAATCCTGGATGTGAATCGTGCCTTTAGCGATATTCTCGGCTATGAGCGGGATGAAGTATTGGGTAAAAAGCCCAACCTTTGGAAGTCAGGGCGTCATGATAGGGCCTTTTACCAGGCTATGTGGTCATCATTGATTCACACCGGGATGTGGTGTGGCGAGATATGGAATCGGCGTAAGGATGGCACGGTATTTCCCGAGTGGCTGACAATTAATGTGGTTAAGAATAAGGCAGGAAAACTGGTCAACTATGTTGCGGTTTTTGCGGATATTACCCACATCAAGCAGTCTGAAGAGCAACTCGATTTTCTGGCTCACCATGACCCGCTGACGGAGTTACCAAATAGACTGCTTTTTAACGCACGATTACAGCATTCGATTAATCATGCCGCCCGCACAGGTGAGCAATTGGCTCTGCTGTTTATAGACCTGGATCGGTTTAAGAATATCAATGACAGTCATGGACACACGGTGGGAGATAGTCTCCTTAAAGAGGTCGGTGGGCGACTCGTTAATTCGGTACGTTCCGAGGATACTGTGGCCCGTACTGGTGGAGATGAGTTCACTATTTTGGTTGAGGGTATGGAGTCAACCCATGATGTAGTGGGCATAGCAGAGAAGATCCTGGGCTCATTCAAGAGAGAGTTTGAATTTGGTGAGCATCAGCTCTTCATTACCCCGAGTATTGGTATCAGTATCTACCCTCAAGATGGCTTCACTTCAGAAGAGTTGATGCGCAATGCGGATGCCGCGATGTATAGCGCAAAAGATGCCGGACGCTGCGGTTATGCTTTTTATACTGAAGAGCTTACCTCTGTTGCGTTTGAACGTGTGTTGCTCGAAAGCAGTATTCGGCATGGCTTGGATAGGCAAGAGTTTGTACTCTATTTCCAGCCACAAATAGATATGCAGACGGGAAAGATTCATGGGGCTGAGGTACTGGTTCGCTGGCAGCATCCTGATATGGGTCTGCTCGGGCCGATGAAGTTTGTACCTGCGGCAGAAGAGTTGGGATTGATAGTGCCACTGGGGGAGTGGATCCTGCGCACCGCACTTACGCGTGCGAAATACTGGTGTGATCAGGGTTGTCTCTGCGAAGTTCTCTCTATCAATGCCTCTGCGGTAGAGCTTCAGCAGCGTGATTATGCAGATAAGGTCATTGCTCTTTTGGAAGAGACAGGTTTTGAACCAACCCGTTTGGAACTGGAAGTGACCGAGGGTCTATTTTTGGGTGAGTTTGAATTGGCGGCCAATTCACTCCGGCGTCTGCGGGATTATGGCATCAGTATCGCTATTGACGATTTTGGTACCGGTTACTCATCCTTGAACTATCTGAAGCGGCTACCGCTTGATCGGCTCAAGATTGATCGTAGCTTTGTAATGGACATCCCTGGAGATGAGAATGACATGGCTATCACGCGGGCTGTTATCAGTCTGGCGGAGAGCCTGCAGTTAAAGGTAACGGCCGAGGGTGTGGAGACCGAGGTTCAGCGCGATTTTCTGCTGGCCGAGGGTTGCCGAATTGCCCAGGGCTACCTGTTTGCACGTCCCATGCCGGAAGAGGAGTTTCTCTACTGGTTGGATGGTTTTACTTTGGCAAAGCTAGAAAATTAATTCTTAATTACCCCTGCCTCTATAAAAAATCATAATCAGAATAGATAGCTACCTGTCGGCTGCGCCATTATGGCGTTAAGAAAACTACTAAAGTTTTCGCGCCAGGAGCCGTTTTATTGGAAAGATATTTATAAAGGACTATCCCTTGACCCAGAATCGACGCAGATATAAGCGATTTCTGATTAGCCACCCGGCAAAGCTGGTGGTGAATGGGACAGAGCGTGCCGATTGCCAAATCAGTAATTATTCTGAGGGTGGACTCTATCTGGCAATTGACAATGACGCTCTGAAACGGATTAGAAATGGACAGCAACAGTTGGGAGAGTCCAACTTACATGCTGAAGTTCAGTTGCTGGAACAGCCTGCTGACAACATAAAATATAAAGTACCGGTTCGATTTACCTTTGAGTCATCAGATGGGGTAGGTGTGGCATTTATGTCGCCTGATCCATCGGTGCAGCGTTATCTGTCACATCTTGCCATGACAGAGCGAAAGAGTCGGATTAGGGCGAGCTTAAGAAAGCAAGATCACGACAACCAACCATTGACCCAGCTGGCCACTGATCTGGATAACTATCTATCAACGCATATTGACGGATATTTTACTCAACTGGAAGAGGCTCTATTGTCACAGGAGGATCATGCCAGTCAACAGAAGCAGCCGGATCTTCGCCATGCCAGACGCTTATTTCATGATGAAGAGGCGCATGTAAAACAGCGTTTCTTATCCCAGGTGTCGCGCAGCTGGGAGCAGTTGCAATGCGCTTCAGAGGCAGATGATGTTACAGAGTTTGCCAATCAAAGCCTGGAACTGGTTGATGAAGAGGAGTTTGATGAGTGGGCTGCTGTGGTGGGTCTCTCCCGTCGGATGGAGGGGAACCTCGCCAGTACCTTACACAATCTTTCTCAATCGATAGCCTTTCTGGCTAAATCGCCCGTCAGCAATGATAACAACCCGCTGTCACCCTATCGGTTGCTGTGGTCATTTAAAAAGAGTCTGGATCCACTCAACGTTTCAGGGGATGCGCGACGCACTGCCTATACAGTGTTTGCTGAACAGGTACTGTCGGGCCTCGATCAACTATACCATCCTGTCTACCAGTCATTGGAACAGCAGGGTTTGGCGGTCACTGCCACGCGGAACAAACGGGTAACGGATTTTGTACCTGAAAATAATGAGGTGGCACCACCAGCCCAAGAGCGCCCTCATCCTCGGACACTGATCGAGACGCTGTCCGGCTATTTTGGCGGTCAGAAATCGTCAACAGATGCTGAAGGTGATGCAGCGGTTCAGGTTTCCAGTGATGCGGCCATTACCCATGCGTTGGAAGATATGGTGCAGGGTGACCAGCGTCACCTTACCGATCGTATTGTACGAGCACTGGGCGGGCATGCCGGTCAATCAGGGGCTGTAGCACTCTCAGCAGAGAGCCGACAGGTCATTGAGGCGACAGAAAACCTGTTGCAGGTGTCGCAACAGGATCCGCGTCACAATGCGATGACCCGCAAGATACTGCGACAGGTTCAGTTACCGCTTGCCAAGGCAGCTATTCAAGACCCTGCCGTACTCAATGACCCTTCGCATAGTTCCCGTAAACTGTTGGATAACCTTGACCAATTGGCGCTGTTTATGTCTGCCAATGAAGGGTCCGCCATTGCGCAGAAAGAGAATAAAAAACTCGAATCTGTTCTTAGTTCACTGGAGGCGGCCGGGGGTAAGGCGGATCTGAATGCTGTATCCCAGGATATATCCGGGCTACTGGCAGAGTGTAAAAATACCTTTAATTCAAACCTGGGTCTGGTGCTGTCAGGTTGTAATGCAGAGCAACAGAGAAAGAGTGCAGGACAACTGGTCCGCCAGTTTCTTGAGCAAGAGCTGAAAGGTTCTATCTCTACACTGATTGATCAACTGCTACGTCTTGGATGGATCGGCTTGCTGGTTCAATCATACCGTCAGGGCGAAGAGGAAACCAAGTATCTGAAACACTATCAGCAAGTGTTGGTATTGTTGAATAATGCCTTTCAGCCTGGCACCAAACAAGCGTCTATCACAGCGGAAAAATGGCGCAAGGTCAGCAAAGTACTGCACAGTGGTTTTGAGGCCTATCCCATCTTTAAGGATAAAGGGGCCGTACTGATCGGGCGCATTGGTCAGAGTCTGGAAAAAGGCAGTAAATCATACGCAGAATATAATCAGAATCGGGTTGATATTTCCAAGGGTTACTTTGATCAGTTAATACCTAATACGGTTGTGAAGCCGGCGACGATTGCGGAGCTGCCGAATGTTGAGCCGCAATCTGTTCGCCAGTTGGACCGGCTTGAACAAGAGGACTGGATAACCGAAAGACAACCCAACGGACGTACTCGTATGCTCAGTCTTGCTTGGTGTGATGATGCAAAAGATCGCTATGTCTTTGTCGACGGTAGTGGTGTCAAGGCACTGGATTATAAAAGAGCAGAATTGCTCAAACGCATTCAAGCCAATCAGATAGCGATTATTGAAGATCATGGCTTGCCGATGGTGGAGCGTGCTGTTGAACGGGCTCTTAAAGAGGGCTTTGGTCGTTTGAGAGATGAGAGTGATCAGGACAGCGTTACTGGCTTGAAGAATCGCCGTGCTTTTCAGCGAGACCTTAATCATCTGCTTAATTGCCAGGATCAGGCGGGCAGCCGCCATCTGTTGATTTGTATGGATGTGGATAAGTTCACCCTCATTAATGATCTGTGCGGTATGGAGGGTGGTGATCAATTTCTGGCCCGACTTGCCGGCATCTGTAGCAGCCTGATCAGTCATCCAGGTGCTGTGTCGCGTACGGGTGATAATGAATTCAGTATTTTGTTAGAAGAGTGTACGCTGGATCGTGGCTATGCCATTGCTGAGAGTCTGCGGGTCGCAATTGAAAACTTCCGCTTTGAATGGGCTGAACACCAGATATCCGTAACAGTCAGTATTGGTATAACTGAAATAGAGAGTGGCACAGGGCACGCAGATGAAGTTAATCATGCGGCACATTCGGCTTGTGCTGAAGCCAAAAGAGAGGGGCGGAACCGGTGCTGCTGTTATCAGCATGAGGGAGAGGTTTTTGCGCAGAAAAAACGCCTGGCTCAATCGGTACCGCTGATCGAAAAGGCACTGGAAGAGAATCGACTTGAGTTGCATGGCCAGTTAATCAGACCGGTGTTTCAGGATGAAGGTTTGTCGACACACCATGAGATACTGCTGCGTCGTCTGGATGATGGGAATATGCCGAGCAGTCCCTATGAATTTATTTTGGCGGCAGAGCAGTATGAACGTATGCGTGCGGTTGATCGCTGGGTAGTTCAACGCTTTTTTGACTGGGCCAGAAAAAGCCTTAAAGGCAATATCAACAGGAGCCTGGGCGCTTTCAGTATCAATCTGTCCGGTCAGTCAATGTCGGATGAAACCCTGATTCCTTTTCTCAGAGAGCAGGTGACTAACTCGCCTATACCACCTGAAATGCTAGCCTTTGAAATAACCGAAACCGCTGTGGTCAGTCAGATGGATCAGGCACGAAAACTGATGGAAGAGATTAAGGCGCTGGGTTGCCAGTTTTATCTGGATGATTTTGGATCAGGCTATGCATCCTACTCTTATCTGAAAGAGTTCCCTGTGGATGTTGTGAAGATAGATGGCATATTTGTGAAGGATTTGGATACGGATGCAGTTAGTCGTGCCATGGTGAAATCTATTACTGAAGTTGCTCACCATATGAATAAACAGGTGATCGCAGAGTATGTGGAGAGCGAAGCGATTCTTAAGACGTTAGCAGAGTTGGAAGTTGACTATGCTCAGGGCTACAGCATTGGTTATCCTACAGAACTTAATAAACTGTTTCTTCCTCAGTAATAAACATGCGGCTCATTCCAGACACTGTTCAATGTAAGTAGGTTGGAGTGAACGAAGTGATGCCCAACATTTTCAGAATAGTCGTTGGGCTTCGTTTCACTCACCCCAACCTACGGGTAGCAACACTAGTGGGTGTCAATCAAAACCCTCAACTCCTTATTGTTAGAGAGCTGAATAAACGGTTTCTTTCTCGGTAATAAACATGCGGCTCATGCCAGACACTGTTTAATGTAAGTAGGTTGGGGTGAACGAAGTGATGCCCAGCATATCCAGAACGTTTGTTGGGCTTCGTTTCACTCAACCCAACCTACGGGTGGCAACACTAGTGGGTGTCAATCAAGGGCCTCATCGCCTTATTGTTATCTGACAGCACTTCCCTTGATGAAGTGATCCAGCGATGCCTTTCCCGACCCGTGTTTGATCAAATAGAGCAGGGCGATAGCCCACCAGAGATGAACATTCCAGGCGTCCGGATAGACAAAGAGCTGTATCACCAGGGTCATAACCAGCAATGAGAGTGCAGCAAACCGGGTGAACAGACCCAAAACGAGTAAGATAGGGAAAAAGTGTTCCGCATAGGTTGCCATGTAGGCTGCTATGTCTGATGGAATAACCGGTACTGCGTACTCCTCTTTAAAAAGGAACAGTGTCGTGTCTGTTACTTCAAGAACGCCGGTGACCTTGGTCCTTCCAGATGAAAAGAAGGTGTATGCAATGGCCAGTCGTGCGATAAGACCCATCAGTGATGCCGGTATCAACTGGCCCAGCCAATCAAACAGGGATTCGAATTTTAATATCAGTGTTTTCATTGCTGGATACCTCTGGATTTCTTGTTTTATTAGTTGTTAACTCGATGGTGTTATCTGATAAAAGGTGCCATCAAATAGATGTTTGGTGAGAAAGCGGCCTGGATCAAATGTGTCGTCCAGTTCATTTGCCGTTTCATACGCCTGGTCAATAGAGTTGCCTGACTGTAACTGTTTAAGAAAGTGATAGGCTCCGCGACTCACTTCCCTTACTTCAACATCAATAGCTGGTCGCAGCACGATCACATGCGATTCTCCCTGGTCGAGTGAAATACTTTCAGTGGAATCATCCGATTGGTTGGTCTGCCAGATAGCGTAGATGGGGAACGCAGAGCTGATACAGTGCAGTGATGGATGTGGTAGTAATTGACACTCGCCTAGTTTATCAGTCGCAATCTCACTCACCTGTTTCTCTGATAAATTGTCCTGGTCTTGAGTATGATAGCTCTCAGTCCAGGCATATTCGATACGGGCTACATCGGCCAGATAGGGTAATTCAGATAGCTCCGGGATTGATTCAAGAAAACCGGGAAACTGATCGCCATAGAGCAACAGGGCCCGTTCTTGCGGTGGGTGCTGACGAACATAGGCACTGGCCAGGACACGGAATGCTTCCTCGCCGATCAGACGCTTTATTACTGGGTACATGTCGGCTAGTGCGTCACCATTCAAGACAATGAAATTATTTCGATAGACATTAAAACGTTGTAGGGCCAGTCCATCATCAACAAGCTCTTTGAGTAGGGACTCTGATGGTGCCTTAGGTGATATCAGGGCATCACAAAAGGCCTGTTGCAATTCAGCGAGTGGTGACACGATCAACCTCCTGATTTGCTCTCAGGTAGTGTTCCGCAAACTGAACCTCTTTTTGCAGTTCGGCAAAGCTTGGAATATTGCTGTCTCTTTCGATCAGGGTGGGTACTTCACCAAGGCGGTCAATACAGTGCCGATAGAGTTCCCAGACGGCTGTACAGACTGGTGATCCATGATCATCAATCAACAGCTCTTGATCCCCCAGTGACTGAATAGCGTGACCTGCCAGGTGGATCTCTCCAACCATCTCTCGGGTAATGGGTGATAGATACTCTTCTATATCCCAATTATGATTTTTGCAGGATACATAGACATTGTTTACATCCAGTAACAAACCGGCGCCGCTGCGCTTAACGGCTTCAGCCAGGAACTCCTGTTCGGGTATATCGCTCTGCTTAAATTGCAGATAGGACGAAGGGTTTTCGATCAGAATTTTTCTTTGCAGTGTCTCTTGAACCTGTTCAATATGTTCAACAACCAGGTTCAATGACTCTTTTGTATAAAGTAGTGGTATCAGGTCATTGGTATACCATTCATAACCGTGACTCCATGATAAATGTTCTGACACCAGGCCTGGTTGAAATCGATCAACCAGCTGTTTCAGCTCATTCAGATGCGTCCTGTCCAGAGGTAGGTGGCTGCCCAGTGAGGTGCCAACGCTGTGCATGGAAATGGGATAGTCCGACCGGATGCGTTCCAGATAGCGCAGTGGCGCGCCGCCTTTGCCCATATAGTTTTCAGGGTGTATCTCAAACCAACCGATATCCGGTTGTTCATCTATGATTGTCTGATAATGAACCGCCTTAAGCCCGGCCCCGGCCCTTGAAGGGACCCGGGCCGGTGCCGAACGCAGCGATGTAATCGCTTCATTCATTAATCTATCAGCCTTTGTCAGCCAGACTGCCGCCGACGATTTTTTCACAACTGCCTTTCAGTACCAGCATCCAGGCATTACCTTGAGCATCAACGGTTGATGACCCGGCACAGCTGGTTCCAGGGCCTGCTTTACAATCATTTTTTCCTGCTTTGGCTACGCCATAGCACTTCTCTTTCTCCGTATCGGCATGTACACCGGTCATTGGCGCCATGGCCAGAGCGGTTGTAATAGCAGATGCGACGAGTAAGCTGGTTGATTTCTTCATGTGGACTCCTCCGAGTTCAATCTTGATCGTTTCAAATAGTTTTGCCGATTGGCACTTAACAAGACCGGGTCCTGTTACTATTTATTTCACTAATGATGATTTGTTATAAAGTTGTTAAGTTTTCAGCTCAAAGGGCCGCTGCACAGCCTTTTGCCGGTGATATAAGTGCTTTGAATGGTTTGGGTTGTCGTCTCGCTTTTGCATAAACACTGAAAACTGCCGGGTTTATGGTGACGAAATAACGGATTCAATACAGTATGGTCTGCATTGACGATTATCAGGATTAGACAGGAGAGAGGTGATGCACACGCGAATGATCGGGCCGTTTTCGGTCTCCGCCGTGGGTTTGGGCTGCATGAGTATGTCGTGGGGTTATGGTACGGCGGATGATGCGATTTCTGAGCGACTGCTACAGGAGTCACTCGATGCGGGCTATACCTTTCTAGATACCGCGGCCATGTATGGTATGGGACACAACGAGAGCCTGATCGGTCGCGCACTGAGTCATCGTCGCGATGAGTACACGCTAGCCAGCAAGTGCGGTATCTATCGAGGTGATGATGGAACCCTGGGTGTTGATGGTCGACCCGAGACAGTGAAGCAGACCTGTGAGTTGAGTCTGCAACGCCTGCAGACCGATGTTATAGATCTCTATTATTTGCACCGATTGGATCCAAAAGTACCTATTGAAGAGAGTGTCGGGGCACTGGCTGATCTGGTGGCAGAGGGCAAGATTCGTACGATTGGTTTGTCTGAGGTCTCCAGTGCCACACTGCGCCGGGCCCATGCCATTCATCCCGTTACCGCTGTTCAGTCGGAATACTCATTGTGGGCCAGGACGCCAGAGCGGCAGATGCTGTCAGCCTGTAAAGAGCTGGCTGTTAGCTTCGTTCCTTTTTCTCCCTTGGGGCGCGGTTTTCTGACCGGTTGTGCCAAGGATGTCACTGAGTTGGAGGAGGGGGATATACGTACCAATGTGGCGCGTCCGCGCTTCGAACCAGACGCTTTCGCTATTAATCAGAAACTACTGACGCCTTATGCCGCTATTGCCCGAGAACAAGGCTGCACTATGGCGCAACTGGCCATCGCCTGGTTACTGGCTAAAGCAGATAAAACACTGGTCCCGATCCCAGGCACCAAGCATATTGAATTCATGCGGGAAAATGCCGCTGCCGGTGATATTCAGTTGGATGACGCGGTAATAAAGGCGCTGGATGAACTGATCAGTGATGAGACGGTGATGGGCGATCGGTATATGGCGGGTTTGATGACGAGTATCGATTCTGAAAAGGATTAAATTATCCTGAAGATGCGTGGTTCATTCGTGGCTTTTTTTACCTGGTTACCGGTTTTTATCCAGCTACATTAGAAGAGGAAGTAATGGACATTAAAAACATCCCCTTCGGAACAACGGATTGGTCAACGATCCTTCCGACAGAACATAGGGGAGAGCGTGGCATGGCTTATTGGCGGACATGTCATTTTGGTACTGTTCGTGTTCGCATGGTTGAGTATTCACCTGATTATCTGGCGGATCATTGGTGCTTAAAAGGACATATTCTATTATGTCTCGAAGGTGAGTTGCATACTGAACTCGAAGATGGACGTCAGTTCGTTTTAAAACCCGGTATGAGCTATCAGGTAGCGGATGATGAAGAGTCTCATCGTTCCTACACTATAAACGGCGCAAAACTCTTTATTGTTGACTGACTTCTAGGTGTGACCATGCATAAATTTACCGGCGGTTGTGATTGCGGTAATCTCTCGTATGAGATGGCGTTAACGGTTGACCCGGCATCAATCAATCCTCGGGCATGTGACTGTGATTTTTGTGTTAAACATGGTGCAGCTTACTTTTCAGATGCAGAGGGTAGTCTGAGGATCAACGTTAAGCATAAAACTGGATTGAGTGAGTACCGCCAGGGGAGTGGCATGGCCAAGTTTCTAATATGTAAACAGTGTGGGGTTTTGCTGGGTGGTTGCTATGAGGTCGGCAATCAACGCTATGCCGCGATTAACAGTAGAACGGTTGATAGGCCTGCGCGCTTCGGTAAGGATGTGGTGGCATCACCTAAGGTGTTACCTGATGATGAAAAAACCCAACGCTGGCGTAAACTATGGTTTTCAAATGTGGATGTTAGTTTTGATAAAACCTAAATGCGCTGGTTTGTTTTGATGTTTCACCGATCGGGTGGCTGATAATGCCGCCGGGGTGGAAAATATGCTAGTCTGATTTTATTCTCCGGCATTGGATAGGCTAGATGTTTACAACAGAGTTTCTCATTACCTCGTTAATAATCGTAATGTTACCTGGAACGGGTGTGATTTATACGGTCTCCACGGGGCTTTTCGTAGGTCATCGTGCCAGCCTGGCCGCTTCTGTGGGTTGTACCTTTGGTGCATTACCGCATTTGTTGGTGAGTATCCTTGGGCTCTCGGCCATTCTGCATCTTAGTGCGATGGCCTTTCAGGTGCTGAAATATCTGGGCGCACTTTATCTGCTCTATATCGCTTGGTCTATGTGGCGAGATACCGGCAGTCTGGTTATTGATGAAAGACGCTGTCAGCACGGTATGCTGAATATTGCGGTTAAGGGTTTTTTGATTAATATCCTGAACCCTAAACTCTCCATGTTCTTTATCGCTTTTCTACCTCAGTTTGTGCCTGCGGGTTCTGCTTCACCGATCATTGATCTGAGCATGTTGAGTACCATCTTCATGCTGATTACGTTCGTGGTGTTTGTCTGCTACGGCCTGTTTGCCGGTACAGTAAGGGATTATGTCATTCACTCCCCCCGCATTATCAGTCGGCTGCAACGTGGTTTTGCAGTTGCCTTTGCTGCGTTGGGAGCAAAACTGGCGATGGCAGAACGATGAGTCAGCTATATTATTTCGCTTACGGTTCCAATATGTCGACCCGCCGCTTGGGGGCGCGGATTCCAACCGCCAATCCACTCTCTCAGGCCACACTGGCAGGACATACGCTACGTTGGCATAAACAGGGCCGTGATGGCTCTGGTAAATGTGATGCCTTCTACACCGGTGAAGATGACCACCGTGTCGTCGGTGTGCTCTACGAAATTGCTATTGAAGACCGGCCGTTATTGGATCAGTTTGAAGGGGTGGGATTGGGCTATGACGTGGCTTCTGTTGAGATTGTTTTACCGACAGGTGAGACCTGTTTGGCCTTCACTTATCGAGCGACCCGAATAGACGCAAGCTTCATACCTTATCACTGGTACAAGGAGCATGTGATCCAGGGTGCTCGTGAGCATGAACTTCCAGACGACTATATTATTCAGTTGGAGTCTGTGGCATCAATGGAGGATATCGACAGAATACGACATACTCGGGAGTTGCTGATCTACCATTCTGACCAGCAACTCTAACAGTGGTTAACGTCGTCCACCCATGATCGATCCCAATACGCCGCGAATGATCTGTCTGCCAATCGTGCTGCCGACGGCTCTGGCGGCGCTTTTGAAAAACGACTCCATTACCGTTTGACGTCCTCTTCCACTGCTGCTCTTTTTCTCTTTGGCAGCCTCCTTCGCCCGTGCCTTCTCTACCTCTTCGGCTTCCAGTGCTTCGGCCTGTTGTGCTGCGCGTTCAGTTAGAATTTCATGAGCAGACTTACGATCCACGGCCGTATCATAGACCCCTGCAACCAGTGAGCTGGCCATAATGGTCTTGCGAAGCGCGGGTTTAATCGGGCCGATCTGACTCTCTGGCGGTCTGATCAAGGTGCGTTCAACAATCTTGGGTCGTCCCTTGCTATCCAGGGTGGAGACTAAGGCTTCACCCAGACCCAGTTCACTGATGACCTGCTCAGTGTCCAGCTTGGGGTTGTCCCGGAAGGTTTGAGCCGCTGCCCTTAACGCCTTTTGATCTTTCGCGGTGTAAGCGCGCAGGGCGTGCTGTACACGGTTACCCAGTTGACCCAGCACACTGTCAGGTATATCCAGCGGATTCTGGGTGACAAAATAGACACCGACTCCTTTAGAACGAATCAGCCGAACCACTTGCTCGATCTTGTCTAGTAGGGCCTCCGGGGCATCATCAAACATCAGGTGAGCTTCATCAAAAAACAGCACCAGCTTGGGCTTGTCCTGGTCACCCACCTCGGGCATCTGCTCAAACAGTTCAGAGAGCAGCCAGAACAGGAAGGTGCTGTAGAGCTGGGGTGAGTTCATTAACTGATCAGCAGCCAGAATATTAATAACACCCAGGCCGTTGTCATCGTTCTGTATAAGATCCTGAAGGTTTAGCGCAGGTTCACCGAACAGTTTTTTTGCACCCTGATCTTCCAGGGTAATCAGTCGTCGTTGAATAGCGCCCACACTGGCGGAGGAGACATTGCCGTAAAGTGTTCTGAAATCAGCGGCATTTTCTGCCACAAACTTCAGAATCGCACGCAGGTCTTTGATATCCAGCAACAGCCAGCCATTCTCATCGGCCACCCGGAAGACCAGTGCCAGGACACCCTGTTGGGTATCGTTCAGATTGAGCAGACGAGCCAGTAGCAGAGGACCCATATCCGAGATGGTGGTGCGGACCGGGTGGCCCTGTTTGCCAAAGATATCCCAAAAGGTAACGGGAAAGCCCTGGAAGGTGAAGTCATCCAGTGGCATCTGATCCAGCCGTTCCTGCACCTTTGGATGGGGTTTTCCGGGTTGTGCTAATCCAGAGAGATCACCTTTTACATCGGCCAGAAAGACCGGTACACCCAGTCGGCTGAATGATTCCGCAAGCCCCTGCAGTGTGACGGTTTTACCTGTTCCGGTAGCACCGGCGATAAGGCCATGACGATTGGCCATACGAGGCAGCAGTCCAACATCACTCTCGCTGCATCCGATGTAGATCATCTCATCCATTCTATTGCTCCTGCTGACGATTATTCTTGATGAGACTACTCTATCATCAAATTGGCCGGTTACCAGCCACCGCCACCACCGCCGCCGCCTCCACCGCCAGAGGAGCCCCCGCCACCACTACCGGAAGAGGAACCCGGTGCGGTTGATGAGGAAGAGATAGCGGAACCCATGGCACTGCCCATGGCGGTGGTAAAGCCGGTCAGATTGTGACTGTTCCAGCTTCGTCCGCTATACCAGCCAGGCTGGTAGTTTTCACCCCCTTTTCCGGCTGCCGCCAGGATGCCGGAGAAGCGCTCTGCCCACTGCTGTTCAACGCCCAATGCCAGTGCATAGGGCAGGAAGGCTTCAAACAGTGCGGGAGTCTTTTCAACAGGATGTTTGTAGTTCAGTTCATCCTGTTCGGCCACGCCCAGGTAGAGTCGAAAACCTTCTACTTGTTGCAATAACTGCTGGCCGGCCAATGTGGGGGCCTTGAGCCATTCATAGAACAGAAAGTTAATGCCAACAGCAAGTAGCAGAACCAGGGTGAATGGGAGTGATATGGCGAAGGTG
>JAPHUE010000196.1 GCA_026196795.1 Sedimenticola sp.
GAATGGTTACTTGTGGAACAATCAAGTCAGTTTATAGATTCTAAATAGGTTTTCTTTTGATTGATTCAGAAGGTTATAGACCTAACGTTGGTATCATACTTTGCAATCATCAGCGGCAGCTTTTCTGGGGAAGACGTATAGGGCAGGATGCCTGGCAGTTTCCCCAAGGCGGTATAAACGATGGAGAGACGCCTGAACAGGCGATGTACCGTGAACTGGAAGAGGAAGTGGGACTGAAGCAGCACCAGGTTGAGTTGGTGGGTGTGACGTCCGGTTGGCTTAAATACCGTTTACCGAAGCGGTTCTTGAGGCATCACTGCAAGCCGCTCTGCATTGGCCAGAAACAGCTCTGGTATCTGCTTCGGGTGTTATGTGATGAGACAGACTTCTGTCTGGATCATGCACCCAAACCGGAATTTGATGGTTGGCGTTGGGTAAAATATTGGCATCCACTGCGTGAGGTGGTCTATTTCAAGCGCAAGGTCTATGTACAGGCTCTTGAGGAGCTGGCGCCCCTATTGTTCCCGGATGGTGCGCCAAATCGTGCTCAGGCCAATTATTTGCGCCAAAACAGACGGTAACTGAACGTGCTGGAGATCCTTCACCGTATTGTCCAGGAGGTCAACGCCGCTTCTGACCTGGGAGAAGCGCTGCGCTTGATCGTGCAGCGGGTTAAACAGGCCATCAATGCGGATGTCTGCTCCGTCTATCTCACCGATTTTGATCGTCGCGAGCATATCCTGCTGGCGACAGAGGGTCTCAATCCTGAGTCGGTGGGCAAGGTTAGTCTACCCATGCACCGAGGTCTGGTGGGGCTGGTCTGTGAGCGGGCTGAACCGCTGAACCTTGATAATGCCACTGAGCATCCGCGTTATCTGTTTATCCACGCCACCGGTGAAACACAATACCGTGGTTTTCTTGGCGTTCCGATCATCCAGAACCGTAAAGTGCTTGGTGTACTTGTCGTCCGACAGATACAGCCGCGCAAGTTTGATGATAATGAAGTCACCTTTCTATTTACCCTGGCAGCGCAACTGGCGGGGGCTATCACCCATGCCCGTGCCAGTGGTGAACTGGATCAGATACAGCATACCCGCAGTCCGCTGAATCGTTATCTCAGCGGTCAACCCAGTGCGCCGGGTGTGGCAACCGGCCGGGCGGTCGTAGCCTATCAACTGGCTGATCTGGATGCCGTGCCGGACAGGAATACCGATGATCCGGCTTCCGAGATTGCTGCTTTCAAAGAGGCGGTGGACCTTACGCAACAAGAGCTGAAAAGTCTCAAGGAGCGTCTCGCTACCGAGCTGCCGGTTGAAGAACAGGCCTTGTTTGATGCCCTGCTGATGATGCTGGGTAGTGATACCCTGGTCAGTCAGACCGTGGAGCGTATTCAGCAGGGCCAATGGGCGCAAGGGGCCCTGCACCACACGATCGAGGAACATGCACGGGTCTTCGATAACATGGATGATGTCTATCTACGGGAACGGGCCTCGGATATCCGGGATCTGGGTCGACGCGTATTGATGCATTTGCAACTGGATAAGCCGCGAGAGGTTATCTATCCCGAGAAGACCCTGCTGGTTGGCGAAGATATCAGCGCAGTGCAGCTGGCTGAGGTGCCGGTAGAACGACTGACCGGTATCGTATCTGCCATGGGATCCAGTTCTTCCCACGTGGCAATCCTGGCCAGGGCGATGGGCATTCCTGCTGTTATGGGTGTGACCGATCTGCCTGTTGGTCGGCTGGAAGATCTGGACATCATTATTGATGGCTATCGAGGGCGTGTTTATGTCTCGCCTGATCCATCGGTTAGTGATGAGTACGCCCGTCTCGCAAAAGAAGAGACAGAGATAGCCGAAGAGCTAGAGGCGATGAAAGGGCTCATTGCCGAAACAACTGATGGCACGACTATTCCGCTCTATCTGAATACCGGCCTTATTTCAGATGTTATGACTGTCGGCCTTGAAGAGTCACAGGGTGTTGGGTTACATCGAACAGAGCTGCTCTATATCACCCGTGACCGTTTTCCTGGTGAAGATGTTCAGGTTGAAAGTTATCGACAGTTATTGAGCTCCTTTTCTCCACGCCCGGTTATCCTGCGTACACTCGATATAGGTGGTGATAAACCACTGCCCTATTTCCCTTTTGCTGAATCAAACCCCTTTCTGGGGTGGCGTGGTGTACGGATCTCGCTGGATCATCCTGAGATCTTTCTAACCCAGATCCGTGCTATGATCCGCGCCAATATCGGCCTGAACAATCTGCAGATCATGCTGCCGATGGTCAGTATGGTGTCTGAGGTTGATGAGCTGCTGATGCTGATCCGGCGAGCCTATGACGAACTGGTTGAAGAGGAGTATGTGGTATCTATGCCCTCAGTAGGGGTGATGATCGAGGTGCCCGCAGCGGTGTATCAGATTGATGAGATTGCCCGGCGGGTGGATTTTGTCTCAGTGGGTACCAATGATCTGACACAGTATCTGCTGGCGGTAGATCGCAACAATCCCCGTGTGGCTGACATTTTTGATGATATGCATCCAGCCGTGTTACGGGCTATCACCCAGATTGTGGAGGGTGCGGCACTCTATCGACGCCCGGTCAGTGTCTGTGGTGAATTGGCGGGTAATCCGCTGGCGGCTATTTTGCTGCTCGGCATGGGGGTGGACAGCCTCAGTATGAGTGCCGGTAGCCTGTTGAAGATCAAGTGGGTGATCCGCAGTTTCAGTCGTTCGCGGGCAAAGAGTCTGCTGCAGGCGGCACTGCGTATGACCGATGCGCGCCAGGTACGTGAACTGATGGAGAGGGCCCTCGACGAAATGGGCCTGGGCGGACTGGTACGCCCAGGCAAGTAATCGGCAGATTAGCGATACTGGCGCAGATACCACCATTCAAATAGCCGCTTGATCCAGTGGAAAGGGCGCAGCTGGGGCAGGGCAATATTATAGTTGGGCGTCCTGGCCACCAGGCTTCCGCTAGTCTGGCTGTCCACAATACAGAACAGTTCCACTTTAAAGGTGTTCGTCGGCTGTTTTCCTTGCAGTTCAGCGATCAGGTTGAGTGCGGCGGCTTCGGCCTGCAGATCAGCCATATGGGCTTGCTTGGGCATCCAGTCAGGGCCGGGATAGCTGCCAGAGTCACCCGCAACATAGACCTGTTGAAGTCCTTCTACACGACACTGTGCATCGGCCTTGATCAGACCTCCTTCTGAGCGGGGCAGTTCGGTGTTGTCAAACCACTGATTGCCGGTCATGCCCGGCATAAACAGGATCAGATCGGCATCGAACTCGCCACCTTCAGTTATCACCTTGCTCTCAGTGAATTCCTTCATCTTATGGCCCAGATGGGTTTCTATATCGCGTTTCTCCATCTCACGTAGCAGTCCCTTGACTGCTTTTGGCCCCAATCTCTTGCCAGGTTCGGGCGCCGGGGTGAAGAAGATCAGTTTGAACTTGTCACGACGTCCTTCCTGGCGTAGTTGCTGGTCAATACCAAACAAAAACTCAAACATTGGCCCGCCGCGCATGGCGGAAGGCTCTTTGGGATTACCCGAAAAGCCCACGGCAATTGTGCCCTGGGTCAACGCTTTGAGGCGGTCGCGAATTTTTACCGCGGCAGGAATGCCCTCGCAAGGGGTGATGGCGTGCTCAATGCCGGGTAGTTTTTTAATGAAGCGACCACCGGAGCAGATAATGAGTCCGTCGTTCTCAATCTCACCCTGATCCGTTTCCAGGATGCGTCCACCCTCTCTTAATCCCGTTGCTGAGCCCTGGAAAAAATTCACGCTCTTCCGCTGGAAGAAGTTGCGCAGATCAATCTGCAGATCTTCCGGTTTGCGCAAACCGGAAGGAATCCAGATGGTGCCAGGGAAATAGGTGAACACAGGTGTTGGTGCCACCAGTGTGATCTCAACTGTTGGATCGGCGGCGCGCAATTTCTGAACAGACGTCAGGGCTGCAAAACCGGCACCTACGATGGTGACTCTTTTCATGCCTTATACCTCGGGAATTGTGTTTCTGCGCAGCTGTTCCTGCTGCTTTTCGTGCATTATATCGTTTTTTGGTCGTTCGTTACCCTTTCGTGACCAGGGTTTGTCATCTATCTGTCCTGGCAAGCAGTAAGGTGGTTGATTTCATTCGCAACGACTCCATATAGTGCTGATTACTTATAAGAGAATCTTGGCTGGTCTGACGGCTCCATCCCGCGATTCTCACAGACAGGGTTGTTTGTCTGACACCCGAAAAGATACCGAACAGGTTAACTCGATGAATGCACTTGCCATCTCAGATTTGAGAAAGGTCTACAAGAACGGATTTGAAGCCCTCAAGGGGATCGATTTCACTGTGGGTGAGGGTGACTTTTTTGC
Organism: Sedimenticola sp.; assembly: GCA_026196795.1. GTDB lineage: Bacteria > Pseudomonadota > Gammaproteobacteria > Chromatiales > Chromatiaceae > Sedimenticola. Next base: position 4,364 of record JAPHUE010000196.1, read on the forward strand.
TTTGCTCGGCCCTAATGGTGCGGGAAAATCAACAGCGATCGGAATCATCAGCTCCCTTGTGAATAAGACCTCTGGTCGTGTTGAGGTATTTGGACATGACCTGGATAAAGACCCGGAGTCAGTGAAATCCTGTATTGGACTGGTACCCCAGGAGTTCAATTTTAATATGTGGGAGCGCATCGGGGAGATTATTGTTAATCAGGCGGGTTTTTATGGTATTCCCCGTAAGGAGGCTTGGCGGCGAGCAGAAGCAAGTCTGAAGCAGTTGGATTTGTGGGATAAGCGTAACCAGATGTCCCGAACACTGTCCGGTGGTATGAAGCGTCGCCTGATGATTGCCCGGGCCCTGGTTCA
>JAPHUE010000062.1 GCA_026196795.1 Sedimenticola sp.
ATCTGTAGAATATCGAAGGCACTAAAACAAAATAAAACCATCCACACATCCAGCCGATTAGTTTCGACTACTCGTGTAGCGAAATCGTCAGCTTGCTGACAACTAGTCGTTAAAGAACAAAAAAATACAACCCGTGAAACTCAATCCCATGGATAGCGATCCTGTGCAGGTCGAACAAGAACACATACTTGAGAGACCCTTGGTTTATGACTTACTTCCTTGCGATCGAAAAATTGCTACTCGGTGTAAAAACAGCCACGCAATTGCTCGCTATTACGCACACTTAGCACCTTGATCCATACTATTTGATTTCACAATACCCCCAACCCAGAGTTATTAGACGGCACTTTCCGGGATGAAGAGTACGACATTACTTCTTCTTTACAGCTTTCGATAGAGTGTGGCTGTCCAAATCAAGCAAGCTTCTTAAGAAAATAAAACAGCTATTACATGCGTATTAAGCTATATTGTGCCTATAACTCTTCCCTCTGATGACAAAGAACTTATTTACCTCCCATGGTCAGGAGGAAAATGAACACCGGCAACTGAAGCCAATAATTTCGTCCTTGATCATGTATTGCCTGGGCCCATGTCATCATAATAAATGATTCCATCGAACAAGTTTCGGCAACTACATCAAACGATGGGGAAGTTGCAAACGCTAAACTCCGGTGTCGTGAACAGCTATTAGCGACACCCACAAACAGCTTTCTCACATTCAACAGCATTATGTTTAACTCTGATTGGGCAACCAACTCACACCGACTAACAAGAGGGAAATACCATGAGCAAGACTCAACAAAGCAATAAGGAAGCAAAGAAAAAACCCGCCATGACGCTACAAGAGAAGAGAGCTGCAAAGAAATCAAAAAAAGATTCGACATCACCTTTTTTAACAAATGATCGAACGCGTTGATTCTGCCTATCAGAAAATAGTAGCTGCAGGCAAACCTGCTTTTCTAAGCATGGCTTTATAGCTTCCACCCTTACACAAGCAGGAACTGAAGAACGTGCCGCAAACAGATACTCAATTACGACCAAGTTTACCAACTAACAACTGGAGTTAGTATGCAGTTGACCCGACATGAAACAGCCACTCCAAAAAAAACGGGGATTACATTCCCTCGGCTAGAGTGCTGGAATGCCATTGCTAAAGTGGCGACTGTCGCTGCAGAATTAGACAAAAAGCGCATCCTTTGCCGAATCTCATTGGACATCCTGATCGAAAAGTTTGGCGCCACAGATGAAGACCCAATGCAGTCAGTAGCTCAACACCGAATAGCTATTCAAGAGGCCGCATGCAGGCTGATTGAAAGTAATACCTTTGAGGAGGATGGCTCGGTTCTTATTCGCTCAACTGACCTCTAACTAACATCTATCGCTAGTCGGGCGCCGCTAATCGAGGACACCCACAGATTGGCGCTTTACTTTTCTCTACCATTAAAGAGAGCATGGGGATGACTTCTGCCTCAAGGAATGATGGGCATACCAAAACCCAGAAAGCCCTCGGCAGCGTAGAAGCTACACCGTATTATCACCGTCTAGTCCATTGTGTACGTCATGCCTTTTTTGTGTGGCTCAATAAATGGGTGTCTTGTTATCCTATATCAAAAAAACAGATCCAGTATTAGCCTGTAAATACACAACAGCGACTCTGAGACAATCCCCTTTACTTAAGACGCTCTACTGTCAAATTGACCACACCTAAAAAAGTATCCAATGTCTGATCACTCCGCACCTTTGCAAACGGCGCCTTTACCGTAGCTGAAAAAGTTGGTGTAGTTGAAAACGTATCCTGCCGAATAAACACGGCTGTATAGGCAAGCATTACAATCATTGCGCTGACGATAACCGCCGATAAAGTATTGTGTTTGATATTTGTTGCGTAGAATAGATTAAATTTTAACAACAAACTCAGGATAATAAACGCCACCCCATAGGCGGCATACTCTCCAACCATCGCACTACTGCTTGCATAGTCTAAATAGGTGATAAGTGGATTCAGAAAGACCAATAGGCCTAATACCAGGCTGGTCGTAAACAGCTGCATCGAAAAATGAGGTTGATGTCTAAGCAGACGACCAATAAGGGACCAGATACCAGCCCAAACGATAATTACAACCGCCAGCATCAGAGCTGAAAAACCATACTCTTTTGTCTCACTTGTAATTGCGGCCTGGACATATTCAAAAAATCCATCCAGAAAAGAGACAACCAGAAAGGCAGATAACGCTGTAAATATGCCAACCTTGTCGGCATGTAACTTACTGTTCCAAAACAATTTATGTGTAGTTTCAATCTGATGATCAGAGGAAAATACGCGTAATCGAGTTCGGCCAACGGTTAGTCTGTCCCCTGAATCTATGGCAATTCCCTCACCCCGCACGACTTTTCCATTTAACAGCACCGGATTGGTTTCATCCAGCACATCAACAGACCATTGCCCTTCATTGCATCTGAAATCAAGCTGACGCGGGGCCACATATGGGTCTGTCAATACAATGGTATTATCAAACCCTCTACCAATAGTTAAGCGTCCCTGCTCACTTCGAGTGATCTCTGCAACACGCCCATGCTTGATTCCAGTCTGTACTACGAGCGTTTCCATTTTATCGCCCCCATAAACATACGAAAAAGAGCCATTGCATTCTCTTTACTGATACCGGTTGCAGCTGTTGTCACAACGGCAGCCTGATGATTTTGTCCAACCGAGGCGAGCAAAAGGGTTGCGTCATAAAGCGAGTGGTATTGCTTATATTTCCTGAAGCAGATTGACGCCTTCCACGATTCCTGATTGATCGTTACAAAGTCCGTTGTACAGCTAAGATTGGTCGCATACTTTTCTTTATCCAGGTTATAGAGGCTGAGATGCTCAAAACGTGATTCAACCGCATGATAGAATTGAAGTCTGTTAAGTTTTTCGGTCGACATCCATTCGTAGTTATAGGCAAAGCTACCGGTATTGAATTCACCATCGATAAACAGGTTATCTTCAGTTCGGCAGTGTTTGTGAAAGCTCTCATACAGTAGCTTTGGTTTATCTACGGTATGCCCCCAACACTTCAGAGATGGGTCTAATTTTCCAGGCAACATCAATTTTCCAAATAGCTCAGAAGGCACCGTACTTTCAAGTATACGTTTGAAGTACTGATCCTGGTCCCGATACAGATCCTTTTGGATTACTTCTGCATAATCAGCATCTGAGGCATGCTCTCGCAACCCCTTTATTCGCATCGAGAGTAATTCAGATGGCACCAGAAAACTGATCTGTTCACCCCCCTTCGACACATTGATCCCAACAACATACCCGGCTTCATCAATGGCCGGCCCACCACTCATACCCGGGTTAAGTGAACCAGAAAAAAGTAGTCTTTTATGACGTGAATTTTCCACCAACCCATTGTAATTACCCTCGATTATGGTCATACCAAGATCCTGAGGATTACCTATGGAATAGATGCGCTGGCCTTTACTTAAGGATTTCTTACCTATTCTGAAGAAATCACTCCCGTGCGTGCTGATCTTGATCAGGGCGATATCATGAACCACATCAAAATCCAACAAGCTGGACTGAATGGTGTTGCCGAGGTAATCAATCACTTCAAGGCGGTGCCGATCCTGCTCATGAATCAAATCTGAGACTACATGATAGTTTGTAGCCAGCACACCATCAGCACTCACCTGAAAACCAGAGCCAATACTGGATTTGTCGCCTGAAGAGATATCGATAATACGAATCTGATAAACCAGTTTTTTTCGGTCATCAAATATCTGACTGGCATCGCCTAGCACATCAGCGGGAGCGAAAAACAACCAAAAAGACAGACCAATCAATACAAAATTACAGAGAGTTAATACTCCTTTTCTCATTCACTTCATCCATTGCTGTGCAATCGAACTCAGATTGCTTCTGTTTATAAAGTCACTGACTAAGTCTGGCATTATTACATGACGAGACACGGTGAAACCAATCGACACATAAATCCAGTTCATTTTAGACCAGAGGTTCCTTGCTGCGGTTGTGCCTGGCCTTGTATGGCATTTAGATTTAACAATAGCAGGTATAACATTCTTGAGAGTTTAATCAGTGATTATCTCTTTTGAGACATTATCAACTACAACAGGCGTTTCAAGATACGTGATTTCAGGCTCTGAGCCATATTTCTCACGAACAAAATCTTTCCAGTTCTCCGTGTAAACTGCCTCTGCATCTTTACGAGAGTTCCAAAGATAAATCCCACCCACTGCATAGCCATCATCAAAAATAACGTAGCATTTTCGGATTAGTCCAGGTAAATCTCTATACTTAGGCGCTGTACTCAAGAAGATATTTTTTGCCTCCTCTTGGGTAGCAGGCTTAGGCAACTTAAATTTAGTTATGGATGTAATCATTGGTTCTACCTTTTTTCCTAACGCCCGCATTTGCGGCTGGTTTGGAGCGCAGCGGAAAACCAGTCCGACAACATGCGCTTGTTAAATTTTATTGCCACAGCCACCAGCTCCTTTCTGAAAGGGGATTGGACGGATGCGGCGCTGTAACCAATGGGGCACCAAGGGGAATATTGAGGCTATTCCAATACTCTGTGGGCTTAGCCAACATAACAGCTGGCTCTGCTGCCGACAGACGACTTAAAAATCTATGGTCGTAACTCAAGAGAACATTTAGCCCTAAATCTACAGTTTCAGCCAAAATTCTACAATCGTTTGCCTTTGGATGAGCAAGCATATAGGTTACGGTCCGCTTATGAATGGCAGACTTGTCTCTCTGAGGAGGGTCCATAAACGCCATACTAATAAACGATTGGTGTAGCTCATGACGCTCGATATTCTTTATTTTGGAACACTCAGAGGCTACGGTTCCAGTTACCCAAAAGGTCTCGGGCTGATAGAACCAAATTCTTAATAGTGCTTTCTTTTCGTCGGCCAATTCGTCTGTAGGCTCATCTAAGCCAGAGATCGCATCAATTAAGTAAGAAAGACATTGAGAGTCGATCGCTATTCCTGTTTCGTTTTGGCTCATGGTTCGAAGTAAATTTAACGACCAGCTTTGGGGCGCCGAGCGGTAGCGAGTGCGTCCCAGCGAACGATAGTGAGCACCAACAGCGCCTTGTTATGCGATTTCACGGGACCACCTTTAGCTCTACTTCCGAACCTCCAGGTAGATCTTTTATTTGTTTACCAAGATCACCTGAAAAGCGCACTATTTCATTTAAGGGCGCAACCTTTACATTTGAACCACCATACTCACCACCAAGTACCCCAGGGATTACCATGTGGTATTTATACCCCGGTTCCAATTTGCCCAATGCTTTTTCAGCTTCTTCTACCATTCCTGACATAAACCAATCTTCTAAAAACTCTTCATTCTTAATGAGAGCGTTATACTCTTCGATTGAATTGGCTACTACTTCACAATAGACATCTTCGGGACACAAACGCCAAAACTTATCAGTTGAATCTTTAACGATCAGATTTCCAAATTCATTTTCAACGACCACTTCCTCAGGTTCGATTCCCACCCAACTCCAGGCATTTTTGATCTCGTTAAGTATGCTCATATCTCTTTATACGCATAACGTCGCCAGCACAGGCCGGAGCACGCAGTGCGGAGGTCCAGCCCACGAAGTGGGCGATTGTGCCTGGCCTTGTTATAACTTTTCACATCCAATCTCTCGTGTCTCTAGTGCACGCTCATGGCCATGCGCCATTAACGCGAGGGTATATGTGTTTAGCTCATTGTTTTTTGTAACGACTAACAACCCCCAACCGTCTAGCTCAGACCTTACCCAGTAGCCCTTTGAAAATTTCGAAGACTCTAAAAACTGGCAGTTAACTTCAGTGCTTTTAAGTACCTGTTTAAGGGAATGCGATGCGCCTTCATGGCTATCTGAACAAGCCATGAGAAAAAGACAGACTATTGGCAACAATATTATTCGCATGTCCGATCTCTCAGGAGTTATAACGCCATGCACAACGGCGGATTTTGAGCGCAGCGAAAAAGACGTCCAGCGAGTGTAACGAGCGCTGTTGCTGCACTTTGTTAGAACTGCTATTGCACAATTTTAAGACTCCTGTAAATGTATGCCATTACCCAACATGCCACTATACTGATGCCACCTACGTTTATTAGCACGAAGGTAAGACCCCACTCGAATTCTTTGTTTGCATATAGCGCAATAACGAGCAATGCAAAAGCCCCCACACTAGCGCCTAACCACAGAGATAACCTTTTATCATGCACCACTTCAACATTGCAGGATGGACAAAACATCCTGGGCTTTGAAGTTTGATACCACTTTGGTTTTATCTTAGCCGGTTTATAATCAAAACCTCGTGGTAGCTTTCCGCAATTTGGGCACTTAAAGGCTGAAATCATCTTTTAGTTCTAACGTTTACAGCACAGGCGGGGAGCGAAGCGACCCGTCCAGCCCGAAGGGCGACTGTGCCTATTCTTGTTAAGGTACATTTGTTTGATCAAGCTCCAACATTGAAAGCATTCCTTTTAAACTGTTAGAAATAGCTATCTCATTAGAAAGTTTGTGGTCCCATAAAACAAATTCACCAGAGCTTTTACGTAGAACAAAGTTACCATCTAAATCCACTCCTACGATAGATGCACTTTTACCGAGCCACCAGGGTGCGGATAGATGCTTCCACTCTTCTTTCCTTAAAAGTACTGCCAGATAGACATCTCTATCTTTCAGCCTCATAAGACGATTCATACCTAGATTTCTGATTGCCTTGTTGAGTTGATCCATTTGTACCTTAACGCTCAAAGCAGCCGAGCGCGTTTTTTGCGCGTCGGCTGCCTTTGCTTGTTAAGGGCTTACTTGTTCCCATAAATAAAACCATTGATAACTTCGCATACTTCTTCGCTTGATGAGCATTTATAATTCGTTGATTTGCGATATTGAATTATAAGATTCTCGAGCTTGCTAATAGTTTGTTGGCTTGTTTTTGGTAGACCCACTATATATTTAACAAAAGTGGAATCTCCCACAGTTTTTTCAACTATTTGTGTGTCCAGCTGACCCTCTAATGATTTTATAGCTTCATCAGCTTTTCCTTCTCGCATTAGTGAGAGCGATCGAACTGTAAACACACTTTCTGCTAAGTTATCACTCAGCTTGTGTTCATAACCTTTAGCAAAGCCGTACCACAATGACAAATATGAGCAAGAAACAATTACAATACCAATTAGGAGAATCTTCGCAATTTTCATCTTTGCCCTTAACGCCTGCCTCAAATGGGGCGCGTCTTTTGCGCCATCATTTGCAGGCACTGGTTAGGTGGATAACTACGCTCGCGATTATCCACGGCGGCTACATATTTGCTCATATTTTGCAAAAAGTTCGTCATCTTTTGGAATACCAAGCTGCTCATTGCCATTTAAGTAGAAGTACTTAATAGTACATGCAGACTTCCAGTTACCTGACTCTATTGATTTAGTTATACATGCGAGTGCTTCTATTTGTTCGTTCTTCTTAATGTTCTTAACCATATATCCGGTGATTTTTCCTTTTTCAATCATTGGCTCGAATGCCAATTGGACAAACCTTGAGTATGTTTCATCTGGGCCATTGAATTGTTGGCAATTTTCAGCGCTTTGTGCGACCGCCGAGAATAGCAAGATGAATAATAAGAACGCCTTCATTATTTTCACCTAACGCCAACAGCAATTGACGAAGCGTATTGGCGCTTTTTTTGCGGCGCAAAAAACGCGACGAGAAGCGAAGTTCGATTGCCTGTGTTTGTTAGGTTTTTTTCCGTAATAAGGCAATATAACCTCCTAAAGCAGAAAACACTGTGATGATTACAATAAACACGCCCACAAATACAGAAAGCTGATCAAATGTGTAGTGATAGGCAATCATTGAAGTTAGCCCTAAAGTTGAAATAACTAGTGAACTACTTACGTGACCAATTTCTACATTCCTATTAACATAAAGCGTTATGAGCATAGTGATTAGGGACAGTAATAATAAGTTAACGTACAGTATATAGTTCTCACTATAGAAGAGTGATCTGTTGTAGTCATAACAGTCAAGTACAGCCTCATCACCAAATTCTTTTAGACAAAACTGAAATAGATAGCTATCGCCAATAACAAACTCAAATGACAACTCCCAAAAAGCAATAGAAAATATGGGGTACAGTACGAATAGCAGCATTCCGTACAAAAATATTGCTCTATCACTAACTTTCATCGGAAACCTAACGCTTACAGCTGGCGAGGCAATTTTGTTGCGAGGAACGAGCAGCGAAATAGCCGTCGACCAGCCTGTTTTTGTTAAGTGTGAACACTGCACACCTCTATTTCTGTACACATGAACGAGCCATTAAGCCCGTAACAAGCTTTGATAACTACTGTAGTTGGTGATTCACCTATAAAGGACATTTCATCAATAACATTTTCTGATTTAAGCTCACTTAGCTGAATATCTGTAACCCCATTAAACTTTAGAGCTATCCTTGCTACTTTCGAAGTATTTGAATCAATATAAATAATCGATGCCTCAATCAGACCAATATTCTCATATGAGAAACGGGTAAATTTCCCATCAGCAAACTCAGGCCAATACCCGAAGTGGTTTACGACTTTTCCCCGGTCTTTAATCATTCTACTTTTACACTTAACGTTTGAGTTAACCAGGAGGCGCGAGTTTTGCGCCGATCTGGTTTAACGACTGGTTATGTGCTCTTAAACCAGGACACACACTTTCAATCATGAGCTGCTCTCCTGTATAAACACTGCTTGCATATAGTACAGAATATTTTAGATTGCCCAGGCCAATAAATGTTTTAAGACTGTATTTATGCCCATTATTAAAAGACAACTCCAAGTAATTATCTGGGCTTGGCCACGATGCAACTACCGCTTGTTTAAGAGAGTTGCTCCATATCTTTAATGCTTTTTGTCCACCAAGAGCGTCGCACTTGAAAGTTTTAAACCCACCAACCTTATATGATAATTTAGTCAGCTCATTTTTCTGTATATCGTTTACAAGTGCGTCCTTTTCACTAGCCGAGCAACCACCTAATCCAATAACAAGCAATATGATTAGTAGATTTCTCATATATTGATTATTTAATGCACATAACGCCAAGCACAGCGGCGCAGCTCCGCTGCGTCCAGGCCCGAAGGGCCGATGCTGCTGCGTATTGTTAGGGCTGACATCATTTTTTTGATTGTAAATCCCATATAAAGCCGCCTATTGCACAACAAATAATTGACTGTAGTAGCCAATATGCCCCGAGAACTGCAAACGCTGCACCTGCTGCTGATATGTTAACTGTGATGACTGACATGCCAAATGCAAGGACAACAGGAGCTGCTATGCCCACCATTACTCCATTTAGCCAACCGTACATTTTTGCAAACCGGCCTGTTATGTAGCCACTAAAAACCAGCAAAACAACCTGTAGCCAAAACAACATCCCTGCCTTGCTAAGTATGAACAAATGAGCCATTACCAACGCGCCCAAATATAGAACAGCAAAGGTGATAAGACCTAAATAAACAGCCTTTGGTACTATTTTCTCGCTCATTTACCGAAAGCCCTAACAGTATTATTCAGCGACACGTGACGCCTATCCAACTGACGCCTATCCGTTCAATTAAAAACAAAAGTATTCATTAAATTCCCAGCAAATACAAGGCGTTATTTTCCTTTTCTTCATCCACACAAAACGACAAAGGCGACAGGTGTCGCAAAACTCCTGTCGCCTATCCAGTTCAATTTCTACCTTTACCTCTAATGTCAACTTATTGATTAATAATAACTAAACGCCATTCTAACAAAGTACTCTTTTGGAGCTTTACGACACCTGTCGCTGATTCCGGCACGTTTCTGACAAATGTCTCCTACTCACATAACCAACCCAGCAGCAGGAACCGCCCTCACAACAAATCGCTCTGGCCCACCGGGTATGATGGCATCAAACGGATAGCAGGTAATCAGGGTTAAGCCATTTTCATTTTGATCCAGCAGCCAGGTGTCTTGCTTGTCATAAACATCACTCTTCATCACGGCATACATCACTGACTTACCCGTTGCCGGCGTCAGTTTTATCTGATCACCCGGCTGTAGATATTGCAGAAAACGAAAGTGGGTATCACGGTGTCCGCTCAACACACTATTCCCTACGGCACCGACAGCCGCCGTGCCTTGAATGTGGCCGGGACCAAAGGCCAGCGTTCTTCCACTGGCACCTGACAATACAATCTGATCAACGCCGAGTCGTTCAATCTCCAATCGTGCAATGGGCCAGGTATCCGCCCAGGGCCATGGACGTACACGGCTCTGTCCTGACTGTGTCTCTTCCCATGCCGACATAAGAAGCTGTTGTGCGAGTAGGGCTTTGGCTTTGATATAGCCTCCTTCTCCTATCTGCCAAAGCCCGGCTAGTACGAGTAAAGCAATGAGGGGTGTTGATCGATATTTCATGCGCTAGCCACTGTTTTTCTGTTTCGTGATGACCACTTCAATGAGCCTGCAATAATCAAGAGAAGCAGACCGAGTAACAGATTAATTTCAGCGGTTGTGGCGGTCTGCGGTAACGTGCCGAACACTTTTTCAGCCGTCCATCCCTTAGGTAGATTGGTTGGCATCGCCTTGCTTTTCAGATCAACATCAACAGGCCGTGAGGGTGTTTTATCCACAGCAACCAGGCTGGTGTACTGACTGACCAGCTTATGCGACAAGGCTACTGCAAGGACGTCATTACGGACTTGTGATTCATCACGCCCTCGCGCCTTCTCATTCATCAGCGCTGCAATCTTACGTCGCGCCCAGAGCAGGTGAACACCCGACTCAACGGCACCGCCTTTTAGCATGACCTGTTGTTTCCATGTGTCGCCAGCCACTTGTCCGGTAATAGCCAGTTGCTTTACGGGCGTTTGCATTTTTACTGCCAGCACGATGGGTTCACCTGCATACAGATCAGGAATTCTGG
>JAPHUE010000221.1 GCA_026196795.1 Sedimenticola sp.
ATGGATGGCTGGGGCTACAGTGAGGATGAGCGGTCAAACGCCATCCTGGCGGCCCATACACCGGTGTGGGATAAATTGTGGGAAGAGTCGCCCCATACCCTGATTGGCACTTCCGGTGCTGAGGTGGGGTTACCCGATGGTCAGATGGGGAATTCTGAGGTGGGTCATCTCAACCTGGGTGCGGGTCGGGTGGTTTATCAGGAGTTTACCCGGGTCAGTCGATCAGTACGCACAGGCTCCTTTTTCACTAATCGCACACTGGTGGATGCGGTGGATCGGGTCATCGAAACGGATAAGGCGGTACATATCTTCGGCCTACTCTCCCCCGGTGGTGTGCATAGCCATGAAGAGCATATGCATGCTATGGCAAAGCTGGCGGTTGAGCGGGGCGCAAAACAGGTCTACGTGCATGCGTTTCTCGATGGCAGGGATATGCCACCAAAGAGTGCCATGGCCTCATTGCAGGCAATGAATAATACGCTCAAGGCATTGGGGCATGGCGCTATTGCAACGATAACGGGCCGCTTCTATGCCATGGATCGGGATAATCGCTGGGATCGTGTGCAGCAGGCGTATGATCTGCTGGTGCTGGGAGATGCGGATTTCACTGCACCTGATGCAGAGACGGCCCTGCAACGGGCCTATGATCGTGGTGAAACGGACGAGTTTGTTAAACCCACCTCTATTGTTCCCGAAGGTAAGGCGGTGGTGACCATCCAGGATGGTGACGCCGTGCTGTTCATGAACTACCGCTCAGACCGGGCCAGAGAACTGACCAGAACCTTTATTGAAAAAGATTTTACCGGATTTGTTCGGGCAAAGGTCCCCAATCTGAGCAGTTTTGTCAGCCTGACTGACTACAGCAAGGATTTTGAAATACCGGTGGCGTTTCCCTCCGAGCGTCTTGAGAATGTATTTGGCGAACACATATCCAAACTCGGCTTACGTCAACTGCGCCTGGCAGAAACAGAGAAGTATGCCCATGTCACCTTCTTCTTCAACGGTGGCCGTGAAGAGGTGTTTGAAGGCGAAGACCGCATTCTGATTCCTTCACCCAAAGTGAACACCTATGACCTTAAACCGGAAATGAGTGCGCCTGAAGTGACCGATGCCCTGGTTGAGGCGATTGAGAGTGGTAAATACGACGCCATTGTCTGTAACTACGCGAATTCCGATATGGTGGGGCATACGGGACAGTTCGATGCGGCTGTTAAAGCGATCGAGGCACTTGATCTCTGTCTGGGCCGGGTGGTTACAGCGTTGAGAAAAGTTGGGGGCGAGATGCTGATCACGGCTGATCATGGCAATGCGGAGCAGATGGAGGATAGGGAAAATGATCAACCTCACACTGCGCACACTCAAAATCCGGTACCCTTGGTTTATGTGGGTCGTCCTGCTCAGCTAAAGGATAATGGTGCCTTGTGTGATATCGCGCCGACATTATTGACCCTGATGGGGCTGCCGATTCCTTCAGAGATGCAGGGACACAGTCTTCTGGAGAGCGTGGATGAGAATGAAGCGAGTGGTTTACAACCAGCCTGATGACGCGACAATTTCGTAAGAGGCGGCTGGCTACGCTCAGCCTGATGCTACCTTTATTGCTCTTTTCGGCATGTAATGTTCTTGGAGAAGATAAGGCGATTGCGGACAAGGAGAGCGAGCTACACAAGCTGCAAGGTGAAATTTCCACCCTGCAGGGTGAACTGAGTGAGCGAGAGAAGCGCCGTCAAGCCTTGCAGGGCCAGCTGAAACAGGCTGAGCAGAAGATTGGAAAGACAACCCGGCACCTCAGAGTACTAGCGGGGAGTCTGCAACGACAACAGCAACGCCTGGATCAGTTAAAACAGGAACAGTCAGGTCAGCTTCAGGCGCTTGAGCGCAATCGCAAGGCGCTGGCTCAACAGCTGCGCTCTGCCTATGCCATGGGTCGCCAGGAGCGGGTCAAGATTCTACTGAACCAGCAAGACCCTGCCGTGGTCAGTCGCATGCTGGTCTACTACGATTATTTTAACAGGGCACGTAACGAGCAGATTGCAACAATTGACTCGGCACTGAAGGCGCTACAGGAGACAGAGGCTGAACTCCTGGTAGAGGATCAGCGTCTGCGTGATATTCAGGCGAAGGTTGTGGCCGAAAAGCGCACGCTGGATCAGGATCAGCAGACACGGCAGCTGGTCCTGGCAAGTCTGGGTCAGGAGATAGAGAGTAAGGGACAGCAGTTACAGAATTTCAAGAAAGATGAACAGCAGTTGCAATCGCTGGTCAAACGACTGCAGAGTGAACAGCTGGCGCTGCCCGTGGAGACTGAGAAGCACAAGCCGTTCAAGCAACTGAAGGGCAAACTGAAGTGGCCTGCATCTGGACGTCTGGCAAACAGTTTTGGTACTGCACGAGGGGCCAGCCTGAAATGGGATGGCGTTGTGATTGCGGCGAAAGCGGGACTAGAAGTGAAGGCAGTACACCATGGCCGGGTTGCTTTTGCTGACTGGTTAAGAGGCTTTGGACTTTTGCTGATTATTGATCATGGTGATGGTTACATGAGCCTCTATGGGCATAATCAGAGCCTGTTCAAAGAGGCGGGGGAGTGGGTAGAGCCGGGTGAATCTGTGGCCCTGGTAGGCAACAGTGGTGGGCAGACTAAATCCGGGGTCTATTTTGGTATTCGCTACAACGGTCGCCCGGTGAATCCGAAAAAATGGTGTACAAGAATTCGTGGTAACAGAATAGGGCAGCAACAGCATGATGTAAGCATTAGCGCACAGCTCGCTGCCATCATTACACACTTACCCATTGTTGGCAGAGAGACGCCGACAGGTAGTTGACAACCGAAGCAGAGAAGCAAGGTATGAAAAAACGATTTGGCGTGGTGCGGTCACTCTCCCTGAGTCTGGCGGCAGGTGTACTGGTCACCCTGGGTACAAGCGTGTTGGCTGAAGAGCCAAAACAACCGCTACCCATGCAGGAGCTGCGTGCCTTTGCCGAGATCTTCGGTCGAATTAAAGAGAATTATGTTGAACCGGTTGAAGACAAAGTCCTCTTGGAACATGCCATTCGAGGCATGCTGGCAGGCCTTGATCCGCACTCCTCCTACCTGAATGCCGATGAGTTCAGTGACCTTCAGGAGGGGACCAGCGGTGAGTTTGGTGGGCTGGGTATTGAGGTTGGCCAGGAAGATGGTTTTATAAAAGTCATTTCACCCATTGACGATACACCCGCCCAACGGGCCGGGGTAAAAGCGGGTGATCTGATTGTCAGACTGGATGAAAAACCGGTCAAAGGGATGAGCCTGGAAGAGGCCGTCAATCTGATGCGTGGCAAACCGGGTTCGGAGGTGGTGCTGACTATCGCCCGGGAGGGTGTAGAGAAGCCGCTGCAGATCACTATTGTGCGGGATGTGATCAAGGTCGCCAGTGTCAAAGGCCGCATGTTGGAGGAGGGCTTTGCTTACGTTCGGCTCTCCCATTTCCAGTCCCGCACAACTGAGGATATGCTGAAAAAGATCAGCCAGCTCAAGGCGAGCAGTAAAGAGGGCATTAAGGGGTTGGTGTTGGATCTGCGTAACAATCCCGGCGGTATTCTGAACGGTGCTGTGGCCATTAGTGACGCCTTCCTGACGGATGGGATCGTTGTCTATACCCAAGGGCGAAGTGAAGAATCCCGGCTCGACTTTAATGCCGCTCCGGATGATGTGCTGGATGGTGCGCCAATCGTGGTGCTGGTTAACGGCGGTTCGGCCTCGGCATCGGAAATTGTAGCCGGTGCGCTGCAGGATCATAAGCGGGCGATTATCATGGGTAGCCAGACTTTTGGTAAGGGCTCTGTGCAGACCATTATCCCTGTTACCAAAACCGCCGCGGTCAAACTGACTACGGCCCGTTACTTCACCCCATCAGGGCGTTCCATCCAGGGTGAAGGGATCAAGCCCGACATTGAATTATCCGATGTGGAGATAACGCCTAAAGAGGCGAACGCGGCGACCCGCATCAAGGAGTCTGATCTGGCAGGCCATCTGGAAAATGGCAATGGAAAGAAGGAAGAGACGGACAAGAAAGCAGTGAAAAAGCCAGGAAAAGCAGAGACGAAAAGGCCGTCCATTGAAGATGACTATCAGCTGAATGAGGCACTGAATTTATTGAAGGGCCTCAGCATATTCAATAGCTGGGGATAAGATGCGGGCGAGAAAGAAGCAACTGCTAGCGCGCACACTCTGGCTACTCAGCCTGTTGTTGCTGTCTGTTTTTCAGGCCCATGCTGCTGGAAAGAGTCCGGTACCGGTCATCGCCATTATTATTGATGACATGGGTAATCATGGCGGCTGGGGTGAGGCGGCATTGGAGATTCCCGGCCCAGTCACCTATGCCTTCCTGCCGCATACGCCCCATGCCCATCGACTGGCAGTTACGGCCCATGCCAATAAGAAAGAGGTCATGTTGCATCTGCCGATGCAGTCCCATGAGGGAAATCCGCTGGGTCCTGGCGCATTGACCCTGCACATGACGGAAGCCACTTTCAAGCGGACACTGAACGAAAGCCTGCAGTCTATCCCTCATGTGAAAGGGCTGAATAATCATATGGGTAGCCTGCTGACCCGGCATCCGGGCGCCATGACCTGGCTGATGCAGGGGCTGCAGGAGCATCCCGAGCTGTTCTTTATCGATAGCCGCACCACGTTGGCCACGGTTGGTCAGCAGATGGCCAATGAGTACCAGATCCCCAGCGCCAGTCGTGACGTTTTTCTGGATAATGATCGGAGTCCTGATGCTATTTCGCGTCAGTTTGATCAGTTACTGAAACGGGCGAAGCGTAAAGGCTATGCGATTGGTATCGGGCATCCTTATCCCGAAACCGCCAGGGTGCTTAAACAGAAGCTGACCGAACTCCAGGGGCAGGGCATTCGACTGATACCGGCCTCTGAAATGGTCCAGTACCAAAGGAGCAGAGCAGAATGGCAAGCGTCCTCATCCCCCTCGCCCAAGGTTGCGAAGAACTCGAAGCCGTAACCCTCATTGATCTGCTCAGAAGAGCCGGATTTGAGGTGGTAACCGCAGGTCTTGAGCCGGGGCCTGTGATCGCCAGTCGGGGTGTAACCCTGTTGCCGGATAAGCTCCTGGACGAGGTGATGGACCAGACCTTTCAGATGATGGTCTTGCCCGGTGGACTGCCGGGGGCAGATCATCTGAATGACGACCCTAGAATCCATAAGCTGCTGGAGCGTATTAGCAGCGAACAGGGCTATACCGCCGCCATCTGTGCCGCGCCCAAGGTATTGGCCCGTGCCGGCCTGCTGGCGGGTCGTCGAGCAACGGCCTATCCCGGTGTGCTGGATAGCCTGAATCTGACGAATGTATCAATTGATTCATCCGCTGTGGTCAGGGATGGTCAGGTCATAACCTCTCGTGGCCCCGGCACGGCAATGGACTTTGCCCTGGCGTTGATCGTAATCCTGGCCGGTGAGGCCAAGCGTGCCGAGGTGGAAGCAGGGCTGGTGCGCTAATCGCCCAGACTGGTGCCAACCCGTTTGGCACTGATTACCCAGGGGTGATCCAGCGGTACCAACTTTTTCTGACCCGCTACCTCCTCCAGTGGTACAGCTACTGCACGGTCGCCTTCCGAGGCGACCATCACACCATAGATTTCAGCGGCAATCAGATCGGCACAGGCACTGCCCAAACGGGTAGCCAGAAGGCGATCAGCGGCTGATGGCGCACCACCCCGTTGCACATGTCCCAGGATGGTGACTCGACTCTCCAGCCCGGTGAGTCGTTCCAACTGTTCTGAAAGGTTAACGGTATGGATGCCGGAGTGGTGCGCCTCCAGGGACTTCAACTCCCGCTTGGCCTGTTTACGCTCTTTTTTGCTTTCGGCATTAAGCTTGCGTACTTCCGCTGCTTTTATCATGGCCGCCTGCTCCAGGGAACGAGCCCCTTCAGCCACGGCCACAATACTGAAAGGTTTGCCGTGTTTTACCCGGCGCCTGATGGCCTCGGCCACGTGATCGATGTTGTAGGGAATCTCCGGTAGCAGGATCACATCGGCACCACCGGCAATACCCGCACCCAGTGCCAGCCAGCCGGCACGATGGCCCATGATCTCCACCACGATAATGCGATGATGACTGTGCGCGGTGCTATGCAGGCGATCAATGGCCTCGGTGGCGATACCCAGTGCGGTATCAAAGCCGAACGTGGTATCGGTTCGGGCCACGTCATTATCAATAGTCTTTGGCAGGGTGATGATATTGAGCCCCTGCTGCTTCAGGTGCAGGGCGTTTTTCTGTGTGCCACCGCCCCCCAGACAGATCAGCACATCCAGATTATTGCGATGATAGTTCTGGACGATAGTCTCGGTCATATCCTGCATTAGGCCGTCCACCAGCATGCGGTGGGGTTTGTCCCGGCTGGTACCTAATATGGTTCCACCCCGGGTCAGGATGCCCGACAAAATGTTGCCATCCAGCCGGGTAGAGCGATTCTCCATCAGTCCACGAAAACCACCCAGAAAGCCGATCATCTGCATCCCATAGTGGCCCTGAATGGTTTTACCCACGCCGCGGATGGCAGCGTTTAATCCGGGGCTGTCTCCCCCTGCCGTCAATATACCTACCCGTTTACTCATTTTTTATTATCCTGGATTCATGAAATCAATGTATGACAAGATAGCAAATAAAACGTGTAGACAACCTGAACAGTTAAGCGGTCTAACACAACATAATAATAACCAAGGAGGTGTCGATGTCCTTGCGAAAAATCAGTCTGGGCAGTCTGTTACTGATTTCGCTCATAGCACCCAGCGCCATTCTGGCGGCCACGACCGGCTATGATGTGGTGACACTGAGTAACGGTGATATCCATAATGGTACGGTAGCACAGCCTCGCTTCACCTTGCAGACCGCCTATGGTCTGGTCTCTATTCCCTACGCCCGTATGGCCCGTCTGGAGTTGGGGGGTGAGGAGAGGCCCGATCACATCATCACCCATTTTGGTGACCGTTTCAGTGGCAAGTTGCAGGAACGGGAACTGATGGTTCTCCGGGTACTGGACCCGACACTGCCCGTTTCAGTGGAAGATATTAGTGAAATCCAGTTTGCCCATCGTACCCTGCGTCCAAAAATACACCGGACACCGGATATTGTGATTACTCAAAGTGGTGATAATTTCTCCGCCCGGGTGATTACAGAGGCGCTGATGATGAATGGACAGGCGGGTTTAAAGGTCACCAATCCCTCTGATCTTCAGTTGTTGGATGTGGTCTCCCTGGATGAGGGTGAGGATTACCGGGCGCAGATGACCACCACCAGTGGCGAGATCATCCAGGGTAAATTTGCCCTGCCATCAGTCAAAGTTGAAACCCGTTTTGGCACACAACTGGATATCCCCTTTACTCATCTCAGTCGTTTGGCGCTGCGGGTCAACCATTCGGGTAAACGAACACGCTTTCTCTCATCGTTGAGGGTGAATCCGGCTGACCTGATTCAGGACAGCATGCGGGATGGCTCGCTGGGACCCCAGATGATTGCGTTGGGGGGTGGCAGTTTCTCCCGGGGTGATCTGCAGGGTGATGGCGACGGGGATGAGCAGCCCGCCGTTAAGATACAGTTGGACCCCTTTGCCATCGGTATCTACGAAGTCACTTTTGATGAGTATGACCTGTTTTGTGCCGATACCGGCCATCGTAACCCAGATGATCAAGCGTGGGGTCGGGGTAGCCAACCAGTGGTCAACGTCTCCTGGGAGGATGCCAAGGCCTATGTCGAATGGCTCAGTCGACGTACCGAGCAGCGTTATCGCCTGCCTACCGATGCCGAGTGGGAGTATGCCGCCAGAGCGGGAACCAGCAGCCGGTTCTGGTGGGGCAATGATCCGGAGCCCTATCGGGCCAATTGTGCCGAGTGCAACAGTCTCTGGGATGGCGAGAAGAGTGCACCTGTCGGCCGGTTCCCACCGAATCCCCTAGGTCTGCATGATACCGCCGGCAATGTGTTTGAGTGGGTAGAGGATTGCTGGGTCGATAACTTCTCCGAACGATCGCTGGATGGCAAGGTCCCGCATCAGGATGCGTGCGGCAAGCGGGTGATTCGGGGTGGGGCCTGGAGCTTTCCCGTTAAAGAAGTGCGGTCAGCCAACCGCTGGCGGGATTTTCCCTCGCGCACCAGTGATGATACCGGTTTCCGGGTGGTGCGGGAGTTGGATTGATCCCGAGCTATTACTCAGTGAATTGTGCTGCTACGCGGCCATTCATTTGATCGGGGCTCGCGCGCCCCTATCACCGAGCAACAAACAACCCAAGCGATCAAGTCAGTGACTCGGCTCCTGCCAGGGGGTATCGGGCAGGGATTTGATATAGAGGTCCTGTTTGCTGTAGGGGATCTCGATGCCTTCCGCCATGAATCGTTTGTAGATGGTGCAATTGAGTTCGTGTGAGACCTTGCCGCGTAGTTCTGGTTTTTCCACCCAAGCCATCAGGTCAACAATCAGGCCAGAATCACCAAAGCTGCGGAAACGCACACGGGGCGCCGGATCACTACACACCTGCGGCTCCTCCTCCCCAATGGTCTGCATCAAGGCGCATACCTGATCGATATCACTGCCATAGGCGACACTGACCCGGATGCGTATACGGTATTTCTCATAAGGCCCTCCGGACTCATTGACCACCTTGCTGTTGCCCATGACTGAATTGGGGATGGTCACCTCCACATCATCCCGGGTCAGCAGCCGTGTGCTGCGAATACCGATATGGGTCACCATGCCGCGCACGGTATTGTCGATCACCACATAGTCGCCAATCTTGTAGGGTGAATCGGCCAGGATGAAGACACCGGAGAAGAGATTGGCCAGGGTGTCCTTGGCGGCAAAACCGATCGCGATACCGGCGATACCCGCCGAGGCAAGCCAAGCGGTCATATCCACATCCCACGCTTGGAAGATGAAATAAACACCGAGGGCAATGATGATAATGGCGACCAGGTTGGTAAACAGTGGCAGGGTCTGGGGCCGCACCAGGCTGGTTGCATCACCGTGCCGACTAAAGCTACTGAGTATCACCCGGGAGGCACGCAGGCCAAACAGCATCCACCAGAACAGCAGCAGACTGATGATAGTGGCACGGGTGGCTGAGAGCAGGGTGGGTGACAACTCTGCCACGGTCGCGGCCAGTAACATGCCCAGCAATACCACGGTCCAGAACAGGGGACGATGCAGCAGGGTGATCAGCTCATCATCCAGTAAGGTCTTGGTATGCCCCGTCAACTTCCGGATACCCCGGTTGACAAACAGACCCACCAGTTTTGCCGCCAGTAGCGACAGCAGCAGAATAACGGCGGCCTTCATATAGGGCGATTGGCCAAACAGGCCGATGACCGGCTTGAGCTGTTCCAGGATTGTTTCCATCTATTAGGGGCTCCAGCGTCTGTATAGCAGGTTAGTTTTCGGAAGCTTCCATTTGAAAGCCATGGCCTGAGCGGAAAAGCGCAATCAGTGTCAGCAGAGGAACCATGGCGTACAGGGCGACCTCATAAGTTGAAAATAAATTAACACAACAGAGAACCAGGAAAACCAAGGACAGAAAATAGACCGTCCTTGTCATACGCAGTTTGATACCACAGGCTGGACAAGTGTAGGTCGCATCCATAAAGCCATGCCTGACCAATGTGGCATTTAGCTGTTTTGTTTTAAGCGTCTTTTTGCAGCTTGGGCAGAGATAGATGTTCATCTGGGAGTTGCATATCGCCTAATATTGAGTGGCCTGATTTTCTTGTCCAGTTAATGCCAAGTTAGCGCGTCAAAGTGAAGTATGATCATTTAGAACTTTTAAGTTAAGGCTTTCATGTTCTTACCCGTTCCAGAAACTTTGTTGATGAGGGCAAGTGTGCTTTCAATTCATCCCTCCATTCAATGTGAAGCGCGATAGGATATAAGCCAGAAGTACGTAGGTTTACTTTACCGTTTTTCTTCCCGGATTTTTCAATAATTACGAATATGCTCTTAATACCTTTCCATGGAATATAAAGAGCAATATCCTCCAAGCTGAAAAATACAAGACCATTTAGATTAGAGCTTATTTGAGCTACACCTTGCCAATCATGTATACGCAGATTACTGACATAGCCTTTGTTTATAGTTTCCTTGGAACTTTCAGAAAAGGGTGTGCCATATGCTTTAGCGAGGCTGTCTAATACGGATTCCGTTATGTGCCAGTATTCAAAGTTCTTCCATATCCAGCCGGCAAGAAGGGCTAGATAAATGAACCAATATTCGACGAAGATCGCATCAAGACTTGATGGGCTTTCAAGCGCATAAAGACCAAGAGTTACAAGGGCTACGATAAGCAGCAGCACCAAAAAACTGAAGATGGTAGATATGATAACGGTCATTATCTGTCTAACAGCACTTTTGTTACCAAAGGTATTATTTTTTAACACACCCCGTGTCATCTCGTACAACCTTTCCTGCCATGGTTCAAGAAAATCGGGGCAGGGTTCATGCTATGGTTCATCGTCACAGGATTACACGGCAAAAGGAGCGTACATGGCTTA
>JAPHUE010000277.1 GCA_026196795.1 Sedimenticola sp.
ATGCAAATCAGCATCACCGGTCATCATGTAGACATCACCGAAGCCATGCACAACTATGTTGATACTAAATTTGAACGTCTTGAGCGTCATTTTGATCATGTCACCAAAATCCACGTCATTCTGAGTGTAGAAAAGCTACGCCAAAAGGCCGAAGCGACACTCCATGTGAACGGCGCCGATGTCTTTGCCGAGTGTGTAGAAGAAGATATGTATGCAGCCATCGATGGATTGGTGGACAAGATTGATCGTCAGGTC
This sequence comes from Sedimenticola sp., assembly GCA_026196795.1. Classification (GTDB taxonomy): domain Bacteria; phylum Pseudomonadota; class Gammaproteobacteria; order Chromatiales; family Chromatiaceae; genus Sedimenticola. Next base: position 256 of record JAPHUE010000277.1, read on the forward strand.
AAAAAGCTTAAGGAGAAGAGCACTAATCATCGAAATGGTGTTGGCATGAAGGGTATTGACCCTGCCAATGCAGAAATCTGATCAACAGGCGAAACCATGTTCCCGGCAAATTTTATAAGTGTTGAACGGATAAGCGCAGCCAATCAGGCGGCCAGCAAGAAGCGTATCCTTGAGGAGGTTGCCGGCTTGCTGGCAACCGCATCCGAAGAGCTGACACAAGGCGCTGTGTTTGACAAACTGCTTGAGCGGGAACGATTAGGTAGCACCGGGCTGGGGCATGGCATTGCCCTGCCTCATGCCCGGGTTGCCGGTATTTCTGAAGCCAGAGGCGCCTTCATACAACTGCAAAACGGCGCTGACTTTGATGCCATTGATCAGCAACCCGTGGATCTGGTGTTTGGTCTTCTGGTACCGGAAGAGGCAACCGAAGTCCATCTCCAACTACTTGCCAAGTTAGCAACACTGTTCAGTAACGCTGAACTCTGCAATCGACTCAGAATGGCAAAAGACAGTGAAACACTGCTGCATGAGTTTATATTGATCGAACCCATGCCAAAAAGTGCCAGCGCCTGATCCGATCTCAGTGCGCTGATAAAGCAGCATAACCAGGAGCACTATTATCCGGCAGAATAGCTTAGTGAATCAAAAAAAGGAGCTAGTGAGCCAATGAAACTGGCCATTATCACCGGCCTTTCCGGTTCTGGTAAGAGTGTCGCGCTGCACACCCTGGAGGACGAGGGCTATTATTGCATCGATAATCTGCCGGTCTTTCTTTTGCCGGCCCTGGCCTGTGAACTGGCGACCCGCCAGGACAAGCGTTTCGAACTGGTTGCCATCAGCATAGATGCCCGCAATGCCCCGGATGAATTCGAGAGCATTGCGACCCTCCTTAAGCCGCTCAAAGAACGCGGCATACGCCATGAAGTGATCTTTCTTGAATCACAGGATGAAACACTGATAAAGCGTTTCAGTGAGACACGGCGACGCCATCCGCTTACCGGTGGACAACGACCGCTGTCTGAAGCCATCAGTTATGAGAGAGAGCTGATGGCTCCCTTTCTGAATATGGCCGATCTACGTATCGATACCAGTCAGACTACGCTGCACGAATTACGCCATATCATCCGCTCCCGTATCTGCGAACGCCTGGATACAAAGATCTCGCTCTTGTTCCAATCGTTCGGCTTTAAACAGGGCGTGCCACGTGATGCCGATTTTGTTTACGACGTTCGCTGCCTCCCCAACCCGCACTGGGAACCCGAACTCCGCCCACTAACTGGGCGGGACACTGCCGTAATGGCTTTCCTGAGTGCCAGCGAAGATGTACTGCACTATAAAGCGGAGATCATTCGCTTTCTGGAGCAATGGATCCCCCGTTTTGAGAGCGAAGGGCGCAGCTATCTGACCATTGCTATCGGTTGTACGGGCGGTCAGCATCGCTCCGTGTTTATGGTGGAGCAACTCGCCAGCCATTTCCGCACCTGCGGCCGACAGATCCAGACCCGTCACCGGGATATTCCAACAGCAAAATCCAGCTAACCCCAACCATTCGACAGCTTTAATTCCTTTTTCGTGCTACGCTTTGTGCTGATTGCAGCGATCGATCGTGCCTGAACGTCTAGCCATTGCACGCCATTTCAACAAAGGTATAGAGTGTGAGATAGTTTCTCCACCACATACACGACTTGAGCAATCCATGGTAAAGATTCAGGTAACAATCATAAATCGACTGGGGTTACACGCCCGTGCAGCAGCCAAGTTTATTACTGAAGCAGGTCAATACAGCAGCCAGATACTGCTCGCCCGGGATGACAAACCAGTTAATGGTAAAAGTATCATGGAGGTAATGATGTTAGCGGCAAGCCAGGGAACGGAACTGACCCTTACAACCGAGGGGGAAGATGAGCAGGAAGCAGCCTCAGCACTGGAGGCATTGATCAGTGACCGCTTTGGAGAACCTGAATGAGCTTTGCCGGAAACGGCATTGGAATAACCAGAGGCATCGCAATCGGCAGTGCCCATATCTTACAGCGTGGCACACTGGAGATCACTCCTCGCAGTATTGAGCAAACTGAGATCCAGGCAGAGATCGACCGTTTTAAAGATGCCATCTGCTGCGCCAGACGCCGCCTGCACTCAATTCGAGAAAAAATCCCCGACAACACCCGGTCTGACATCATTGCATTTATCGATACACACCTGCTGATGCTGAACGATGCGGCGCTGGTTGAGGTACCGATCAACCTGATCACTGAGCATGCCTATGGAGCAGAATGGGCACTGCAGCTGCAAAAAGAGTCACTGGTGCAAGTATTTGACACCATGGATGACCCTTATCTGCGAACCCGCAAAGATGATGTGGAACATGTCGTGAACCAGATCCAGATGGCACTGCATGAGCAAGATGAAGAGGAAGAGGAGAACCTGACGGGAAAGGTGATTCTGGCCCAGGATCTCACGCCAGCAGACACCATTGTGATGCGCCATCAGGGCATAGCGGCCTTTATCACCGAGTTTGGCGGCCCCATGTCCCATACCGCCATCCTGGCCCGCAGCCTGGGCATACCCGCGGTCGTCGGTGTTCCGAGCATTACCCGTATTCTACGTCAGGGTGAGCTCATCGTCGTGGACGGTGAGCGGGGCGTCGTACTGGCTGACGCCGATCAACGCACGCTGAAGTATTACCGTCGAAACATCCATGCAGCAGCCGACCAGGCAACCCAGCGCCTGAGTCTGATCGGAAAACCTGCCACCACTAAAGAGGGTATCCGGGTCGCGTTGATGGCCAATATAGAGCTGCCAGAAGATATCGAAGTGACACGGGTGCTTGGCGCGGATGCAGTAGGCCTCTACCGAACGGAATTCCTCTATATGAATCGTGAAGGGATGCCGGACGAAGAGGAACATTATCAAACATACCGGGCTGTAATCGAGGGCCTGAACGGAATACCCATCACCATTCGTACGCTTGATCTGGGAGCCGATAAACAGGTTGATGGCTGCACCGTCACGGCCAGCTGCAATCCAGCCCTCGGTCTACGCGCCATTCGGCTCTGCCTGAAAGAACCCAAAATGTTTCAACCACAGATACGGGCCATCTTGAGAGCAGCCGTGCACGGCCCGGTCAGGATCATGATCCCGATGCTCTCAAACCTGCAAGAAGTTCGAAAACTGAAAGCCATCATCAGCGAAACAAAAAAGGCATTGGCAGCGGATGGGCTGGATTTTGCCGATGATATTCCCATCGGCGGCATGATTGAGGTGCCGGCCGCGGCCCTCTCCGCCGACGCATTCAGCAGAGAGCTGGATTTTCTATCCATTGGTACCAATGATTTGATTCAATACACCCTGGCCGTTGATCGGGTAGATGAGGAAGTGAACTATCTCTATGACCCACTGCATCCCGCCATTCTTCGTTTGATTCAGATTGTTATCAAAGCTGGAAAGAGCGCAGGCATTCCAGTCAGCATGTGTGGTGAGATGGCGGGAGACCCCCGCTATATTCCTCTACTTATCGGCATGGGACTGCGTGAGTTCAGTATGCAGCCCGGCTCACTATTGATAGCCAAAGAGTGCCTTCTCTCACTCAACTCAGCAAAACTGGCCAAGCAGACCCGAAAACTGATGAAACGACTGGATGAACCCAGACACGAAGCCCTGCTGCGCAAAATCTGCAAGCTGCACTGAGCAACGCTTCTTCATTTTTATTCACCTCTGTCTCCCGCTTGTCATCATCTGCTGTTAGAATCGGCCGGTCTGCGTAACCCATCACCCACCGGAGAGGTATCACTGCGGCCATGTCAGACCAGGTCCCCCTACAATTTGGCAACACCCGCCTGGATCGACTCCATGCCGCGCTGGAGAGTGGGGCCCTATTGCAGGCCGGCAAGATGCTCAACGCCCTCCATCCCGGTGAAATTGCCCATCTGCTCGAGTCGTTACCCCTGGCCCAGCGCGAGATCATCTGGGGACTGGTCAATGAAGAGAATGGCGGTGAAGTCCTGACTCTCGTTGCAGACGAGGTACGAGATGACCTGATCAGCAAGATGGATCGGGAGGCGTTACTGGCAGCGGCTGAGGGCATGGATACCGACGACTTGGCCGATCTGATCCAGGAGCTGCCACGCACAATCACTCAGGAGATCCTCGACTCGCTGGATCATCAGCACAGAGAACGGCTGGAGGCGATCCTCTCCTATCCGGAGGATACAGCAGGCGGCCTGATGAACCCGGACACCATCACGGTCAGACCAGAGGTAACACTGGATGTGGTGATGCGTTATCTGCGCCACCTAAAAGATAAGATACCGCCCCAGACTGATATTCTGATGGTGGTCAATCGCAATGGTAAGTATCTGGGTGTTCTTCCACTTACCGTTTTGGTGACCCACGACCCTGACGATACGGTTGCCGAGGTGATGTCACTGGACGCCCGGGCCATTCCCGCCAATTGGGATGACGGCAAGGTCGCCAATCGCTTCGAGCAACACGATCTGATCTCCGCCCCGGTGGTGGATGACGAGGGCAAACTGATCGGTCGCATCACCATTGATGACGTCGTTGATGTAATCCGTGAAGAGGGTGAGCATCAGTTCATGGGGCAGGCAGGTCTTTCAGAAGATGAGGATATGTTTGCGCCGGTCCTGGTCTCTACCCGTCGCCGGGCACTCTGGTTAGGCATCAACCTGATCACAGCCCTGCTCGCTTCCTGGGTCATCGGGCAATTTGAAGCCACCATCGAAAAAGTGGTGGCACTGGCCGTACTGATGCCGATTGTGGCCAGCATGGGTGGCATTGCCGGCAGTCAGACCCTGACCCTGACCATACGCGGTATCGCCCTGGGTCAATTGTCCAGTAAAAATACCCGTTGGCTGATCCTGAAAGAGCTGGCTGTTGGTTCTCTCAACAGTGTCATCTGGGCCTTTGTGGTCGCCGTGATTGCCGGTTTCTGGTTCAACGACGTCAATATCGGACTACTCATAGCCACTGCCATGTGTATCAACCTGATCCTGGCCGCCCTGATGGGCACTGTGCTACCCATGGCACTGGATAAAGCTGGAATCGACCCTGCCCTGGCCGGATCAGTTCTGCTGACCACGGTAACCGATATCGTGGGCTTTCTTTCGTTTCTCGGCCTGGCGACCCTGTTCCTGATCTAATCAGCCACCCTCCACAGGTGTGTCAGCAATCGGCGTAATGGTCGTCAGATCCGCAGGGGCCATGGCATCCGGTCCGCAGGTCTGCAGACAGATATCACAACCGGTACAGGCCGCCGATTCTATGCGTACCCACGCCTTCATCACCTCCCGCCCACTCTCACGCACTTCTGTCTCGCGCCGTGTCACCAGGATCGCAGGACAGCCCACACTGAGACAATTGGCACAACCATTACACTTATCCGCCTCTACCATCAGTGGGCGACGCGGGGTGAAGCGTTCGGTCAACACGCAGGGGCGTTTGGCCACAATGACAGAAGGTACCGGCGCCGCCATCTCCTGCTTGACGAGCTTATACAGCACCGGCAGGTCATAGGGGTCAACCTCATGCACCCGCTCCCGGGCTACGCCCAAAGCACAAGCCAGCTCGGCAAAATCAACCTGTGGAGCCTCTTTGCCACGCAGGTCTTTACCGTTTCCGTGATTATTCTGCCCTCCCGTCATACCGGTGGCCGAATTATCCAGGATCATCACTGTGACATTACCCTGGTTATAGACCAGATCCAGTAACCCCTGGATACCCAGATGCAGGAAAGTGGAATCACCAATAATCGAGAAGATCCCTTTACCCTGATCGCTCTCACCGCGGCCCAGGTCCATCCCCAGACCGATACCCAGGGCTGAGCCCATGCAGATACAGGTATCCAGGGCATTCCAGGGCTGCCCGGCCCCCAGCGTGTAGCAGCCGATATCACCGGCAAAATTGGCCTTCTTGCGCAATCTCGACAAGGTATAAAAAACCGCCAGATGGGGACAGCTGACACACATGGTGGGCGGCCGGGGAAACAGCGCCTGTACCGGCGGCATGACCGGCTCTATCGCCGGCTCCGGTGCCTCACCCTGCAGTGCACGAAGACTGCGCTTTAGAACCTCTGGAGCCAACTCCCCTGTTGAGGGCAGAACATCCTTGCCAACTACAACCAGACCAGCGGCCTTCAGCTCCATCTCAATAAGCGGTTCAGTCTCTTCAACAATGATCACCGTCTCCACATCCCCAGCAAATTTCCGAATGGATTCAACTGGCAGAGGATGGGTAAAACCAAGTTTATAGACGGGAGCCTCTGGAAAGGCCTCTTTTACGTGAGTATAGGCGGGGCCAGACGTAATAAAGCCATATTTACTGTCGCTGCCTGGATCACAATAATTCAGCGCCGACTGTTCGCTGAATTCCCGCAGTGTCACATCCCGCTGCTGCTGCACCTGAAGTCGCTTCTTGGCATTCCCTGGAACCATCACCCACTGTGCAGGATTGGGCGTAAAACCAGCCGCTGTATGCGTCTGTCGTTCACCCACCTTCACCACCCCTTTCACATGGCAGATGCGCGTGGTCATCCGAACTATCACCGGGCAATCAAACTGTTCTGACAGATCAAAGGCCTGGATAACCATCGCATAGGCCTCTTGTGAGTCTGACGGCTCCAGAATGGGCAGATGGGCAAAACGTCCCCAGTAGCGAGAGTCCTGCTCATTTTGCGAGGATGACATCCCCACATCATCCGCTATGGCAATTACCAGCCCCCCCACAACACCCGCCAGGGTCTGGGTCATCAGGGCATCGGACGCCACATTCATACCGACATGCTTCATACAGCAAAAAGCACGCGAACCACACATGGAGGCACCAATAGCGACTTCCAGTGACACCTTTTCATTGGGTGACCAGTTGGCATGGATATCATCATAAGTGCCGATATATTCGAGGATTTCCGTAGCTGGAGTACCCGGATAGGCGGTTGCCACACGAACTCCGGCCTCCCAGACGCCGCGGGCTATTGCCTCATTACCAGACATCAGTCGACGAACAGGATGGATCGCTTCAGCAACGGCATTCACAGATAAACTCCTCATGGGACTATTCAACCCAGCTATGGCGGCAGATCCTCAGACAGTCACTTCTCAACTGGCAGCCCCGCAATAGTAAGACAAAATCAGGCCGCAAGATTACCATCAAACTCCTTCAATCTTTTTGCAAAACACCTATAATTAATCCCATTAATTGCAAATATTTTGCATATTTTAAGAGTTTATGAGGATAATTATGCATGACAAGCGTCTCGATACCGCCGATATTCGAATCCTTGCCCATCTACTGACCAACGCCAAGTCCTCTAATCATGAGCTGGCAGAGGTCGCCTTCCTTTCGCCATCCCAATGCCATCGCCGGGTCAAACGCCTGGAGTCACTGCAGATTATTCGGGGCTATACCGTACTACTGGATTCTCATGCGCTGGGACAGGAGATCACCCTGTTTGTAAATGTCTCTCTGGATGCCCACGGCCCCAACCCTGCCCTCCATTTCAGTGAAGCGATTCGTGAAGTCCCCGAGGTGGTTGAGTGCTACTCATTGACGGGTGAAACAGATTACCTGATCAAGGCGAGACTCCCCCATCTGAAGGCGATGTCAGAGTTCTTAATGCATCGATTGATGTCTGTACCTGGTGTTGGCAGTATCAAAACATCCGTCGTGGTAGATGAAATAGAGTGCCAACCGAAACTGCCAAGTGACTTGCTGGAGCAGGTAAACAAAGAGACACGATAATGATTGACGAGCGCCATTGAATCGGTTCTGCTACAGCGCTTTTAAAATGATCACCGGAGTCACCCCCATGTTTAAAACCAATCAGTACTTTGATGGAAAAGTTACCTCAATCGCCTTTCAAACGGCCACGCTGCCGGCCACCGTTGGGGTGATGGCGGTAGGTGAGTACGAATTTGGCACCAGCCAGAAAGAGACCATGACCGTTGTCAGTGGCTGTCTGACCGTAATGCTGCCCGGCACATCAGAGTGGCAGGACTTTGAGCAGGGCGAATCCTTTATTGTCGAGGCCAACGAGAAATTCCAACTCAAGGTGGCGGTAGAGACCGCCTATCTCTGTACCTACGAATAAATATTTTTACTGGATGGGCCTTTGTTAACCGGTAAAGGCCCCATCAGAAGCGAGATAGCGCTTCTCCTCCTGAGTACTGGGACGCCCCAGAATGGCATTGCGGTGAGGGAAGCGTCCATATTCACGCACGATCTCTCGATGATGTCTAGCAAAAGCCAGATTATCAGCCAGTCCTGCCTGGGAATACAAGGCGACCGAGCGATCCTGATCGTCCAGATCTTCACTGTGCATGTAGGGCATGTAGAGAAAGGCTCGCTGCTGTTCCGTTAACACTTGATCGAATTCACGCTTAATGGCAAATCCAGCAACAGCACGGGCCTGTGCTTCCGTCTGAAAACTCTGCGGCTGATTTCGAAACATATTCAGTGGAAGTTGATCAAGCAAAATAACCAGAGCAAGACACCCTTCAGGCGTTGTCATCCAGTGATCGAGTTGTCCTTCGCTGGCAAGCCCCCAGAGTGATGCATAAACATCACTGATTTGTCGGTCCAGCTCAGGTGTTGAAGCAAACCAGTGATTGCAGACCGGTTCACTGAACCAGAAATCGAGAATCTCCTGTGGTTCAACTGGCATCATTCACCCCCTGAAAAGCGCATCAAATAGTCACTCTTTCTGATGCCGATAGACATGCCATACATCACCACGAAATGGCAGCGTTTTTTCAAAGCAGGCACCAACTCGCTTAGCCAGCTCAATTGAGGGCTGATTCTCTTCATTGATAAAGCTGATCAGGTGTAACTCGGGCAGATACGCTTGGGCCATGGTATTCACGGCCCTCGCGGCCTCGCTGGCATAACCAAGCCCCCAGCAGTCTCTGGCCAGAGCCCACTTAATTTCAGGCTCAGGCCAATCACAGGGATACCAGAGACCGACCGGCCCCATCACCCGCCCGGAGCACTTATCTACAACGGCATAAGGACCATACCCCCGCATCATCCAGTGCCCCATCATACTGGCCAGTATGCGCCAGGTGCCCCCCTCAGTCAGGGGTTTTCCCACGGTATAGCGGGTGCAGACCGGGTCTGAATAGTAGGCGTGAAGATCGCTCCAGTCAGACTCCTGAAAGGTGCGCAACCAGAGCCGTTCCGTCTCTAGCTGTTCCGGTATACGGTAACCCGCCACGCCTAATACTCAGCCCGGAACCAGATCAGTTCAGTGGGTCTGACAAGGTGCACCATCATGGTGAACATGTCCATGTTCAATCTCATCCGAACTGGCATCGCGAACCTCTACAATCTCCAGTTCAAAATTAAGCTCTTTACCCGCCAGCGGGTGATTGCCATCGACCGTTACCGCGGCGTCATCCAGATCCACTACTGTCACCATAAAAGGAACGCCTTCGTCCATTTCGGTCTGAAACTGCATACCGATCTCGATCTGATCTACCCCAGGGAAATTCTCCCGTGGCACTGACTCAATCAGGCTCTCATCCCGCTCGCCGTAGGCATCGTCACAGGTGATAGAGACAGAGAGTTTTTCGCCCTGCTCATGTCCTGCCAGTGCCGCTTCAAGGGCCGGAATGAGGCTTTCCGTGCCATGGATGTAGGTCAGATAACCATCATTCGCAGAGCTGTCGATGATTTCACCGCTCTGATCACGGGTTACATAGTCAAGAATAACGGCCTTAAAATCGGATATTTGCATGAACTTTCTCAGTTAAATGATTAAAAAAAACGTGGGTTTCACGACCAACCTTACAGTTGGTAAAGATCTGTTAAAAACTTATTAAAGAATAAGTGGTTAAGGCCGACTACTATATCACAATAGGAGCTAACCCCCTGTTCATTAGCAGCTCATAACACCATAACAAACAGGCTGAAGGCAAGGATTCTGCACTGAACCAGAGCCACGGATTCGGCCCCATAACAAAGCTGGTGAAGTATTGCGCTGGTTTCAAGACCTGATTTGCCATATCAAGATTCGACGGCTATTACTCATGGTAATGGGCCTGTTGAGTGCCGTGGCAATTGCGGCCTTGATCTGGAATAGCTTGAACGTGCTTGAGCAGCACCGGGCGGCCAGCCGCCTCACCCTCAACAGCCAGTTAGCCGATCAATCACTCCTGTTAACCTCCGAACTGGCCATCGAGCGGGGATTGAGCTCCACACTCCTGGCTGCCAAAGCATCACAGGACGCCGATCAACTGCTGCGCCTGAGTGAACAGCGCATACGGGTTGATGAAAAATTCCAAATCCTCCTGCTGTCGCTCAAGGGACATCACAACGATAACAGCAGTGAACCGTTACACCGTGGTTATGAAACGCTCAGGGCTCATTTTGAGCAATTGACCCGACTACGCAGTTATGTCGACGCCATCTATATGGGCAACGATAATCTGGACACCTCACTACAATGGTTTGGCCTGGTCAGTGGCATCATTGATGACATTGCCCGACTGCAACGGCAGATCATGATTCCCACCATGGATGCCGGTTATGTTGTTGCCCGCGGCCAACAGCTACGAGCGCTCTTTTTCAGGATGACCGAGGCCGCCGGACGTGAAAGGGCGATGATCGGGCGGGCCATTGCAACCAGGGATATCCTCAATAACAATCAGTTGATGGAGATCGCTGAATATCGCGAGGTGCTCAATAATGGGAAAAAGCAGATTACCCTGCTGGAAAAACAGTACCCTGAAACAGACACACTAAACATTGCACTGGCCCGTTACCAGAGCATCTTCCTGGGCGCCTATGAAGGGATCCGTCAACAAGTCCTGACCGCCTCCGCAAACAGAGATCCCTACCCGGTTACCGAGCTCGTCTGGTTTTCAGAGGCCTCTCGGGCCATTGATACCATTACCGAGCTGTCAGAAGCCTTTAACCAGCATATCCGCTCC
>JAPHUE010000093.1 GCA_026196795.1 Sedimenticola sp.
GCAATTATAATTAGACTTTACGGAGAACTTTTAGGTTTTCCTTTAATTAGAATAGTTAACTATATAGCAGCAAATGATTTTCTTGTGAAGTGTTTTTTATTCAAGACTGTCACAAATGCACATATTTGGTAGTATAACGGCACTCATCCATAAATCTGGATTCCCTAAATCCAAAATCCGTGAACTGGCTCATGAAGTGGTTAAAGAAACTGACAAAGCTCTTCCTATGGCTCTCCCTATTGGGTGGCTTAGCTGGCGTAATCAGCGTCGCTGCCCTTTATTATCATCTTGAGCCCACACTACCCTCTACGAATAGCCTGAAAAGCGTACAGTTTCAGGTGCCCCTGCGAGTCTATTCCAATGATAGCAAACTAATCGCCGAATTCGGTGAAATGCGCCGCATACCCTTGGCGTACGCTCAGATACCCGAAAAAATGGTGCAAGCTTTCCTAGCCGCAGAAGATGATCGCTTCTTTGAGCACCCCGGTGTTGACTACAAAGGACTGCTTAGGGCCGCCTATCAACTGCTTCTTACGGGCGAACGGAGACAGGGAGGCAGTACCATCACTATGCAGGTCGCCCGCAACTTCTTCCTTTCCAGTGAAAAAACCTTCACGCGAAAGTTCAGTGAGATATTCCTCTCTCTGCGAATTGAAAACGACCTCACCAAGCAAGAGATTCTCGAACTTTATCTAAACAAGATCTATATGGGTAATCGTTCTTACGGGGTCGGTGCCGCCGCCATGGTCTACTACGGTAAGCCTGTTGAACAGCTGACACTTCCACAAATCGCAATGATTGCCGGACTCCCTAAGGCCCCCTCACGCTACAACCCCCTGGCTGACCCTGAGCGATCACTCCAGCGACGGGATTATGTCCTTGGGCGAATGCATAAACTCGGATTCATCACCGAATCCGATGAGCAAATGGCACGAGCAACCCCTATAACTGCCTCTTTACATATAGCCAAAACAGAAGCAGATGCACCCTACATTGCAGAAATGGTGCGCGCCGAGATGTTTAACCGTTATGGCAATGAAGCCTACACGACTGGCTTTAATGTCTTTACCACCATCGATACATCACTCCAGATAGTCGCGAATAAATCGTTGCGGGACAACCTCCAGGCCTATGACCAGCGACACGGCTATCGAGGCGCGGAGCAACACCTGACAATAAATGGATCAGAAGATGACCATGCGCTTGACGCTCTATTAAAAGATCACCGAACCGTGGGAGATCTATTGCCAGCTCTTGTTACCAAAATTTCTGAACAGAGCGCAGAAGTCTATCTCGGTGAAGGCCGGCGAGAGACACTTGAGTGGAGTGGCCTCGAGTGGGCCAAGCCCTATATAAATGACAATCGTGCCGGAAAAAAACCGCAAAAAACTTCCGACATCATAAATCCCGGAGATCTGGTCCGCATCATTATCAGCAAAACAGATGGAGGCGAAACGCTAAGACTGGCGCAGATACCAGCCGCCGAGAGCGCTTTGGTCGCGATAAACCCGGACAATGGCGCAATTAAAGCCCTCACCGGCGGTTATGACTTCTATCACAGTAAATTCAACCGGGTAACTCAGGCACAACGACAGCCCGGATCAGGCTTCAAAGCGATCATCTATTCCGCTGCACTTGAGGCCGGCTTCACCCCCGCCAGCCTGATCAACGATGCACCTGTGGTTTTCGACGACCCTAGTCTGGAAGGGGCCTGGCGGCCAGAAAATTACAGCGGGAAGTTCTTTGGTCCAACTCGATTGCGCTATGCCCTGACGAAATCACGTAATCTTGTCTCTATTCGTCTGCTTCGCTCAATCGGAATCAAGCATGCTCTGGAGCATGCAGAAAAATTTGGTTTCAACTCGGCCGACCTTCCACACAATCTCTCATTAGCACTCGGAAGCGGTGCCGTCACACCTCTCCAGATGGCCTCTGCCTATGCCATTCTCGCCAATGGTGGCTTCAAGGTTGAACCCTACTTTATTGACCGAATTGAGCGTGACACAGGTGATTTGATTGAAAAAACACTTCCCGCAACGGTTTGCAATGACTGCACAGAAGGCACGGAGACAGAATTCCCTATCGCCAAACGCGCCATATCGCCACAAAATCACTACCTCATGAACTCAATGATGCGGGACGTCATCACTCGCGGCACCGCAACAAAAGCACGCAGCTTGGGACGTAGTGATCTTGCCGGCAAAACGGGAACAACCAATGATCAGCGCGACGCCTGGTTTAACGGCTTCAACCGCTCTTTAGTCGCCATTGCCTGGGTGGGATTCGATACATCCAAACCCTTAGGCAGAGGCGAGGTGGGGGGACGCGCTGCACTCCCCGCCTGGATTGATTTTATGCGCTTTGCCCTGAAGGACGTTCCGGAACAGCCACTCAAGCTGCCGGCTGGCATGGTAACCGTGAGGATTGACCCAAAAACAGGTAAAAGAGCCAGTGTCGATCAATCGGATGCAATTTTTGAGGTATTTCGAAGCGAGAACGCCCCTGAAACCCTGGAATCTGCCTCGACCAATAATAGCCAGTCAGGCAAGCCCAGCAAAGGAGGTGCCGGTGAACAGCAGATCTTCTGAAACAGAGTCAGCACATAATGGCCAAGCAACCACACCAACGCGACCTCAGGCACCGACTAGCGGCTCAAGCCGCCAAGCTGATGGCAGAAGCAGGGGGCCTCAGTTATGCGCAGGCACGAGACAAGGCGGCAAAGCAGCTTAACTGCAACGATCGCCGTCAACTGCCTGATAACCGAGAGATCGAAGCCGCACTCCAATCCCACCTGCAGCTCTTCCAGCCGCAGGACCAGCCCTCACATCTTATAACACTGCGTAAAACAGCACTGAATGCGATGCGCACCTTCAATCAGTTTCAGCCGCAGTTAGTTGGCCCGGTCTTTTTGGGAACCGCTATTCAGCATACACCTATTAGCCTGATCCTTTTCTCGGATACTGTTGAGGCCGTGGTGCTGGAAATGATGGAACGTCATATCCCCTATCAACAGAAAGAGATACGGGTCGACTATTCAAAGCAGAAGGGGGTACAGCGGACGCGACTGACGTTTATTGCAGGAGAGGAGCAAATCGAACTTCTGATACTGCCCCTGTCCGACAGGCACAATCTACCATTGGACCTGATACAAGGACGCCCCCAAAAGGGGGCGTCTATCAGCAAAGTTGGAACAATGCTGGAATCAACTTAACGCTTATCTACTGGCACATAATCACGCATAGGTGCACCGGTATAGAGCTGGCGTGGACGACCGATCCTGAACTCAGGGTCATCCATCATCTCCATCCAGTGTGCAACCCAGCCAACTGTTCTGGCCACTGCAAACATCACCGTAAACATGCTGGTTGGGATACCCAATGCCTGGTAAATGATACCGGAGTAGAAATCAACATTGGGGTAGAGCTTGCGCTCAACAAAGTACTCATCCTCAAGCGCAACCTGCTCAAGACGCAGTGCCAGCTCAAACAATGGGTTATCGTCATTGCCTTTCATGTTGGCCAGAACTTCATGACACACTTCCCGGATAAGGGTCGCACGCGGGTCAAAGTTCTTGTAAACGCGGTGACCAAAGCCCATCAAGCGGAATGGATCATCTTTGTCCTTAGCTTTGGCGATGTACTTGTCGATCTGGGAGACATCACCAATCTCATTCAGCATATCCAGAACGGCCTCGTTGGCACCGCCATGTGACGGCCCCCACAGAGAGGCGATACCCGCCGCAATACAGGCAAAGGGATTAGCCTGAGAACTACCCGAGAGACGAACAGTAGAAGTACTGGCATTCTGCTCATGATCTGCATGCAGGATGAAGAGGGTATTGATTGCCTTAACCGCTACCGGATCAGGTGTGTACTCTTCGCAGGGATTACTGAACATCATATGCAGGAAGTTTTCACAATAATCCATATTATTCCGTGGATAGATGAACGCTTCACCCACATTGTGCTTATAACTTGCAGCCGCAATAGTCGGCATCTTGGCTATCAAGCGATGTGCGGAGATTTCACGATGGCGTGGATTATTGATATCCAAAGAATCATGATAGAAGGCGGAGAGTGACCCAACTACACCGACCATAATGCCCATTGGATGTGCGTCATACTGGAATCCATCAAAGAAGTTCTTCAAAGTCTCCTTGATCATCGTGTGATGACGAATAGTATTATCAAACGTTGTAAGCTCATCTGCAGAAGGCAAGTCACCATACATCAGCAAATAGGCAACCTCTAGAAAGCTCGCTTCCGTGGCCAATTGCTCGATGGGATAACCACGATAACGCAGAATCCCCTGATCACCGTCGATATAGGTGATAGCGCTGCGGCAACTTGCAGTAGCAACAAACCCGGGATCGTAGGTAAACATACCGGTGTGCTTGTAAAGAGTTGAGATATCCGCGACTTCAGGTCCTTCTGTGCCCTTGTATACAGGCAAATCTACAGAGGTTCCATCTACTTGATTGGTTAAGGTTACTTTTTTATCAGACATAAGTTCACTTTCTCCTGCCATAAACTGGCTAACTGGCCTTTTATATAACAGTCGGCCGATCAGAACAAC
>JAPHUE010000180.1 GCA_026196795.1 Sedimenticola sp.
AGACCGGCCGCATTGAGCTGAAAGTCGGTCATCAGTTCAGAAGTCATCACCCCCGGTGCAACCCGCTGATAAAAACCGATTAGATAGAGTGCCGCACCCAGTCCCCAGATCATCCAGGCAAGGCGTAGTGGTGGATAGACAGATGCTGTCATGAATTATCCCTATTGACGTTTACGTCACTATAACTTGTGTTGTGCAGGGATAAAACCAGATAAAGTGAATGCGTTTGTGAAGATGTTGAGCGAGCTTTGTTGGGCTTTCCGATCGATACTAAAACGTAGGTTAGGCTGAGCAGCGCGAAGCCCAACAATCTAAAAATCTACAATGAATGTAGGAGAATGATTGATTGGTGTTGGGCTTCGCTGCGCTCAGCCCAACCTACGTGAATTTGTTACCTGGATTACTTAACCGCTTTACGTGCTTTTTTGATTCGTCGCAGATGAACAATCTCAGCAAAGATTCCACCAATGGCACCCCAGAGTCCACCCAGTATCAGCATAGTGACTGATTTATCGCCGGTGAGTTGTTGCAGAAACCCAGGGGTTGTTGCGTATGGCAATAATAAATTAATCGCCACAACAACCAACAGCGCACCGCCCACACCCATGACCATACCGTGTAGTAATCGCCCATCTTTTGCTTGTAGCGCCGTATAGACAGCGGGTGCGATCCAGAGCGCAGAGAGTGTAAGCAGTTGCGGTGCCGTAGCCTTCTCTACTTTTAACAGCACAGCTATTGCCATTAACACCAAGGAGAAGATAGCAAGGAGTATGGTGCCCAACAGTAAGGCACGGTAGTTCATGAAGGGGTGGCTTTCTTCGATCATAAGTTGTCGGACTCTCGATTAGAGATTGGCCTCAAGAAAACACAGGCTGCGGGTGCCATACCAGGAGTATTTTTCACCATCGATCAATCCACAGCTGTAGCCCAACTCAAGCAGTTGATCCCGATAACGATCAAAGGGAAAAGGTTCGCTGGAGAAGAGTAATACCACCTTATCCGGATCAAGATCGGTTAGTGTGATTTCAGGGTATTTAGCCTGATGTTGAATTAATCGGTCACCTATACCCATACGGGAAAGTATCGAGTGGATAAACGTTCCCTCGCCTATCGCCATCCAGGGATCTCGCCAGATAAGGTATTCAGCCTGCTGCTGTGTGGTGGGTGATCGCCACCAATCAATCATGCCGGGCAGCGTAGAAAAATTATTGTCGACCATCGGTAAATCACAAACAGCAGCCCAGCGGTCAGCAACAACATGCAGCTCACTATTATCAATCGCCTTGGCCAGGCGATGCAGCTCTGGTGCCACATCCTCAACACAGGTGATATGTAATGCGATATAGGGATAGGGGCAGCTATCGGCCATCTCCCGGGTATTCTCTTCTTTATCAAGAATGACCAGTTCAGGAGAAAGATTGGACATCGCCTCCCAATCAGCCTGCTTGGTGCCAGCCACGGCGGGTATGGCATTAACCACAGGCTCAGGATGAATACAGAACCGGGAACGACCGACCAGATGGGCCGAACACTCGATTAATGTTTCTGTAATAGAGGGGATCAGCGAAACAATCCGCATCAGGACTGTTTCACTTTGACATGATCATAGGGGCAATGCCGACAACCTGAGCCACAACACTGCCCCCGGCTGCGATGATACCGTTCGGTTAAAACCATCAGGCCGGATTCCCAGTAGTAGTGTCGCCCCTCAACAAGCGGATCGATTGGCCAGCTATCTATACTTTCATTATCTTCTTGCAACTACCTACCTTTTCATCGCCAGGGGCTGTCGGCATCCCGTTCAATCCTCCGCTCATCACCCCGCGCCTTTCTTTCCGCATTCTGTTTTCCTATGCGCTCACCGTAGCTATCTGCCTCAACGCTTCCTGCCGGACCTGCAGCCGGTGCCTGTTTTAGGGCATCATTTAGCATCTGCGCTTCGCCGGGACGAATGGCACCAGAATAACTGTTCTGAACTTCTCCGCTCATTTCAGTGGTCGGACCACAGCGAGTATCAGAGTAAACAACAACACCATCCTGCTCACACTTGTAACTCTCAGCCAAAATGACTGGCGATATTGCCGGCAGTGCCATAAAACCACATGCCAGAACTAAGCGATTCAATCGATTGATATTCATTGCCCACTCCTTTAGCCGCTATGAGCCGATCAAGTCCCCTTACCTCTTAACATAGTTCAACAATCGCCCTGGATCATTAGATAGTGTCAATCGAAGCCGAAATTTAGCTGTATAACCTATTGCGCCGTCCAGCCAGAATCAATGGTCATGGAAGAGCCAGTAATCGATGAGGCCTGATCACTTGCAAGAAAAGCAACCAGATTTGCCACCTCTTCAGGCTCAATCAGCTTTTTGATGGCTGCGTTTTTCAGCATCACATCGGTGACCACTTCCTCTTCCTTAATACCCCGGGTGCGTGCCTGATCGGCAATCTGATTCTCAACCAAAGGGGTTCGCACGTAGGCCGGACAGATAGCATTAACCGTAATACCAAACTCGCCACCCTCCAGTGCTGCCGTTTTAGTCAGGCCAATCACACCGTGTTTGGCCGATATATAGCCGGACTTGAAGGGTGAAGCCACCATGGCATGGACAGAGGCGACATTGATTACCCGGCCCCAGTTATTCTTCTTCATCATCGGCCAG
Source organism: Sedimenticola sp. (assembly GCA_026196795.1). Lineage (GTDB taxonomy): Bacteria > Pseudomonadota > Gammaproteobacteria > Chromatiales > Chromatiaceae > Sedimenticola. The sequence continues at coordinate 2,665 of JAPHUE010000180.1, forward strand.
GCGTAGCGCATCAGAAGAAACGGTGCGGTCAACATCACCGCCAACAATTTATTCCACTGCTCGACAGGAAACTCTTCTATAGGGGAGATATGCTGGAAACCAGCATTATTGACAAGAATATCGACACTACCGTGCTGCTTGGCAGTCTGTTCGATCAGAGAGCGACACTGCTCTGCATCAGAAAGGTCCGCCTGAATAAAGGTAGCCCCCATCGCCTCGGCTGCCGCACTACCCGTTTCAGGATTAAAGTCAGCGATAACAACTGTGCAACCCAGTTCACTCAACTTTTCTGCAACAGCTCTACCTATACCGCTCGCCCCACCTGTTACAACGGCCACTTTATTTTGCATCGAACTTCTCTCCTGATAACAACCGACCCCGCGGCCAGACAATATATTCAAAAGTCGATTATACGATGATTGAACACCGGAGAGACAACACTAAGATATGGGAGGATATAAGATGATGGTGGAATGAGGTGGGCCGATCAGCCCACCTCAGATCAGGATTTCCCTGTTACCAACCCGCTTCCCCTGAATGAGCAGTCTCCCGGTTTCAGTGCCTTTGGGGC
>JAPHUE010000212.1 GCA_026196795.1 Sedimenticola sp.
ATGAGCTCCTCACCCGTCTATTTATTTTCATCGTACAGCTGCGGCACGCCCCTTGATGACAGGGATCGACGCTGCACGTGCTATTGGCTTTTGGCCATGCGGTAAATTACCGCGTTATTGTTGTCAAAGACAATAGTAACACTTGTCTCATAAATCCCTGCATCCGATTCAACGGATTACGCTGTTCTCCAGTGAGAGCAGCGTTGCATTACCCCCGATAGCAGTGGTATTGGTTGTCCTTGTTCTTTCTGTGGCAAAGCGCAAGAGATAATGCGGCCCGCCTGCTTTTGGCCCGGTACCCGACAAGCCCAACCCACCAAAGGGCTGAACCCCGACTACGGCGCCGATCTGATTCCGGTTGATATACACATTACCTACCCGCACCTTGCTATCAATGGTACGGCTGGTGGTCTCATTACGAGAATGAATACCCAGGGTTAACCCATAGCCCGACTGATTGATTTGGTCAATCACTTCATTCAGTTTAGACGCTTGATAGCGAATCACGTGCAATACTGGACCGAAATGTTCTTTACTCAGTTGATCCATGCGTTCTATTTCAAATGCAACCGGTGCCACGAAGCACCCGGATTCTGCATTGAGGGGTAGCTGGCCCTCGGCAAGTAAACCAGCCGTCTCACGCATGTAAGCTATATGCTCAAGCAGTGACTCCCGCGCCTGCTGATCAATAACAGGGCCCACGTCTGTATCCAGGTCGCAGGGATTACCTACTTTCAATTCAGCCATGGCCCCCTTGAGTAATTCAAGGATGCGATCCTCCACGTCAGCCTGTACGAACAGTACGCGAAGCGCTGAACAGCGCTGTCCTGCACTGGCAAAGGCTGAGGCGACAACATCTTTGATCACCTGTTCGGGCAGCGCCGTACTGTCGACTATCATCGCATTCTGACCACCGGTTTCAGCCACCAGGGTGGCAATGGCGCCATTACGCGCGGCCAATGACCGATTGATGCGTTGGGCTGTTTCGGTAGAACCGGTAAAGGCCACGCCGGCTATGCGCTCATCAGAAGTGAGTAGCGGACCCACCTGACTACCCAGGCCCGGCACTAGATGGAGTACTTTTCCTGGAATGCCGGCCTCATGGAACAGCTCAACTGCCCGGGTAGCGATCAGGCTGGTCTGCTCGGCTGGCTTGGCAATAACCGTGTTGCCGGTGACCAGTGCCGCCATAATCTGCCCGGTAAAGATAGCCAGCGGAAAGTTCCAGGGGCTGATACAGACAAACACGCCTTTGCCCTGCAGATAGAGTTCGTTTGACTCCCCCGTCGGGCCATCCAGCTGCAGCGCACTACCAAAGGCGTGGCGAGCCTGGTGGGCATAATAGCGACAGAAATCGACCGCCTCCCGGATTTCATCAATGGCATCTTGAATAGTCTTGCCCGCTTCAAGATGACAAAGTGCGATCAGTTCTGAGCGATGTGCTTCCAGCAGTTCGGCCGCTTTGTCCAATGCCGCAGCCCGTTTTTCCACCGGGGTGGCATTCCAGCCTGGAAAGGCTTGCGAGGCAGAGGCGATGGCTTGTTCCACCTGTGATGGGTCAGCAAGGTGCGCCGTACCCACATGCACTACATGGTCGAACGGTGCATGCACACGGATTACATCGCCCTGCTGATTCAACTCGCCGTTGATTATTGGACCCGCCAACCAGGTATGGTTAAAAAATGCACTGACCTGTTCACGCAATGGCAACCATTGGTGGTCAACATTAATATTGAGACCCTGGGAGTTAATTCGTGATTCACCGTAGATTGCCGGTGGCAGCGGTATACGATTATTGGCTAACGAGGCATGCTGTTTTAGCTGGGTAACGGGGTGTTCGGTCAATGATTCAACGGGCGTCTTTTGGTCAATCAGGCGATGTACAAAAGAGGAGTTGGCGCCATTCTCCAGCAATCGCCGAACCAAGTACGGCAACAGGTCTTTATGACTGCCTACGGGCGCATAGATTCTTACTCGGGCGTCATAACTTTCCATGACGGTGTGATAGAGCGCATCACCCATTCCGTGCAGACGTTGAAACTCATACTGGTCATGGATAGCCATGCTGATAATACTGGCAACTGTGTGGGCATTGTGACTGGCAAACTGCGGATAGATCAGCCCCTTGACCTGCTCACTTAGCAGAAACCGCGCACAGGCAAGATAAGAGACATCCGTCCCTTCCTTGCGGGTAAAGACCGGGTAACTCTCCAGCCCCATCTGCTGGGCGTGCTTGATCTCACTGTCCCAGTAGGCACCCTTGACCAAACGGACCGGGATCAGGTCACCTTGTTTAGAAGAGAGCGCTGCCAGCCAACAAAGCACAGGGAGTGCCCGCTTGGAGTAGGCCTGAACCACAATACCCAGATTGCCCCAGCCCTTGGCAACAGAATCATTATAGAGTTGTTCAAACAGGGTTAACGAGATCTCCAGTCGATCGGCCTCTTCCGCATCAATGGTGATGCCGACATCCAACGCCCGAGCCAGTTTGATCAGCGCCAGCATGCGATCACCCAGCTCACTCAGTACTCGCTGTTCCTGTTGTTTTTCATAACGGGGATGTAACGCGGAAAGTTTGATCGAGATGGTGGGTCTGGGTGAGCTTTCTGAGAGTGAGCTATCCCGGCCGGCGGCCTCTATTGCATTCGAGTAGGCGGTAAAATAGTGTTCGGCATCACGCTGGGTCAGGGCCGCTTCACCCAACATATCATAAGAGTAGGTAAATCCGGCGGTACGGTTTTTCCGACTGTTACCCAGTGCTTCAGCGATTGTCCGGCCAAGCACAAACTGCTTGCCCATAATCTTCATTGCCTGGTTCATCGCCTGACGAACCACCGGTTCACTCAATCGGTTAACCATGCGGTTAATAATACTGGCGGGCTCATCATCAATCTGGGTATCCAGGGTGATGACTTTACCCGTTAGCAACAATCCCCAGGTTGAGGCGTTAACCAGCAGCGACTTGCTCTGCTTCAGATGTTTTTTCCAGTCGGCGATGGTGAGCTTGTCTTTAATCAGCGCATCGGCAGTGGCGCTGTCAGGAATACGCATCAATGCTTCTGCGAGACACATCAGCAGCACCCCTTCACGGGTGTCGAGACTGTACTCCAGCAACAGCGCGTCAATCATGTGAATGGCATCTTCCCGCGCCCGAACGGCATTGACCAGATCGGTACAGGTCTGCGTGGTCTGTTTAAGTAGATTTGCGGTAGGTGTCGCGAGGCTGAGAAGTTGCTCCAGAAGGAGCGATTCATCCATGCCGTACATGGCACTGATCGAGGAACGTAGCGTTGCTGGATCCTGCTGAATTGTGGCGAGATCTAAAGCGGAATTGGCATCAAACATCACTCTTTCAACTCCTCACTCCTGAATGGCGGAACACACATTAAAAATGAATCAACACCATCACAAAATTGTCATGTGCAATTTTGGATGCGCCAGCCTACCGTTGAGCATGGCTCGCTTCTTACAGAATGCTACGGTTTTTTGTCAAAATGCTACGATTGATTGAGAAATCGGACAAAAAATAATCAATTCATGCCTTTTAAGGAATGGCTTTCTTATATATAAGTAATTGATTAATCGGTGTTTTTATTATTAGTGTTCATGATTACCCACGAAACTCAACCCGAAATCAACACACAGAAGCATTTATATACGACTCAAGTTACCTGTGCTGCTACGAGGCAATTAATTTGATCGGGGCTCGCGCACACTTTCGGCGTGTCACTTTTGTTTCCGCAAAAGTGACCAGACCGTGGCTCCGTCATACCATTCTGCGCAACGCATAAATCAGGGGGTGTCATTAGTGAATGGGGGTGTTGGTTAGACGGCGTCCGTAGGTTGGGCTGAACAAAGTGAAGCCCAACGATATGCGCTACTCATAAATCAGGGGGAAGTCGATGAGTAAATGGGGTGTTGGGCTTCGCTACGCTTAGCCCAACCTACGCCGGACCTTGGTTAGACGGCGTCCGTAGGTTGGGCTGAACAAAGTGAAGCCCAACGATACTGCGCAACGCATAAATCAGGGGGAAGTCGATGAGTAAATGGGGTGTTGGGCTTCGCTACGCTTAGCCCAACCTACGCCGGGCCTTGGTTAGACGGCGTCCGTAGGTTGGGCTGAACAAAGTGAAGCCCAACGATACTGCGCAACGCATAAATCAGCGGGTGTCGATGAGTAAATGGGGTGTTGGGCTTCGCTACGCTTAGCCCAACCTACGCCGGGCCTTGGTTAGACGGCGCCTGTAGGCTGGAGTAATCAGGTTAGTGTTTGAGTCGGTACTGACGTGGCGTCATAGCGATGTACTGTTTAAATACATTGGCAAAGGCGCTTTGGCTGGAAAAACCCGTTTGTACGCTGACATCGATCAGCGGTAACCTGGTGCACTCCAACAGGTACTTGGCATGCTCCAAACGCTTGCTTGTAATGTACTGGTTGGGGGTGACTCCCACCTCTTCACGAAACACGCTGAAGAAGTGACTGGGACTCATACAAGCCAACATGGCCAGATCCCTGACCAACATCTTTTGATTCAGATTTGAATTGATATAGGCGTCCAGCACATCCATGTTGAGCCGTTTGTTGGCTCTTCGTTCCTGTGCACACTGGGTGATTCGCCGGGTCAACAGTTGTAGCAGACAGACGCCAAAGCTGCGCGCCAGTCCTTCATCTTGCGGATAGGCCCGCATCTCTTTTGCGGAGAGTTGCAGAAGTTGCTGAATTCGTGGATCTACCTTAAAGAAGCCTGATTTATCAAATATCAGCGATAAACAGTTAGCTTCCAACTCACCAATAGAATCAGAGGGTTGTTCATCCGTTGGTACATTCAGCACCAGGATTTCATTCTGATCCACACCACAAAAAGCGTGACTGAGGGAGGAAGGTATCAGACAACCGAGGTCATTGCTGACGAGGTCACCATGCCCCCCGACTTCAAACTCAGCCCGACCTTGCACACCCAGAATAATCTGATGATAGCTATGATCGTGCTCTACACTCTGTTGCGGTAACTGTATTACTTGTGCGTTCAGCATATTGTCTCTTCTGAACCGATGACCAAACGTTAGATGCAGCTTTTGGCTGCGTTATATGCCTGCTCAAATCTGGCTGATAGGCCAAGTGCCAAAGGATACCTCTATTATCTAATTCAATAAACCTATTATTGAAGTAAACCCCATTACTGTAGATGTTATTATTAACGGTTGCATAGGAAACAAATTAACCCTAGCGGGTTGCTGCACTGCAGCCAACTCGGCTAAGCTGGGCTACGTTTCATCCATAGAAAATAGACATGCCTCAAAATCAGATCATCTCCGACCGTGGCACAGGCGTACCGGTTGTGCTGCTACATAGCTCCATGAGCAGTAAAGAACAGTGGTTTAAGTTAACTGAAAACCTGCACACCGATTTCCGGATTATTGCCATCGACCTTTATGGCTACGGACTCAGTGAGTTTCCGCCCTCCCCCGGCACATTCAAACTGACTGATGAAGTAACGCGAGTAGCTGCACTGATCCAGGAAACAGTGGGAGAACACCCCTTCCATTTGATCGGTCACTCCTACGGTGGCGCCACAGCCTTGCGCTACACCTTTGAACACCGTGCACGGATACTCTCACTGGGACTCTATGAACCGGTGGCATTCCATCTATTGGAGCAGGATGATCCAGGACTGAAAATGATTGATTCGGTCTTCACCCGGATCTCGGCACATCTTGAATCCGACCAAGTATCGGCTGCTGCTCAGGACTTCATCGATTTCTGGAGTGGCGAAGGTACTTACGCCGGGCTGTCGAGCAATAAACAGACCCTGCTGGATAAGTTGATACATAAGGTCGCCCTGGATTTTCAGGCCCTGCTCAGTGAACCCCTGACGGCAACCGCGTATCAGGCTATTGACCTGCCCGTCTGTCTGCTGCGTAGTCAGGAGAGCCCACTCCCCACTCGTCGCGTAGCCGAAGTGCTGGAACAGCACCTGCCGAAGCTAGAAGCACACTGGGTGAGCGGCGGGCACATGGCCCCCATTACCAATGCTGACGAGGTGAATCCGCACTGGATCCGCTTCCTCGCAAAACAACTGCCCTGACCGAATCGCAGGATACACAGCAACAGATCGTAGCTTAAGAATTGACACCCCACCTCACGACTCACGACTCACGACTCACGACTCACGACTCACGACTCACGACTTACGACTTACGACTTACGACTTCAAACACAAAACCCTAACTGGCAATATCAATCAACTTATCGTTCTTCGGGCGACACTCGTATTCATAATCGCTTTCACCGTAGGCGACAGAGTAAAAATGCCCCCACTCCAGCAGCATCTCCATGATCGGCTCCAACTGCTTGCCAAACTCAGTCAGTGAGTATTCGACCCGAGGGGGTACTTCAGCATAAACCTTGCGGTTTACGATCTTCTCCTCTTCCAGCTCCCGGAGTTTCTGGGTCAGCATCTTCTGGGTGATACCTGGCACACGTCGCTTCAGATCACTGAATCGACGGGTTTTATGTCGCAAATGCCAGAGGATATAGAGCTTCCACTTGCCATCCATGATGTCGATAGCGACCTCAAAAGGGCAATTATATTCTGAGTTGTTTACCTTGATCATGCTGAAACCCTTGCTGCTGCCAATAGTATACTTTTGGTAAGTATCATACATAGATGTGCCTACTTGCCAATAATAACCGTAGTTGTTAATTTGAAACAACTACAGCAGTCAGCCTTTTGCCATACTGACTGAACAGAGAACAACTAAACCCATAGAGGAGATTGCGCCATGAGTGACACCCAATTCCGAGCGCTGGTGGTTGAAGAAGCCGAACCAAAAAAATATGTGCGCAGCATCAAGACCCGTTCGATCGATGATCTGCCGGCAGGTGAAGTGCTGATTAAGGTTCACTACTCCGCGCTTAATTTCAAGGATGCCCTCTCATCGGTTGGTAATAAAGGGGTCACCCGAAAATACCCTCACACCCCCGGCATTGATGCGGCAGGCGTGGTGGTTTCAAGCGATGACGCTGAATTTGCCGAAGGCGATGAAGTGATCGTAACCAGTTATGACCTGGGTATGAATACCGATGGTGCGCTGGGTGAATATATTCGTGTCCCCGCTGCCTGGGTGATCAAGCGTCCGAAAACCCTGAGCATGAAAGAGGCCATGATGTTCGGTACGGCAGGACTGACTGCCGGTCTAATGATCGAGGCACTGGTTCGCAATGGTGTAAAAACAGAAGACGGCCCGGTACTGGTAACAGGCGCTACCGGTGGTGTCGGCAGTCTGGCCGTGGCCATTTTGGCTAAGGCCGGGTATGACGTTACCGCTGTTACGGGCAAAGCGGAAGCCGCCGATTTTCTCAAACAGCTCGGCGCCAAAGAGGTGGTAAGCCGCGAGAGCATTATTGAAACCGAACGCCCCATGCTGAAAGAGCAGTGGGCCGGTGTGGTGGATGTGGTGGGTGGTGACATGCTGGCCAGTGCCATCAAGGCGACCCGCTATGGCGGCACCGTCACCTGCGCCGGACTGGTCGGTTCACCTGAACTG
>JAPHUE010000079.1 GCA_026196795.1 Sedimenticola sp.
AGTATATTGGGCTGGATCCCGGTGGCAGTGAAACATTCCTGCAACAGGGCTCGGAGATCTCCCTGACCCAGTCTGCCCTGGTGCTGGAGGAGATTATCGGACAGTTCCTGTTCAGCAAGGCAGAAGAGGGTGATGCACTTGAATAAACGTCTATGGTTGTTTAGCGGTTTTCTGGCGCTACTGTTTCAGGCGACAGCGGCTTTCTCTACCGTGATGCCGGAGCAGGTGGTGCGGCAGACATCCGATCAGATCCTCCAGGAGCTGATGAGTCGCAAGCAGGAGCTGCAGGAGTCTCCTGGAAAGATCTATGATCTGGTTGAGCACATCGTTCTGCCGCGTTTTGATTTTCAGCGTATGTCGCAGTTGGTGTTGGGGAAATACTGGCCAAGAGCAACGCCAGAGCAGAAAGAGGCCTTTGTGCATGCCTTCCGGCAGTTGCTGGTTCGTACCTATGCCACGGCACTACTCAATTACTCGGGTGAGGAGATCGCTTATCTGCCAAACCGGCAGGAGGCTAATGCCAATAACGCCATCGTGAATACCGAGGTTAAGGCGTCCGGTGCACTCCCTATCCCGATTGATTATAGGCTCTACATGAAAGGCGCTGAGTGGATGGTTTACGATGTGTCAATCGATGGCATTAGCCTGGTGTCCAATTACCGAACCTCGTTCGCCTCGCAGATCAGGCGCTATAAACTCAGCGGGCTGATTCAAAAACTTGAACAGCGCAATCAGCAGAGGGATTAATGGCTACAGCAAAGGCGAGCATGGATAGTCAGGGGGTACTGCAGCTTGAGGGTGATCTGGTGTTCGCTAATGTCACTGCGGTACTCGGCCAGATTGACAAGCAGTTACAGGGAAAGGAGTCACTGGTTATCGATCTGGCCAACGTGGAGGATGTGGATAGCTCGGGCCTTGCCTTGTTGCTGGAGATACTGGAGCGGGGGCAGCGTCGTGGGATTGCCCTCAGCTTTCGTGCGCTCTCAGAGGCCTTGCTCGGTATTGCTCGCCTAAGTAACGTTGAAGGCTTACTGCCAGTTGAACCGAGTGACAGGGCCTAGTTACCCTGTTGTAGCTTATCTCCTTCCTGTTTCCCGCTTTTTTTCATAGAATAGCCAGTTCCCTTGTGTTTTTGTCTTTAAGACGCTGCACAGTGTATGCACGTTAACAATGGTTCTTTAGATGGATAAACTGATTATCACGGGCGGCGCCCCATTATCGGGTGATGTGCGCATTGCCGGTGCCAAGAACGCAGCCCTACCCATTCTTGCTGCCACCTTGCTGGCTGATGGTCCGGTAACGATCGGAAATGTGCCACACCTGCATGATATTACGACCACGATGGAGCTCTTGGGCCACATGGGTGTTCAGTTGGTGGTGGATGAGCGCCTCTGTATCGAGACAGACACCAGTAGCATCAGAGATTTCCATGCGCCTTATGAGCTGGTTAAGACCATGCGTGCTTCCATTTTGGTGTTGGGTCCCCTGCTGGCCCGGTTTGGGCGGGCGGATGTCTCACTGCCTGGCGGTTGTGCAATCGGCTCCCGCCCGGTAAATCTTCATATTGAGGGTTTACGTGCGATGGGGGCGGATATCGAAGTCGAGAATGGCTATATTCGTGCGTCTGCGAAACGGCTGAAGGGTGCTCGCCTGGTGATGGATGTGGTGACGGTAACCGGCACTGAAAACCTGATGATGGCGGCTACCCTGGCCGATGGAGAGACGGTAATCGAGAATGCTGCCCGCGAACCTGAGGTGGTGGATTTGGCGGACTGTCTTAACAAGATGGGTGCCAAGGTCATGGGGGCAGGAACAGATACCATCACCATTGAGGGTGTCGATCGACTGATAGGGACTCACTACGATGTTCTGCCCGATAGAATTGAGACCGGAACCTACTTGGTGGCCGCGGCGATTGCCGGTGGCAAGATCAGGGTGCGGGATACTCAGCCTGATCTGGTCGAAGTGATCACTCACAAACTTCGTGAGGCGGGTGCCGAAATTGAAACAGGCAGTGACTGGATAACGCTGGATATGCATGGTCGCCGGCCACGCTCAGTGGATATTCATACGGCTCCATACCCAGCGTTCCCAACCGATATGCAGGCCCAGTTCACAGCGCTGAACTGTGTTGCGGAAGGGGTAGGTACGATTACGGAAACCGTGTTTGAAAATCGCTTTATGCATGTCCAGGAGATGCAGCGCATGGGGGCGAATATCAAACTGGAAGGTAATACCGCAATTATTGCGGGTGTAGAGCGTCTGACTGGCGCGCCGGTTATGGCAACCGATCTGCGTGCCTCGGCCAGCCTGGTGTTGGCAGGACTGGTGGCCGATGGGGAGACCATAGTGGATCGGATTTATCATATCGACCGGGGTTACGAAAACATCGAAGAGAAGTTGGCAGGACTGGGTGCGCAGATCCGTCGAGTACCCAAATAACCGAGGTTTTCTTTTGTAGTTCAGACCGGAAAGCGATATGAATTTTGATACACCGATTACCATTGCCCTCTCCAAGGGGCGCATCTTTGAGCAGACATTACCCCTGCTGGCGCACGCAGGTATTGAGCCAACAGATGATCCAGAGACCAGCCGCAAGCTGATCATGGATACCAATCACCCGCATGTGAAACTGGTTATTATCCGGGCAACAGACGTCCCGACCTATGTTCAGTGGGGCGCGGCAGACCTCGGTGTGGCAGGTAAGGATGTGCTGTTGGAGCATGGCGGTGAGGGGCTCTATGAGCCGCTGGATCTGCAGATTGCCCGTTGTCGATTGATGGTGGCTGGAGCCGCTGGCGCCAGTCTTGAGGGTAATCGACTCCGTATTGCCACCAAGTATGTAGAGTCTGCACGACGTTTTTTCGCCGCCAGAGGGCAGCAGGTCGAGATCATCAAACTCTATGGGTCTATGGAGCTGGCTCCGTTGGTTGGGTTGTCTGATCTGATCGTTGACCTGGTTGAGAGTGGCAGCACATTGAAAGCTAACGGGCTGGTGCCGTTGGAACATATCGCCGATATCAGCTCGCGAATGGTGGTCAATAAGGCCTCGTGGAAAATGAAGCATGGCACGGTAATGCAGTTGCTGGATGCGCTGCAGGAAGCGATTGGCAAGGCCGCCTGAGTAAACCTTTTTGTAAAGTCAGATTTTCAAGCTGGGATTAAGTATGTCCGAAATACGTCAACTTTCAACCGCCAATAGCCGCTTTCAGGAGCAACTTGACCAGTTGCTGGCCTGGGAGTCGGTCTCCGATGCTTCGGTAAATAACACCGTTAACGAAATTCTCAGCGCTATTCGACACCAGGGTGATGCCGCCTTGCTGGAGTACACCAATCGGTTTGATGGCTGGAAAGCGGCCACGGCGGGTGACCTGGAAGTGCCTTTAGCTCGTTTGGAGCAGGCCTGGGTGAATCTTCCTGTGGCGCAGCAGACAGCACTGAAGCATGCGGCAGAGCGGGTGCGTGTTTACCATGAGAAGCAGAAAGGGGAGTCCTGGAGCTATCAGGAGGATGATGGCACGCTGCTGGGTCAGAAGGTGACACCGCTTGATCGTGTGGGGCTTTATGTGCCGGGCGGCAAGGCGGCCTATCCCTCATCCGTCTTGATGAACGCACTGCCGGCCAAGGTGGCGGGTGTGAGTGAACTGATTATGGTGGTGCCCACACCAGGCGGCGAGTTGAACGAACTGGTACTCGCGGCGGCACACATCTGTGGCGTTGATCGGGTATTTGCCGTGGGCGGTGCGCAGGCTGTGGCGGCGTTGGCCTATGGTACGGAATCCATCCCCGCCGTGGATAAGGTCGTCGGCCCGGGCAATATCTATGTGGCGACGGCTAAACGCGCCGTCTTCGGTCAAGTGGGTATCGATATGGTGGCGGGTCCGTCTGAGATACTGGTGGTCTGTGACGGCAAGACCAACCCTGACTGGGTGGCGATGGATCTCTTCTCACAGGCCGAGCATGATGAAGATGCTCAGTCTATCCTGATCTCACCGGATGCGGCTTTTGTGGCACAGGTTGAGGCTAGTATTGATCGCTTGCTGCCGACCATGGAGCGTGAGCCGATTATTGCCACCGCCCTGAAAGAGCGTGGTGCTTTGATTGTCTGTAGCGATATGGAAGAGGCCTGCCAGATCTCCAACTATATCGCGCCAGAGCATCTGGAACTCTCGGTGGAAGACCCTCTTGCTCTGGTTGAGCAGATCCAGCATGCGGGTGCCATTTTCATGGGCCGCTATACTTCAGAGCCGTTGGGTGACTACTGTGCCGGACCGAACCATGTCCTGCCTACATCCCGTACCGCGCGTTTCTCTTCACCACTGGGTGTCTACGATTTCCAGAAGCGCTCCAGTCTGATCATGGTTTCTGAAGATGGCGCGGATACGCTGGGTAAGACAGCCTCGGTTCTGGCCCGGGGTGAGGGGCTGACGGCCCATGCCCGTTCAGCAGAGTATCGACTTAAATAGTGAGGCGTCCGACCGGGTATTCATGAGGGTGTCGGCGTCGTAATTGCGACGCCGACACCTCAGTTCTTATTCCCGTTTCTGAATTCGTGGGCGCTCACTCACTTCTACTTTAATGTTGAACGGCTCACCATCCCGCCAACCCTGAATAGCCACTTTTTCGCCTGGGGCGATAACAGCGATGATATTCAGTACATCGTGTGAACTGGTGAGTACCCTGTTATCTATTTTTGCGATTACATCACCTGGCTGAATCCCTGCCTTATCTGCCGGGCCGCCCTCAAGTACGCCTGAAACCAATACGCCACGCTGCTCTTTTAGCTGAAAGGAGTCCGCCAGCTCCGGTGTAATGTCCTGTCCGGCTATGCCCAGCCAACCCCGCACGACGCGGCCTTTTTTCAGGATCTGATCCATCACGCCCTTGGCAAGGGCGACAGGAATGGCAAAGCCGATACCATGTGAGCCACCACTTTTTGAGAATATGGCCGTGTTGATGCCGACCAGTTCACCGCGAGCATTGATCAGCGCACCCCCTGAGTTGCCTGGATTGATGGCCGCATCGGTCTGGATGAAATTCTCAAAGGTATTGATGCCGAGCTGGTCGCGTCCCGTGGCACTGACAATCCCCATCGTGACGGTCTGGCCCACTCCGAACGGATTGCCAATGGCGAGTACCACATCACCCACCTGAACCGCCTGAGAGCTTCCTACGGTGAGAGTGGGCAGGTCTTTTGTGTCCGTTTTCAGGACGGCCAGATCGGTGTCTGGGTCAACGCCGACTACCGTGGCATCCAAGGTGCGGCCAGTTGAGAGTACGATACGAATTTCATCGGCATCGGCAACAACATGATGGTTGGTCAGGATGTAGCCCCTGTCGCTGAAAATTACCCCAGAGCCAAGGCTGGTCTGGCGTTTTTTTCTGGGCTGGACCTTGAATCGGTCCCCGAAGAAGCGCTGAAATAGTGGATCGTCAAACAGCGAGTTGCCTCTCTGTACCGTCAGCTTTGCGGTAAATATGTTGACGACGGCGGGTGCCGCCTGCTGCACTGCGCTGGCGTAGGATACGGGGCCCTCTTTATGGATCAGGTTTGGTGTTGCAACTGATGAGGGGGAGAGCTCCTGTGCCGGTGATGTAAACAGCGACACTGCAATATAGGCGGCAATAATGCCTGCGACAGTGGAGGTCGCGATATAGGTGAAGGCTCTGTTCATGCGTCTGCCGGGTTACACTGTAATCTGGGAAAAATAAATGAATGTTTCTATTATGCCCCATCAAGCGGGTGGAGAGTGAGTGGATCAATGATTGAGCTTATCGAGCTGGAGCAATATTGTAATAGATTACTGAATGCGGCGGATTTTGAGGACTATTGTCCAAATGGCCTGCAGGTGGATGGTGGCCGCGCTTCTATTCAACAGATTGCCACGGCCGTGACCGCCAGCCAGGCCGTGATTGAGGCAGCAGCAGAGGCGAAGGCGGATCTGTTGCTGGTTCATCACGGTTATTTCTGGCGTGGTGAGCCCTCGCCTTTGACAGGCGTGAAGGGGCGACGCATTCGAGCTTTGATCAATAGTGCAACCAGTCTGATGGCCTATCATTTGCCGCTGGATGCGCACCCTGAACTTGGAAATAATCGCATGTTGGGTGATAAGTTGGGTTGCGCTAAAGCGGCACCACTGAACAAAGGACTCATCTGGCAGGGTGAGTTAGCGGGTGAGGCGCCGGCCGCTTTTGCCGATCGTATTACAAACGTGCTAGGGCGAAAGCCGTTGTTCATAGAGGGCCATGAGCGTGCTATCCAGCGTGTGGGCTGGTGTACTGGGGCGGCCCAAAGTGCCATTGTTGAGGCGGCCGCTGCCGGTCTGGATGCCTTCGTTAGCGGAGAGGTGTCAGAGGCGACTACCCATCTGGCCCGTGAGCTGGGTATTCACTATTTTGCCGCTGGGCATCACGCCACAGAGCGTTACGGGGTTCAGGCGCTGGGTCAGCATCTGGCAGAACAATTTGGACTTACGCATCGTTTTATCGATGAGATTAATCCCGTTTAAGGGCGTGTCCGGATTGATTCGTATCAATTAAAATAGCCAGAGCGTCAGGCCAATCTTGACCTTGGCCGGCTCATGTAAGAGAATGCGCCGTCTATTTTGGGGTAAATATCAGCATATACTGATTTTCACTGGCCGTTTCTGTTAAGATGCGGCCGGGATATCAGCCTCCGGCCTACTCCGGGAGTCAAAAACTAATGAGTGTGGATCTAAAAAAGCGGCGGTTTCTGACTGCTGCAACCAGTGTAGTCGGTGCCGTGGGCGCAGGCTTTATCGCAGTACCTTTCCTTAAGTCGTGGAATCCAAGTGAAAAGGCGAAAGCCGCCGGTGCGCCGGTTGAAGCCGATATCGGTAAGCTTGAGCCAGGGCAGATGATGCGCGTCAAGTGGCGAGGCAAGCCGGTTTGGATTGTCTATCGTACGGAAAAGAACCTGGCCGATATGGAAGGTTTGACCGGATCGTTGGCCGATCCGAGTTCCGATCAACCGCAGCAACCGGACTATTGCAAGAACGCCCATCGTTCACGCAAACCGCAGTATCTGGTCGCGGTGGGTATCTGTACCCATCTGGGTTGTTCGCCTACCTATCGCCCAGAAGTGGCGCCCAATGATCTCGGTGCTGACTGGGTTGGTGGTTTCTTCTGCCCCTGTCATGGTTCGCGCTTTGATCTGGCAGGACGTGTATACAGCGGCGTACCTGCACCAACGAACCTGGAAATTCCCCCTTATCAGTTCCTGACGGATACCCAGTTACTGGTGGGTGATGATGGAGGAGCTGCCTGA
>JAPHUE010000075.1 GCA_026196795.1 Sedimenticola sp.
GCAGCCAAAAGTCTTGATATAGAGTTTGCCGGACATGCGGTTTGTCATAAATTGCGCCGAAGGCGCGCTAGCTTACCTACTATACTAGCGTTTTTCCAGATGATTTGGGGTTATCGCTCAAGGATAGTTTAGGCCAGCCGTTACCTAATGTGAGATTAACACCTAAACTCTAAGGTTGTACCCCCCATATTGGGTCGACGGGATAAGGATGCTCAGGACCAGCAGTTTGCTGGTAGGCAAGGACTATGCATTACGGCCGCCAAAAACCTGATCGCGTACTTAATCAGCAGATCCAACTGCTGTATGCCAATGCTTTGCCTGCAAATCTGACTGTGGCTGCCATTGGCATCCTGCTCACCATCGCATTTTGGGACAAACTGGACAGGCTGCAACTGCTCAGCTGGGCATTAGTTCTACTTGCTACAACAGCCGCCCGCATTAACCTTTTACTCAATTATGAAAAAACCCCAAAAAAGCGCTCGCCAAAGGCATGGGGGCAGCGCTATGTGCTCAATACGCTACTGGTAGGCGCTGCCTGGGGCTGCCTCACGCTGCTGATGCTCACAACCAGTGAGTTGTTTGTTCATTATGTTATTTTTCTGGTGATTTTTGGCACTATCGCCGTCTCAGTGCCTGTGCTGGCGGCCTATCTGCCCGCCTTTTTCGCATATGTATTACCTCAATCGCTGTTTTTGATCCTGGCGCTGATGATACAGGGAACCCAATGGAGCCTGCTTCTCAGTGCGGCCGCACTGATCTATACCGGGCTGATTACAGCAACCAGCCGCAATATGAACCGACAGATTTGTCGCTCAATTGAACTGGAGACCCATAATCAATCTCTGGTAGAGACACTGGGCACAGAGGTACTCCAACGAAAAGCGATTCAAGAAGAGCTAGAGCTTCACAAGCTCCACCTGGAACACCAGGTTGAACTGCGAACCGATGAGCTCACCCAGAGCAACGAGCAATTACAAAAAGAGATCACTATCCGCACGCAGGCAGAGAAGAGTCTGAAGCATCTGGCCCACCATGACACGCTGACCAATCTACCGAATCGTCTACTGCTGGATGCAAGACTTGAGCATGCCATAAAACGGGCACACCGCTACCAATCTGAACTGGCCGTCCTGTTTCTGGATCTGGATAACTTCAAACACATCAATGACAGTCTTGGTCATATTGCTGGCGATCAGCTACTGCAAAAAGTAACCCAGCGACTGAGTGAAGCCACAAGAGAAGATGACACCATCGCCAGACTCGGTGGCGATGAGTTCGTCGTGCTGATGGAAGATTTCAGGGACACCACAGATATCATCTGCCTGACCCAGAAGATTCTCGATTGCATTAACGAACCCTTTGAAGTGAACAATGAACCTATCTTTACCGGCTGCAGTATCGGCATCAGCCTCTACCCCCAGGATGGAGAAACCGCCGCCACCCTGCTCCGCAATGCAGATGCCGCCATGTATCGCACCAAGGACGAGGGACGCAATAGCTACAATTTTTACACCCAGGAGATGACAGCCTCAGCCTATGACCGCATTATTCTGGAGGGCAGCCTGAGAAGAGCCATCGAAAACGATGAGCTGGCGATCTATTACCAACCACAAAAACAACTCTCAAATGGACGTATTGTCGGCGTCGAGGCACTGGTCCGCTGGATACACCCAGAAATGGGGGTACTGCCTCCCGGACGGTTCCTTCCTGTCGCTGAAGCATCTGGGCTTATCGTGCAACTGGGAGAGTGGGTATTAAAAAACGCCTGTCTACAAATGGTCGAATGGAAAAAAAAGGGCCTACCCATAGATGTGGTAGCCGTGAACCTTGCCGGTAAACAGATACGGCGTGACGACCTGGTCAAGGGCATCCAGAAGACGTTGGATGAAACGGGCTGCCGACCAGAATGGCTGGAACTGGAAGTAACTGAAGGTTTCATTATGACTGAAACCCATGATGCGATCAGCGCCTTAGATCAGCTCAGGGCCATGGGCATTCAGCTGGCGATTGATGATTTTGGCACGGGTTACTCATCCCTTAGCTATCTAAAAAAACTGCCCATACACCGGCTGAAGATCGACCGATCCTTCGTGCAGGATCTGGAAAGAAACAGTGATGATGCCGCCATTGTTACGGCCATCGTAAGTCTCGGGAACAGCCTGCAGTTGGCCATCACCGCCGAAGGTATCGAGACCCCCTTCCAGGAGACTTTTTTGACCGAACTGGGGTGCGAACTTGGCCAGGGCTATCTCTATAGCCAACCTATTCCCTGCGATCAGATTGAGGCTCTCATCAATTCACAAAGCCATCTTGCAAGCACGCTGAGCGCCCACTAAACGTGTAACAGCTACCCGCTAAAACCCCACCCTCAGTCCGGACGTTAATCACTCGCATCCATATAGTCTATGGTTAACAGGAGGAGATTAAAAAAAGCGGGTAATGATTATGGGCAGGGACAAGCTGCTGACAGACTTCCAAAACACCAGGGACTTTACCGAGGCCATCTGTAAACCACTAGCCATTGATGACTATCAGATTCAATCGATTGATCAGACCAGTCCACCAAAATGGCATCTGGCCCACGTCAGCTGGTTTTTTGAAACCTTTGTACTCTCAGAATTCTCATCGAACTATACCCCCTTCCGCTCAGGCTATGATTACCTGTTCAACAGCTACTACTACACCCACGGCAAGATGCATCCACGCCCAGAACGAGGCCTGCTTTCACGTCCCACTGTTGCAGAGATCTATGATTATCGACACGCAATTGATAGGCAGGTCAAAGCACTTATCATGCAAGACAACGACACTTCATGGCCTGAACTTGAAAATAGAATAAGACTGGGGCTACAGCATGAGCAACAACACCAGGAGTTGTTACTCATGGATATCAAACACAACTTCTCTGTTAACCCGCTAAAACCCGCCTATCGTGAGTTGCGCCAACCGCCATCGGGCGAGACAGCTCCAACACAGTGGCTGGAACGAGAAGGTGGGCTGCATTCAATTGGCCATCATGGAGAAGGTTTTGCATTTGATAACGAAACACCACGCCACTCTGTCCTGCTTTTTGATCACCGGCTTGCTGATCGTTTTGTAACCAATGAAGAGTATCTGGCGTTTATTGAAGATGATGGTTATAGCCAACCAGCACTCTGGCTCGCTGATGGCTGGACTTTGCTGCAAAACTTGCAATGGCAGCATCCCCTTTACTGGTCAAAGCGAAACAGCGAATGGGCTCAATTCACTCTGGCCGGCATGCGGCCACTGAATAGCAACGAGCCAGTCTGCCACCTCAGCTATTACGAGGCCGATGCCTATGCCCGCTGGGCCGGCAAAAGATTACCCCGGGAAGAGGAGCTTGAAGTGACACTGGCAGAGCAAACTGTGCGAGGAAATTTTGTTGATGACGATCTATTGCACCCCGCCCCGGCAGGCGACCAAGGCCAATGGTATGGCGATCTCTGGGCCTGGACATGCTCGCCTTATCACGCCTACCCAGGATTCAAGCCACTTTCCGGAACAATGGGGGAGTACAACGGAAAATTCATGTCCAGCCAGATGGTATTGAAAGGTGGTAGCTGCGCCACTACAGCAGAACATACCCGCGCCAGCTATCGCAACTTCTTCTATCCCAATGAGCGCTGGATGTTTTCAGGTGTGCGCCTGGCGGAGGATGCAGAATGAGTAAGACCATAACCTTCCATGACTACCAGCCACAAATCGAAAGCCTGAAGAACGCCGTCATTGCGGGCCTATCAAAAACAGCGAAATCAATACCACCAAAATACTTCTATGATGAGCGCGGATCCAAACTGTTTTCAGAAATCTGCGAACAACCCGAGTATTACCCACCGATGATTGAACGCACCATCCTCAGCAACAACAGCGATGAGATCGCCTACCTGACCGGTACCGATCGACTGGTGTTAGAACCCGGCGCCGGATCCGCCACAAAAATACGCCTCCTACTGGAGCCACTCCAGCCATCAGCCTATCTGCCCATGGATATCTCTTGCGAATACCTGCGCTATTCCGCTGCTGAAATCGTAGATGATTTCCCCTGGTTACCGGTACATGCCGTGTGCGTGGATTTCACCCATTCGATACCCCTCCCAGAGGCCGCACCGGATAGCCACAAGCTGGCCTTTTTTCCTGGCTCCAGCATTGGCAACTTCACCCCACATGATGCACGCGCTTTTCTGGATATGGTGCGAAAAACAATCAACCCTGGGGGCATGCTGCTGATCGGTGTAGATACCAAAAAACCTACAGGCATTCTGAATGCAGCCTATAACGATGCTGCAGGGATTACCGCTGCATTCAATTTAAATCTGCTCCACCGAATACGCGATGAAACCGAAGCCGACTGTAACCCGGAGAATTTTGAACATCAGGCATTTTATAATCAGCAGCTGGGGCGAATTGAGATGCACCTGATCAGTCGCTGTAGACAGACCCTGCATCTCAACGGCGATGAGTTTTTATTGGATGAGGGCGAATCCATCCACACAGAAAACTCGTATAAGTATTCGCCTGAAGAGTTTATTGCGTTGGCCAACAAGGCAGGACTGCACCTTGTGCAACACTGGCTTGATGAGGAGGCGCTATTCGCCGTCTATCTACTCAAATCCTGAACCTAATACCTGACTCAAGCCACTGTCAATAATCCGGGCTATAGTAGTCCACCACGTTCGCCACAATCCCAGGCTCCTGCCATTCACCCGTCACGCTCTTGAAGCCCTCCTTTACTACGGTCTGCAGGTGTTTGATCTTCACACCCTTGGCATAGCGAATATAGGCCGTATAGTGATAGACGCCCGGATTGCGATCCTTCACGGTTCGCTTTACTTCAGTGGGCGGGCCAAACAACGCCGTCAGTTCAGCCTCTATTTCATCAAAGTGGGCCTGCGAAACATCCTTTTCAGAATCCTGCGCCCTGACCAATCGACACTGCTTTGACATTTTACTGGTACACCCCTCCTGAAAGTAAAACGTCACCGTGGACATCTTTTCCACGGCCTTCTTTGTGGAATAGACCACATCTGTATAGCGCAGCTGCCCCCGAAATTTCTCATAAGGACCCAACTCCATCTCTTCCCATTCCCGTCTACGCTCCTTGCCAGGATCCTCCCCCATCTTTGCAATCACGGAATCCCGTGAACTGCCCCATGCAAGACCATAGTAACCATCAGGGACGGGAACAAACTCCGCATGGGATAAATGTGACATAAACAACAGAGAGAAGCCCAACACACGTATTCTAAGTCTGCTCATAAAAATTCCGATTAGCTATAAACCGCCACCCATGGCACGGCATCAAAGGAGAAAAATGCCGCCAGCATACTGAAGAGCACAGCCGAGTCAACTCACTCGACCCAGGCATTATTCTTGTGCCTACAATCCAAGCACTTTATCTTTGTAGCAAAAATGAATTCGACTTAAACACTCCACGCTTAAGTTTCTATCGAGCTGCATTACATGGATAATTCCCAGCCACACACCTAATAACTCGATATAAGCAGATAGGTAACCAATGAATCACCGCAGCAAAAAGGGTTCGGCCAAGGATTGGCAATGCCGCGGTATCGTGACAGATGTTTTATAGGAAGACCCCATGATTGAAGGCATTGTTCAGTTCGCGCGACAGTATCTGATCGCCGACATCCCACCACTCACTTCTCTGGTGCGGGCCAAATCGGCACTCGGCTCCCTGCTGGGTCTGTTTATGGCAGGTCTATTGTTACTGGCCTTTCCGGCTGGAGGGCTAACCCTGATCGCTCCGATGGGAGCCACCGCGATCATCCTCTTCACACTGTCACACAGCCCCCTTGCTCAACCCTGGCCGATACTGGGTGGCTACTTGGTCGCCACGCTATCGGCGCTACTGGCTACCGCCGTTGCGGATCATTTTCTCACGGCCGCCGTACTGGCGGTTGGCGCCACCGCATGGCTGATGCTCCGTCTGCGCTGTATGCACCCACCCGGCGGGGCGCTTGCCCTCTTCATCGTTGCTGACGGCACTCATTCATTGACTGCAGCACTGGAA
>JAPHUE010000081.1 GCA_026196795.1 Sedimenticola sp.
CACAGGGAGTAGCATATTGGCCGATTTGTCAATAAATAACTCGCATGAGGGTAACAATGTTCGAACAGCTCAGCGCCGCACCGGCCGATCCTATCCTTGGTTTAACCGAAGCCTTCAAGAAGGATACCCGTACCGGCAAGATAAACCTTGGTGTCGGCATCTATAAAGATGAGGCAGGTACTACACCGATTCTCTCATGCGTAAAAAAGGCTGAAGAGACACTTCTGTCACAGGAAACCAGCAAGAGCTACCTAAGCATAGAAGGCACTCCTGAGTACGGGCAGGGCGTACAACGCCTTCTGTTCGGCAAAGAGAGCGACATCATCAGTGCTGGACGCGCCCGCTCGGCCCATGCCCCTGGCGGTACAGGCGCACTACGCGTTTGCGCAGAATTCATCGCACGCCAAATGAGTAGCAAGCGTATTTGGGTAAGTAATCCAACCTGGGCCAACCATGGCAACATCTTCCAGGCAGCCGGCCTCGAAGTGGTTAACTATGACTACTACGATGCTGACGCGAAGGATAAAGACTTCAATGCCATGAAACAATCACTGCAGCAAGCCGCAGCAGGTGACACTGTACTGTTCCATGGCTGCTGCCACAATCCCACCGGCATTGACCCAACCGCGGAAGAGTGGGAAGAGTTAGCTAAAATGTCGGCCGAAAAAGGATGGCTGCCTCTATTCGACTTTGCCTATCAAGGATTTGGCGAAGGAATCGAGGAAGATGCCGCCGGTCTGCGCACATTCACCCAACACAATTCCGAACTGCTGATTGCCAGTTCATTTTCCAAGAACTTTGGCCTTTATAACGAACGCGTAGGTGGCATAACACTGGTCGCAAAGGATGCCACCCAGGCCGATAATGCTTTCAGCCAGATTAAATCCATCATTCGCGCCAACTACTCCAACCCGCCGTTTCATGGCAGTGGTATCGTGACAACCATTCTCAACAACGCCTCTCTCTACGCCGAGTGGGAGAAAGAGGTTGCCGAGATGCGCGATCGGATTCACGCCATGCGTAATCTATTCGTTGAAACACTAAAAGAGAAGGGCGTTGAGCAGGATTTCAGTTTCATCAGCCGTCAAAATGGCATGTTCTCATTCTCTGGACTCAACCCGGATCAGGTCAAACGACTCAAAGATGATTTTGCCATCTATATTGTTGGCTCAGGAAGAATCAGCGTTGCTGGCATGACCCGTAACAACATGGACGCACTCTGTAGCGGAATTGCACAGGTACTTTAATAGTTGCCTGCTTAAAAAAAGGGGTGACCGGCCTTACCGGTCACCCCTTTTTCTTTGTCACAAAAAAAACGCCCAGCATTTAGCCGAGCGTCTTATCAGTAAGTATGACTAAAGCGGCTTAGCTGTTAGCAAACTCAACGCCTTTGGCGATATTCCCCTCAAGGGTAGGCAGCATTTCATCAAACAACTGCTGCTCATAAGCGCTCAAAGTACCCGCAGGCAGGATCTCTTCAACACCGTTCTTACCCAGACGTACAGGCAATGACAAGAAACGTGTTGGCTGATCTTCAACCTCAACATAGGTGCATGCAACGGACTCTTCGCCACTCAGCGCCTTTAGCAGGGTCAGGGCAAAACGGGCACCGGCATCTGCCATTGAAAGCGTAGCAGAACCACCACCAGCCTTCGCCTCAACAACCTCGGTTCCAGCATTCTGAATACGTGGAGTCAGTGCTTCGATCTCTTCCTGGGTAAATTCGATACCAATCTGCGAAAGCAGAGGAAGAATGGTGTTGCCGCTGTGTCCACCAATAACAGGAATATTCAATGCTGTAGGATCAAGACCCTTCAGTTCTGCAACAAAAGTATTGGAGCGGATGATATCCAGTGTGGTGATACCAAACAGCTTACGCTTGTCGTAAACACCTGCATTCTTCAGAACCTCAGCAGCAATAGCCACCGTTGAGTTAACTGGGTTGGTGATAATGCCATAACAGGCATTCGGACAAACCTTTGCGCCAGTCTCAACCAGCGTCTTAACGATACCTGCGTTGACATTGAACAGATCATCACGAGACATGCCAGGCTTACGTGGCACACCTGCAGGAATGATTACGATATCGGAATCGGCCATGGCCGCTTCCAGCTGATCAGCACCATAACCGCTCACTTTTACAGGGGTAGGGATATGGCTAAGATCAGCCGCAACACCTGGTACCATCGGATTAACGTCGTACAGCGCCAACTCAGAACCAGCAGGCATGGCGTTTTTGAGTAAGAGGGCCAGTGGTTGACCAATGCCGCCAGCGGCGCCTAGAACGGATACCTTCATGAGATTAATCCTCTGCAGTAAGTGTTAGGTAATAACTTAGAATAGCTCAA
>JAPHUE010000002.1 GCA_026196795.1 Sedimenticola sp.
GTTGGCACCGGCAATGACGATAGACGTGGTGCCGGAGGCCGCCAGCTGGGCCGCCGTGATCACGGTGCCACCGACGGTGATCGATTGCAGACCATCCGGGGCGGTAATGGCAAAGGAGCCAGAGACGGTGCTGTCTTCCGGGACACTGTTGTCACTGCCACCGGTACCGGTGCCATCGTTCGGGATGGTGACGGTGGGTGGTGGGGAGACAGTTACATCTGTTTCCTCAGGCTCCAGAGCGGCCCCTTCCTCATCTGGTATTTCTTCAAAACTACGATTCAAACCTGTTGTTTCAAATCCGCTCTCAGGTGTTCGCTCATCACCCGTTCGCTCAACTGCAACCTGGCCTTGATTACCATCACCTACTGTTGCGTCACCAGCACCGGCTGCCGTAGCCTCTAGTAGATCAGTAGGATCAGCGCCAGCGAGTATGGCCTGCTGTACTGCATCGATAGTGCTGGCTCTGTCAGCGACATCTTCTGCAACACTTGGATCGTATACCTCATCATTGAGCAGGGCCTGGCTTTCGCCACCCATACTCATACTACTACCATCTCTTAATTCGATAACAACAGCAGCCTGGGGCCCTGTCACTATGGTTTCATCAGCAAAAACAGCATCCCCAATCTGCAATACCCGCTCAATCCCGTTGATATCAACAGCCTTCACAAGCCCGTTCATCAACTTCACATAACCGATTGCGCTGCTATTATCCTGGGTATTTGAATCCGCCATAGTTTCCTCTTGGATTAACCGTAAATCAGCCATATGCCCACTATGGGCAAGATACAGGTAAGCATGGATTAAAAAGAATGTTCTTTCTATTGGACCATGGTACTAGAGACTATTTCGACTGGCAGGCCGTTATCTTTAGGTAAAAACACTAAAAATATTAGTAAGTTAGTAGATGATCCAGAGAGATAATGAAAAACGAGAACCCAGATGAACAGCAAGGTAGGAATTTGAAGGGATTAGTGACTCTGATTATTAACCAAAAGTGCGAGCTGCAGGCGGTCTTTCACTTCTGCTTTCTGGAAGATGTTACTCATATGGGCTTTCACCGTTCTTTCCGTGATGCCTAACTCATAGGCTATGAGTTTGTTGCTTTCACCGACGGCAACTCTTTCTGAAATTTCCAGTTCTCTGGCCGTCAACTCAGACAATCGACCATCAGAAGTAATCGGTGAACGTAGTGTAGGCTGTTCACCCGCCGCCACACCTTTAATAAGTAGCTGAATAACTTCCTGCCCCAGCCACACTTCCCCTGACTGGATTAAACGAGATGATTGTCTAAGCGTATCAGGGTGCATCCAGCTGTTCCCGTACCCCCTAATACCAGCCTGCGCTAGAGCAATACCTTGTCCAGGATTTGGCTGTTTAGTAAGAGCAAACAGATAGCATGCTGGATGCTTGGCAACCCAAGCGCTAACCAACGAGACCGGCTCACTCTTGCCATTATCTAAATCCAAAAGCACGAGCAGTTGATTTGATCCATTTAATACACTGGGAAGATCACCAAAATCATCAATAACAGTTAAAGACTCCCCTTCACGAGTCAAGCCTTTTGACCAGTGCTCCCTGAGTTTTTCATCACTACTGCATAGGATTATCATCGCGCTAGCGCTCTCGCAAAGCCCGCTCATTGGCTCTAAGCACTGGTTTCAGGAGGTAATTGAGGACGGTTTTCTTGCCAGTCATAATATCCACTTCCGCCTGCATTCCAGGAATAATTTTCAATGGGTTAGCTTCGTTACCAAGCTGGGTCTTTGCCGTGCGAACCCGTACCTGATAGAAGCTGTTTCCATCATCATCCTTAATAGTATCGGCACTTATATGTTCTAATTTACCCTTCATTCCACCAAAAATTGCGAAATCAAACGCAGTAAACTTGACTATGGTCTTTTGGCCAGGACGTAAAAAACCGATATCTTCAGGTCGAATCTTTGCCTCAACCAAAAGAGTATCTTCCAGCGGAACGATTTTAACCAACTCCATCCCGGGCTGAATCACACCACCTACTGTATTAACCATGAGCTGTTTTATGGTGCCTTTAACAGGAGACCGCACCGAAGTCCTTTGAACTCTATCTTCAAGGGCAACACTGGATGCAACCAAGCCAGAAAGCTCTGTATTAACCGCATTCCACTCCTCCCGCGCCTTGCTCTGAAACCGGAAATCAAGCTCTTTAAGCTTGTTCAGTGATTCATCAAGGGTCGATTGAATACGGGGTATTGAGAGGGTTGTTGACTCCAGCTGGCCGGCCAATTCATTGACTTCGCGCTCGAGCCTTAGTACCTCAACCTCTGAGATGGCTCCCGCCTTGACCAGGGGCTGCGTCATGCCCAATTCTCGCTTAACCAGATTCAGACTTCGCCTGAGCTGGCTGCGTTTTGCATCTAGCTCCTGCAACTCCTGTTTACGTTGGGCTGTCTGCTCATTCAAGATACTGCGATTATTATCAAGTTCGGAACGTCGCACCTGATACAATTTTTTCTCTAACTGAATGAAGTCAGGACTCTCTTTAAGCACATCTTGAGGCGGCACAAATTCTCCCAGCTCAGCTTCTGCCTGGAGTCGAGCAGCCTTCGCCTTTAACGCCAGATATTGCAGGCGGGTTTCACGCAGTGAAGATGAAAAGCGTGTATCGTCAATCTGCAATAACACCTGACCTTTATCCACAGTCTCACCTTCTGAAACCAGCAGAGAGGCTACTATCCCACCTTCGAGATTCTGAACCACTTGTATCTGACTGGAAGGGATTACCTGCCCAACCCCCGTAGTCACTTCATCCAGCTCAGCCCAATTGGCCCAAACCAGTGCAGAGATAATAAACAGAACGGCCATCCAGAGAATAAGACGACCACCACGAGGTGTTTTAATTAACTGTGCGGCAGCAACATCCGTCATATACTCCAGATCTTCACTATGTATACGCTTCGGCTGCGCAGTACCCGTCTCAGTGGGCTGTGGCACCATTTTTTCAGATTTATCTTCAGGCATAAGTCAGAGTGACTCTGTAAATTAATTGCATTGTTTGCTAACCATTCCGTAGTGAACCATCACGTAATGACTGAAGGACTTGCTCTTTCGGACCATCCGCCATAACGCGGCCCGAATCCATCACGATGAGTCGATCAACCAACTCCAACAAAGAAGCTCTATGCGTCACCAACACCAACGTTTTATCTTTCACATAGCTAGTGAGATTTTTCTTCAGTCGCTCTTCTGAAGTGTGATCCATTGAATTAGTAGGCTCATCCATTAGGAGAAAGGGAGGATCATTTACCAATGCGCGTGCAATAGCGATACTCTGTCGCTGACCTCCCGAAAGATTATCTCCTCGCTCACCCACAGGCAGATCAAACCCCAGCGGATGCCTGTTTACAAACTCTGAGGCACCTGACAGATCAGCGGCACCAAGAATATCGGCATCATCGGCATGCTGCGCACCCATCAGGATATTTTCTTTTACGGAACCAAAGAACAGCATGACATCTTGTGGCACATAACCCATATTGCGCCTCAAGTCTGCGGGATCAATCTGACGCATATCGGTCCCATCAACCCTAACAGCACCTTCTGCGGGTTCAAACAGACCTTGCATCAATTTTTCAATTGTAGTTTTTCCCGATCCAACACGCCCGATAATGGCAACACGCTCACCCGGTTTAATAGAAAACGAGACGTTATTCAGCGCCTTATTCTCTTCACCCGGATACTGAAAGCTGACCCCATCAAATTCAATCCCACCAGACAGGCTGGGGCGACTAACAAAGGACTGCCCTTCAGGCCGATCTACGGGCATCTCCATAATTCCGTTCAAACTAGTTAAAGCGGTCTTGGCCTGAAAATAACGAACAGCAAGATTCGCATACTGACTCATCGGACCAAGCGCCCGACCAGTCAGCATAACGGAAGCGATAAGACCGCCCATGCTTAGCTCACCTTCCGTAACCAGATAAACACCAAAGACAACAACTGCAACCTGAGAAAATTGCTGAAAAAAGACCGCCACATTGACTGCCGATGAAGAGATGAGCCGGGACCGAACACCCCATTGGGCAATATGCGCCGTCAACTGTTCCCATTTTCGCTGCAGCGCACTCTCAGCCCCCAGATGTTTAACCGTTTCAATACCCGTCAGAGTTTCAATCAAGGTGGCACCCTTTTGGGCAGACGCACGAAAAGAGCTCTCAACCGCCTTGCGCAGTGGTGCCTGGATTATCCAGCCATAGATCAGAACTATCGGGATAATGACAATTGGCACAAAGGCCATAGGCCCACCGATAAACCAGATAACCAGTATAAAGAAAAGAATAAATGGCAGATCAACCAACGTAGTGATCGTGGCTGATGTAATAAAATCACGAATGCTTTCAAATTCACGCAGATTATTGGCGAACGCCCCCACTGAGGGCGGACGGGCGCTCATTTTCATCCCCATAACCTGTTCAAATATTCTTGCCGAAAGCAAAATATCCGCTTTTTTACCGGCCAGATCGATAAAATAGCCGCGCAACAGACGCATAAGAAAATCGAAGCTATAGACCACAGTCACGCCGATTGCCAATACCCAGAGCGTCTCAACAGCATTATTAGGCACAACCCGATCATAGACATTCATGACAAAAAGCGGGCTGGCCAGAGCAAACAGATTGATCAAAAACGAGGCCACCAGTACATCTCTATAGATACGCCATGAGCCAAATATTGTTCCCCAGAACCAGTGGCGATTTTTTAGCTTCATCACATCAGGAGCGCGCTCATCAAACTGATGCTCCGCCTGAACAAAGATGGCATACCCGCTATACTCTTCCTCAATCTTAGCGAGTGGTATCTCCTTTTCACCTAATCCACTCTCTGGCTGTATGATCCGTGCCTTATCATTGGCATGATCAACTGACAATAGAATGCAGACCTGCCGACGATTCAACAATAGAACCGCAGGAAGGACATAATCAGATATTCGTTTAATCGACCGGCGTACTATGCGTGATGAGAGCCCGGCCCTGGCGGCAGCACGGGGGAAAAGTTCAGGAGTGAGCTGATTATCAACCAGAGGCAAACCTGCACTGAGTGATTCAGCAGAGAAGCTTCGCCCCTCCAATTTAGCCAGAATGACCAAAGAAGCCAATAGCGGATCATCATGTGTCGATCCATCTCGTGGATGACTCCATAGTTGCTCCAATTGTTCTTCTGCAATTCCATTCATAATTTAAATTAAAGTTCCTGTCGATTTTCCTGGCGCATTATACTAAGTTCTTTAGAGAGGATATCAGTTTACAGGGATGCACCACTCCGACTCTTAATGGGTTTTTAAAAAAATTTCAATTACAGACCAATAACTATGCCTTTTGCCCAACGTAACGAACAAGGTCAGATCATCGCTCTCTTCAATGAAGCCAATAGTGATGCAAAAGAAGAGGTCAGCGCCAGTCACCAGGATGTACTCGCATTCCTTACCAAGGGTCAGTTTAATGAGGAAGAGACTAAAGCCTATCTCTCACAAACTGACTACGACATGATCCGGGTGGTTGAAGATGTTATCGATCTCATGATCAAAAAAAATCTGATCCTACTCACCGAACTGCCTGCCGCTGCACAACACAAGCTGATCACCCGTAAACGGCTGAGGGCAAAGTTCCTGCTGGAAGACACGCTATTGATCGAGGATGACAATATCCTCTAAGACGCCTCAATAAAACGTTTGCCGCTACAGCCCTGCATCTAATTTAGGGTAGCGGCATCAGAATAATATTATTTAGGCTTTTATTTTATAATAGATGACTGACCAAACCGTCGGCCAGCTTGGGTTCGAACCATGTAGATTTAGGAGGCATTATCTTTCCCGCATCAGAGACTGCCATCAATGCCTTCATGGAGGTTGGGAATAGCGAGAAAGCCACCGCCCATTTCTGACTATCAACCCGCTGCTCTAACGCCTTTAATCCCCGGATGCCACCGACAAAATCAATCCGGGTATCTGTTCTCTGATCGACAATGCCCAATAGCGGCTCGAGTAAGTTATTGGCCAGTAGACTCACATCAAGACTGGCCACAGGATCAGCTACCGGAATCTGCTTTTGCTGCAGTCCCAGACGGTACCACTGGCCATCCAGATACATGCCAAACTGCCCGCTCTCCTCCGGCTTAATTGGTTTATCAGCCATTTCAACCGTGAACTGCTTACTAACCTCTTCCAGAAACTGCTGCGCGCTCAATCCATTAAGATCACTGACAACCCGATTATAATCCAGTATGCGAGTCTGTTGATGGGGAAAGATGACAGAAAGAAAATAGTTATACGGTTCATCACCCGTATACTGTGGATTCGCCGCCTGTCTTGCCGCCGCCACACGAGAAGCTGCCGCTGAACGATGATGTCCATCGGCGACGTAGAGTGCGGGCAGGGCATCAAACAACAGGGTTAAAGCCGTGATTCGGGTGTTATCTGACAATACCCAGAGTTGATGTCTGACCCTGTCCGCCATTGTGATATCAATGGCGGGCTCTCCCTCCGCAACACCAGAAAGCAGGTCATCAATTCGCTCATCACTGGGATAAACCAGATAAACTGGACCTGTCTGTGCATTCAGGGCGTCAATCTGATTAACCCGATCCTGCTCTTTGGTTGGTCGTGTCAATTCATGGCGTTTGATTCGATCAGTATCATAAGCCGTCACCGATGCTGCCGCCACGACACCCGTCTGAGAATGCTCCCCTATTGAGAGGCGATAGATGTAATAACAGTCACTACTATCCTGAACCAGCACACCCTCACGCATCATTGCCGCAAGGTTTTCCGCTGCCTTAGCGTAGACCTGCGGTGAATAGGGATCTATCGAGAGAGGAAGATCGACCTCAGAACGCGAGATATGCAGAAAACTCCAGGGCTTACCCTCAACCATTTCCCGAGCCTCAGATGCACTCATCACATCATAAGGGGGGGCTGCAACTTCGTCTGCCCGTCCAACAGCAGGGCGAAGCCCGGGAAACGCTTTGATAAGTGGCATAGTGATCCTCATTACCGTTCATATATGAAGGAATATCTATCTAATCCCCGCATTGTTCCAAAGCAAAGAGAGGGTGTCCATAAAGTCATGCTTATTATGACATTAGTAATCACCCAACACTCAGTGGCTATGACCAGATGGATTGATCCACTTGTCTACAATTTCTAAAAGCTGGGATTCAACAAAAGGTTTACGAATATAATCATTCATAACCTGCCCATACTCCGTCTCTGGTGCTTTTAGGTTTGAGTAGGATGTCATGGCAATAATAGGAACACGGCTATTGCCATTCATCTGCCTGACGACCTGTGCTGTTTCATGTCCATTCATGCCGGGCATTTTAATATCCATCAATATCAGATCGAATACATTCTTGCTAGACAGGTCTATCGCTTCGGATCCATTTTCAGCCTGAGTAACCTCTGCACCAGACTCCGCAAGAATCGTCTGTGCAAATAGGCGGGTAATTGAATCGTCATCAACAACCAATATCTTTCTTACCCTGCCATCTATTTTTACCGCAGCGCGTAAGGGTGCAGACTCCCCGTTGATCAAACTTATCAGAGCAAGCTTCATCTCAACCAAACTATTCCCTGAAGAGAGCAGGTGCAATGAGGCAGGCAACATATCACCAAACCGCTCCATCATTTCATGATCAATCAGATAAAGTGTCTTTAATGCTCCTTCATCTTCAGACATGGCTATTAATAGTTCATCCAGACTTTCCACAACACCCAGATGTTTCACACGACAATCATAGCCATCCATTCCGAGGAGGTTCGAAATATCCACATGCATCCCCAGTCGCAGCAATTTATGCCGTAATGCGCGTCGCGATAGGACATTCTCATCTTCGATCAGTACACGCTTATCATGTAGTGTTTTTTCGTTCTTGGTTGGCAAAAGGCGATCAGCCGTTTGCTCTAAACTCAACTTAACCCAAAATGATGAACCATGACCTGCAACACTCTTGTAGCCAATTTCACCATCCATTGCTTCTACTAACTGCTTAGCAATTGCCAGCCCCAAACCACTACCACCAAAACGCCTGCTCATTGTTGAGTCAGCCTGTGAAAAAGCCTTGAACAGCTCATTTTTATTCAGCAGAGAAATCCCAATCCCGCTATCCTCAACCAGAAATAAGAGCTTAGAAGCATATGCTTGATCCGGCTCAACCCAAATAGAGACATAACCTTCATCTGTAAACTTGATGGCATTCTCTACTAACTTAGTCATCAGTTGGGATACTTTCTTCCTATCCCCCATCAATTGGGTCGAAACATTACTATGTATGCCCAGATAGAGACTCAATCCTTTTGCTTTAGCTTTAGGTGAAATGCGCCCCACTACACTTTCCAGTAACTCGCATAGATCAAATGCTGTTTTATTAATCAACAGTTGACCCGCTGCATTAGCTGAATAATACAAAATATCATCTACTACACGCTGCAATAGGCTTTGTGAACGAGTAACCGCTGTGAGATATTGTTGTTGCTCGGAATCGAGCGGAGTCTTTCTGAGAAGCTGAGTATAACCAGCAATGCCATTCAATGGCGTTCTAATCTCATGGCTCATATTGGCGAGGAATCGACTCTTAGCCTGATCAGAAGATTCTGCCTTCTCTTTAGCCAGGTTAAGATCTGCGGTTCGGGCAGCGACTTCATGTTCCAACCCCTTATTATATTGCCGAAGCAGGATCTCTTTCTCCGTTACCGCATCATGCATAACTTCAAGATTATGTTTGAGCCGATCAATCTCATCCACCTTTTTGCCCAGTTGTTCAGCTTCAAAAACGGTCACTGACTCCTTGACGTCGGAATGTGATAATGCTCGATAAGGCGTAATCGATTCAGCATAACGCTGTAGCTCTTCCAAACGGCAAAATACCATTTTGCGCAAGATAAAGCCCAAAGACACCACAAGGATTGCAAATAGCGTAAGGACAAAAATCCAGATACCCTGAATACTCTTTTCAATCAACTGGTGATTCTCATCCTCAGAGAGACGAAGGTAGACCTCACCCAGCTTTTCCCCTATCGTTCCATCCGGAGATTTAAATACAATATTGGTTTGAAATGAGCGCCCCTTGTTACCGGACTCACTTTGATAGGATGCGACAAGGTTGTCGTTATGACTGACCTTGATTGCAACAACGTTCTCATTCCCCATCCCTATTGAAGCCAGAACAGTCTCCAGGACAGAATAGTCCTCCACCATCAACGCTTCAATGCTAAACGTAGAAACAATTTGTGCAATCGCATTACCCTGTCTATCAAGCAACTGCTCCAGAACTTGCTGCTCTTTCCGAACAGAGATATAACCGAACCCAAACAGCACGACAGTCAGCACTATCAACAAAATAGTGGTAATTCGAACAGTTAAATTCATTTTTCCCCATCAAATCCTTTTGCGGACTGCATATCAGTTCTGAAATTTTCGTACTGCTGGTCTAATCCAACTTCAAAACCTGCCAAACCCAATAGTTCGCGTACATTTTTCCCCTTTAGCTGCAACAATGCATCTATCGCTTCGGCATAACTGGGATGGATTCTAATCTGGATATGCGCATACATACCGGATACTAGAGGTTTTGATAATGAGTTATTAGGTTGTTGCGCGGTTGCAGGAGTATAAAAACCGAGTAACAGTGACAGCAATAGCAGTTGGTATAACGCCAGGGATGTGCACTGCCGGGGGGATTGATCTGTTAACTGTTCTATTCGGAATCTCACTATTGTGTTTTCATTTCTGAGTACAGAGATAAAAACATAACAGAAGAGGGGGTTTATTCCGACACTTTTTTCGCCTAATTTACTATTTGCTGGTGACTGGAAAAAGGTACCTTGTATTAATCATTTTTGATGATGCCTCAACCCAGGCATTGAGAGGCTACTCACGCTCCTCTATCCAAGCCATCTGAATCGCCTCAAGAATGCGCTCTCCAGTATGTTCAGGGTCATCATCAAAATCGGGGAGTGACTTCACCCAATTGTGCAGATCCAGAAAATTGACATATTTTGGATCCGTATCAGGATAGGTCTCATCAAGCTCAATCGCGATATCAAGAGAATCAGTCCACTTCAAGCCCATAACAATTGCCCTCGCTTAATGATTTTCTGAAACCATGTTGATGGTATATTTCGGGATCTCAATAACCAAATCCTTATCGCCAACCACAGCCTGACAGCTCAGGCGGGATTCAGGCTCTAATCCCCAGGCTTTATCCAGCAAGTCTTCCTCGACTTCATCAGCCTCACCAAGCGCATCAAAGCCTTCACGTACGATGACATGACATGTCGTACAGGCACAGGACTTTTCACAGGCGTGTTCGATCTCAATACCGTGGCTATTAGCAGCATCACATATCGTTACGCCTGGCTCCACATCAATCACCGCACCCTCGGGGCAGATCTCTTCATGGGGAAGAAAAATTAGTTGAGTCATGATAATTTCTATGGCCTCTGCTGCTACTCAAAATCGTCAACGCTATGACCAGACATAGCCTTGCGTACACTTACGTTCATGCGGCGCTCTACATAGAACTCGCAACTTTTTTCCAGCGCTTCTACCGCTGCCTTAATCTCAGTGTGACTGGCACTGTCAGTCGTTGCAGCAAGCCTACTCAAGGCTGATTCAACACTGGCACGCTCTTTATCATCCAACAGCTCATCGCCATCATCCGCTAAAGCCGCCCGCAATGCTTCAATCACACGTTCAGCCTCAACTCGCTGTTCGCGCAATTTGCGCGCTTCCATGTCATCCTGGGCGTGATCAATCGACTCCTTCAACATGGATTCAATTTCACCATCAGTCAAGCCATAAGAAGGTTTTACTTCAACACTTGCTTTAACACCGCTACTTAGCTCTTCTGCTTCAACGCTGAGTAATCCATCCGCATCAACCGCAAAGGTGACTCGAATACGGGCTGCACCTGCCACCATCGGCGGAATACCACGCAGTTCAAATCGGGCCAGTGAGCGATTATCTGTGACCAGTTCCCGCTCACCCTGCAGCACATGAACAGCCATAGCCGTCTGTCCATCTTTAAACGTAGTGAACTCCTGAGCCCGGGCAACAGGGATAGTTGTGTTGCGTGGAATGATTTTTTCAACCAAACCACCCATTGTTTCGATGCCGAGAGATAGTGGATTAACATCCAATAGCAACATATCGCTATCAGGCTTATTACCCACGAGGATATCTGCCTGAATAGCGGCGCCTATTGCCACCACACGATCCGGATCGATAGAGACCAGTGGTTCAGTTCGAAAAAACTCACCAACCAACTCACGAACCCGCGGCACCCGTGTCGAGCCACCGACCATGACAACATCTTCAATCTCTTCTGCACTCAACCCCGCATCACGCAGTGCGCGTCGACAAGGTGCCAGACTTTTTCGTATCAGCGGATCGACCAGCAGATTGAATTGCTCACGACTGAGATCCCCCTGCCAAACCGTTCCATCAGAAAGAGTGACATTAAGCATCACCTGATCCATCTCAGATAACGCCTCCTTGGCATCACAAGCTATCTGCATGAGGCGCCGAAGCATCGAATGATCAGCATCCGGGCTGATTCCAGCCTGCTGCATGATCCATTCAGCAACGACATGATCCAGATCATCACCACCGAGCGCTGAGTCTCCACCCGTTGCGAGAACTTCAAAAACACCACGATTCAGTCTCAGTATGGATATATCAAACGTACCACCACCCAGATCATAAATGGCATGCACGCCATCAGAACCACTATCCAAGCCATAGGCTACTGCTGCCGCTGTGGGCTCATTGAGTAACCGCAGTACTTTCAGTCCGGCGATGGTTGCTGCATCTTTTGTAGCCTGTCGCTGGGCATCATCAAAGTAGGCGGGCACTGTAATGACAAGACCCTCAAGCTCTCCGCCAAGAGACGCTTCGGCCCGTTTGACCAAGGCTTTAAGAATCTCTGAAGAGACCTCAATTGAACTGACAGCCCCGCGTACTGTTTTAATGCGGGGAACGGCCGTCTCAACTTCTTGAAAATCATAAGGCAGACGGCTACCAATCGATTTAATATCCGATATACCACGACCGATCAGACGTTTAACTGAGCTGATCGTGTTGAGTGGATCTGTCGCTGCCATTGTCTTGGCTGAATGCCCAACCGTAATGGCATCTTCTGTATAGCGCACAACGGAAGGGAGCAGGTGCTCACCATCCGTATCTGGAAGGGTTTCTGCCCTGCCACTGCGAACGGTTGCAACGAGAGAATTAGTCGTTCCCAGGTCGATACCCACGGCCAGCCGATGTTGATGGGGGGCTGCCGATTGCCCCGGCTCAGATAGTTGTAGTAAAGCCATATTTTAGAGTGATTTGGTAAATAGATTACAGTGCATCATCCAGCTCTGCCTCGAGGGACTCTGCATCAAATCGCAGCTTTTTTAGGAATTGCATCTTGCGAAGATTTTCCTTTGCTGCACCAAGCTGGTCAGGTGTCGCAGCTTCAAACTGCAGCGCCATCTGACCAATTAATGTGTTGATTCGGCGATTAACTTCCGTCATGAAATCACTGATTACGGCATAAGGATCCGGTTTATGACGGGCCGATTCAAGCTCTTCCCGCAACTCA
>JAPHUE010000249.1 GCA_026196795.1 Sedimenticola sp.
AGGAAAAGGAGGAAGAAAAACGCGGTTCCACCATAAAAGATGTTCCGCGCCATGGTTTTTGTGAAGGCCTGGGCCATTAGGGTAACTCCTATGCGGTGCAAATAAGCAGGCCGATTAGAAAACAAAGCACTAGGGTGGGGCATTGACCTTAATCAAATAGGGCAAATGCCTGACTGTTTTTGTAAAGTAATTTTTCTTATTGTTGGATAAAGGCTTCTGCTGTTGAGTTTTCGGGTGCGTTCTGAGACAGATGAATAAGGTATAGTAGTGCCTACTGTTTGGATGAGCTTTACAGAGATGGGTATGTGCAAATTACGCTGTTTGTTGCTGGTTTTCATTGGGGTGTGCGTGTCAGCGGGTTTGGGTGCGGCAGAAAAGTGGGTTTCACTCCCTCCAGCCAGCCTGAGTCAGTGGTATAAACCTCAGAATGAACGCCAGGTCTGGTTGCATACTATGTTTAGTCTGCGTCGGGAGATGCAGGCAGTGACGGAATATGCCGCATCTGGAGAGCAACCACTTCTGCTGAAGTGGACAGAACGGTTCACCAAGCATTACCTGTCCATTGCTGAGATGGTTCCGGAGTGGAAGGATGAGCTTGAATATGAGTGGCTGGATCAGCTCCGTTTGGCTGCCCAGGCAGGAGATAGTAACCGTGTGATCCAGGCAGTAAAGAAGATCGGGCAAGGTTGTAATGCCTGTCATCGTGAGTTCCGGGCAACGGTGGCCCTGCTTTATCGAGCCCCGGATTTCAGTGCTATTTCTATAAAGCGCAAGGGCAGTGATGAGTCTCAGTCCTACAGTGAGTTGATGCGTGAGCTCTCGATGTTGGTTAACCGAATAAAGATCGCCTCAGATGACAAGAAAAATGAGCAGGCCTTGAACGCATTGGCGCAGCTAAATAGTCGTTTGGGTGACCTGGGCGGGGTCTGTGTCGATTGTCACAAGGATGCAGCGCCTAGAGAGCGTTTTTTGGGAAAGTTGACCCAAAATGCGTTGGCTGATGTGGGTCGAGGGCTAGAGCAGGGTGATCAGAAGCTGGTGGGCCGTTCGCTGGGCAGTGCTGCCGTTTATGCCTGTGCCCGCTGTCATGCAGTCCATCGCTCGCTCTATGATATCAGCGAACAGCTGAAACCTTAATCGGCTTACTGCTTAGTCAGATACTGTTTGACCACTCCAGAGTGCGGCGGCGTTACGCTGCTCTCCCCAGAGACCTGATTGCTGCTTTTGTGCCTGCTGTTGGTGCAGGATGAATTGCTGTTTAAGTGGCTCTTGCAATGGGGTTCTGCTCAGTACCACTGCATAACCATCACTGACCATCTGTTCATTCAGTGAAAGATTGCTGGCTGTATAGGCCAGTACTGGGACGCGCCCATAGCGATCACTGTTGTCAAGATCGCCCATGATACGCAGTTGATCGCCGGGAGTAAGAAGCTGTTTCAGGTGGTCTGTTGATAGCTTACCAAGATTCAGTAAAACTTCACTGGATAGCTTGGTGCGATCGAGATCCTTGGTGAATTTTGGGTTTACCACATCCTCAGGGGCATCAATACCTGAAAGCTGCAAACGTTTCTCTTCGGTGCCTATCTTCACGATAAGGGTGTCGCCATCTTCAACGGCAACCAGCGTATAGCTGTTCTCGGCTTCACCCGCTAATAGTATAGGAGTAGAGAGCAGAAGCAGTAATGCTAGTGATAAGGTACGCATAGTAGTGCCGATCGATCTATTTTGAAAAAATACGGGAAATCTTGGACATCAGTATTTCCGGTGTGAATGGCTTGGCGATATAGTCCGTCACCTTTGCTGTAATTACATCCCGCACAACATCCTTGCCAGTCATGCCGGTCAGCATGATGAAGGGGGTGTCTTTATCTTTTTCGCTGCCTCGAACCAATTTCAATAGCTCGATGCCGGTGAGGCCTGGCATATCCCAGTCACAGATAATCAGATCATAGCGACGACTGATCAGGCGCTTTTCAGCGGCACTGCCATTGCCATCTTCATCAATTTCAGTGGCGCCCAGCTCCTGTAGGGAGACCTTAACCAGCATACGAATAGAGGCCATATCATCAACTACTAAGATGCGTTTACCTTGTAGAATTTTTTCGTATTCCATAGCGACGGTATCCAAGTGGGGTAGCTAGAAACAAAATAAAGTAGTAAGGCTCTGGCTGCAAGGGCTGGCGCCTATCGTTTTCAATTTATCTGGAGTCTAGTTGATTGGATGTTACTGATTCAGCGGGGTAACCAAAAGGCAAAAAAGAGGCAGAATACCGTTACACCAATGCAGAAAAGAATAAAACGGAGCTTTGCTCCAGAGCGGTAACCTCGGGACTGGAAGTGCGAGACGGCGCCACAGTGTGGGCACTCGGCCACATCGTCATCGATCTTTTTTCCGCAATACAGACAATTAACTTGTGAATCACTCATGTGTCGTTATTTATGCTTTCAGTGACTGGTCCCGGCGGAGCGGGTGAGTTTGTTGTGCACGTTGTATTTACCAGATGGTTTCTTCATCGGTAACCTTTTAATCTCTTCAAAGGTATTGGCATCATAGATGACCAAGGCGCCGTCATCATCCCAGATACTGACCAGGGCGTATTTCCCATCCTGGGTGAACTCTACGTGGGCCGATGTTTTACCGGGAGCGGGTTTGAGTGTCTTGACGATCTCGAGTGTTTGCTTATCAATGACATGCATCAGATCTTTATTGGGGCCAAAGAATACATCCACCCAGGCGTAAGGACTTTTTTCATGGCTGCGCATGAAGAAGCCGGGACCCTCTGTCTTGATCTGCTTTATGATCTCCCAGGTTTTGGTATCAATTATAGTGACCTGGCCCTCTTTGATATTGGGTGTGGCCAGGACGGTCCGGCCCTGGTAATTCCAGGTAATGCCGGAACTGAGATGTGGCATGCCGGGCAGGGTTACGTTGGCAACGGCCCGTCTCAGGTCCAGGTCAACCACTTGGCCTTTACCATTGCGTGTTGTTCCGATAATACGGTCATACTCCTGGGTCATGAAGAAATCATCCAGATAGTCTTTGACCTGTATGCGACGTACTGCAAAAGGCTCTTCCTTATGTGCATCGCCAGACTCTTTGTTGTAGTCATGTACCCAGCCAGAGAAGCCCGCCGGTGGTTCATCCAGGTAGCTGATCTCCCACACCTCCGGTATATCTTTCATGGCAGCTACAAAGCTGTCCCGTGGGTCGGCCGTGTAAACAGCGCTGACACGGGAGCTATTACCATTTTCGTCCTTTGCCTGGATTACTTTTAGCGGCGTGAGATCCCGGGCATCCAGAACTGTCAGTGTGTGAGGAAGGTAGTTGGCGACGATGACATAACGGCCGTCATGGGAAACGGCCAGGTTACGGGTATTGATGCCAGCACGAACCTCGGCAACATATTTGAGGTTGAAAGCGTCAAATTTGCTGATCCAGCCATCTCTTGAAGCAAAGTAGATATAGCGACCACCCTCGGCCCATTTAGGTCCGCCATGCAGTGCGAAGCGGGTGGGCAGGCGGTGGATCGGCTCAAAAGTGTTGCCGTTCAGTAAGGTGGCGTGATGATCACCGAGCTCAACCACCATAAACAGGTTGGCGATCTCCGCATCAAACAGGGGTTTGTCAGGTAAGGTGCCGTGAGGGTGATAAACCAGCTGGCTTGCCTTGATCTCTTTCATTCCCCAGGCTGGAACCGCTTTAAGTGGTGTGTAGACCAGATCGACCAGGGCCTGTATCTGTTCCGGTTGCAGCGTCTCTTTGAATGCGGGCATCTGGGTGGCTGCGCGGCCATTTTGTATGACCGAAAAAGCATTTTTCTGGCGCAGTCGTTTCAGGTTTTGTGGCAGCAGGGCGGGACCCATTATGCCTAGTCGATCAGCACCATGGCACTCGGCGCAATGCTGTTTGTAGAGCGCTTCTGTCTCGATTAATTCGGCAATCGCCAAGGTACTGCTTAGACAAAGCAGTAGGGATGTAAGTAGTCGATTCATTGTTCCGCAGCGATTGGCGTGATGATTCCGATCTCTTCATCACTGAGATAGCAGGCGGGGTCTTCTGCCCAGGCGTCATTGGTGAGTTGTAGCGCGCGCACCCGGGTGTTGCCACCACAGATATCGAAGTAGGCACATTCACCACAGCGACCACCGACTTGGCGGGGAGAGGCTTTCAGGCCCGCCATGATCGGGTCAGAGGTATCCTGCCAGATTTCAGAGAAAGGGCGCTCTTTCACATTGCCCAGATTGTAGTGCCACCACATGGTGTCTGGATGCACATTGCCCTGATTATCAATGTTGGAGATGTTAACGCCAGAGCTGTTGCCACCCCACTGGCTCAATTTTGCACGGATATGTTCGGCTTGCTCAGGGAAGTGCTTCTCGACCCAGTGCAATAGAAAGACACCATCAGCATCATTGTTGCCAGTAACAAACTCGGTATGTCTACCCGCTTTAACATCGGCCAGGGCACGCTCAAACAGCAGCTCCATCGCCCAGCGAGTGGTCTGTAGAAAGACATCGTTTTTGCGATTCTTATTGCCACGGCCAGCATAGT
Organism: Sedimenticola sp.; assembly: GCA_026196795.1. Classification (GTDB taxonomy): domain Bacteria; phylum Pseudomonadota; class Gammaproteobacteria; order Chromatiales; family Chromatiaceae; genus Sedimenticola. Next base: position 4,553 of record JAPHUE010000249.1, read on the forward strand.
TCAGATGCGAGAAGTAAAACTTGTCGATCTGTTCCTGATCCATCAAGTCCAGCAGTTGAGGTAACTCTTCTGCATTATCCTGGGTCATGGTGAAACGCAAGCCCACTTTGATCTCTTTATCCCGACAGAGACGCAATCCGTGCATTGACGCCTGGTATGAGCCTTCCATGCGACGGAACTTATCGTGCGTGCCTTCGATGCCATCGATGCTGATGCCCAGATAATCAAAACCTACAGCGGCAATCTTGTCGATGTTGGATTCATCAATCAGGGTGCCATTGGTGGAGAGTGCGGTATAAAAGCCCATCGCTTTGGCATGATGGGCAATCTCAAAGATATCGGGGCGCATGAGTGGTTCGCCACCCGAGAGAATCAGTACCGGCACACGAAACTGTTTCAGGTCGTCCATGACTTCGTACACTTGCGATGTATTCAGCTCATTGGGGAAATCTTTGTCCGCCGAGATGGCATAGCAGTGTTTGCAGGTAAGGTTACAGCGGCGAATCAGGTTCCAGATTACGACCGGACCGGGTGGATTGCGTTTAGGCCCTAATGGCTTGGGATCGAGAACCTCTTGCATGAATTGTGATATACGAAACATGATCTATCTATAACCTATTTGGCTGAAGCAAGGCGAAGCCCTGTCTTCTTGAGTATGCGGGAGCTGTAGAGAATTTCATGCCCCCGGTTGTCATCGCCTAACATGTCGGCGATCAGCTGCACCTTCTTTTCCACTTCGCTTCGGTCCTTGCCGTGAACCATGGCGAACAGGTTGTAATTCCATTCTGGCTGGTGTCTGGGCCGCTCATAGGCGTGGCTGACGAAGTCCAATGCACCGATCATTTCACCACACTGTTTTACTTTCTCATCCGGAATGTCCCAGACGGTCATGCCATTACCCTTGAATCCAAGAGTGTAATGGTTGGGTACGGCGCCAATGCGCCGAATGATGCCGTTTTCCAGCATGCGTGTGACCCGTTTCATTACTTCAGTTGCACTACATCCTACCTCATCGGCGATGACGGTGTAGGGCTCTGAAACCAGGGGTAGACCGGATTGTGTTGCCACAATGATTCTGCGATCAAGGTCATCCAGAGTGTTGTGTTCAATGTCAGTCATAGGTAGTAGTGCAACACAGTAATAACAGCGTGTTCAGACTTCAAACTTCAGCCCAATGAAAAATTCCTGCTTCTTTGGCATATTGTAGACTCGATAACCCGAGGCTTGTTCAATCTCTTGCAGTACAGTAGGGATTCGATCAGGGCTTTCCGTGGCTAAAACAAACCACATATTGAATGCGTGATCCCGGGCGTAGTTGTGGGCCACTTCAGGGAAGGCATTGACTTGATCGTTGACCCGGTCATAGTCCTCTTCTGCGATGCGCATGGCACAGAGGCTGAGTCCACCGCCCAGTCGCTCGGCGTGATACATGGGGCCGAAACGGGAGAGCTGTTTTTTATCCAACATGCCTTGCAGTCGATTTATTAAATCTGTTTCTGTGATCCCAAGCTGCTCTGCAGCGGCCTGATAAGGGCGCTCACATATGGGGAATCCGCCCTGATAAGTGTTCAGGATGGCGCGGTCTATCTCATCCAGCTCAAGGCTCATTGATAGCGGGCCCCACGCTGTTTAAAGCGGCGGCCACTGAACAGCACTTTATGGGGTATGGTATTCAGCCCCTCGCTGTTGACCAGTTTATCGATATAGGCCAGTACCTTTTCCCGTTCCTGGCCATGAATCATGCAGAACAGATTGTAGGGCCAATCAGGGAGACGCCGGGGACGCTGATAGCAGAGCGTTATACAGTCCAGTGCGCCCAGTTTTTCACCTACCTCATCGACTCGGTCATCGGGTACATCCCAGACCACCATGGCATTGGCGGTATAGCCGAGTTCATGGTGACGCACCACGATACCCAGCCGTTTGATGACACCGCTGGCCTGCATCGCTTCAATGCGCTCGATCACCCGTTGTTCATCCAGGCCGATGCGCTCGCCAATCTCTGCATAGGGATGGCTGGTGAGGGGGAGCCCACCCTGTATCTCGGCGATCAGTTGGTAATCCTGTTCACTCAGCACCATAGCGGGAATCCCAAATCAATATGGAACTGTTTTTCTAACGGTAGGTAGAGGATAGGGTAACCGGTCTGTTGCTCCATCTCCTGTAATACAGCATCGAGACGTTGTTGATTGGGGGCGGTAACAACGAACCAGAGATTGTAGCTGTCTTCTCTTTCGTAGTTGTGGTTGACCTCGGTATAGGCGCTGATCTGATCAGCCACCCTTTCCAGTTTTTCCTCTGGAATAGCCATGGCAGCCAGTGTGCTGGCGCCCACCCGTTTTGGCTTAAACACAGGCCCTACCCGGCTGATAACGCCAAGCTCCTGTAGCCGATCAAGAATTTTCAGAACTAACGCCTCGCTGGTTCCCAGTGCCGTTGCAATGTCAGCAAATGGGGTAGGGGTAAGCGGCAGGCCTTTCTGGTATTCGTTCAGTAATCTTTTTTCCAGGTCATTCAATGCGATCTTGCCCCTTGTGCGGTGCGGCTGCTGGGTCTCTTTGAGGGCCTGTTCAATAATGATTGCTGGCGTTGCCATATCAGAGTCCTGTGGTATGCGCGCGTGAAGTGAAAAAGATACCGCTTGGCTTATCTACCGGCAGGCTGTGACGCAATTCCAGGCTCCGGGTATCGTACACTTGGATCTCATCCTTGTCGCGAATAGAGATCCAGACCTCCTCGCCGCGAGGGGCGAATTCCATATGCAGGGCACCTTTGCCTGGTTTGAGCGTCTTGATGACTTTCAGGCTCTCTGTGTCGATTACTTGAATAGTATCGTTGTCAGGGAAGGCGAAATTGACCCAGATCTGTCGACCGTCAGGACGGGCCATAACGAATACGGGTTGTCCGTGAACGGGAATCTTACCAACCGGGTTCCAGTCACCCCGTTCGACCACCAGTACCTGATGGTGTCCGACACCGGGCAGGAAGGCTCGATTGCCGGCCATCGCCCAGCCTTCAAGGTGAGGCATCTTATAGACAGGGAGTTTCTGTTCCCCTTTGCCATAATCTTTCAGGATCAGCCGGGTTCCTTTTTCCGGGTACCAGAGATCGAGCAATGCCAGTCCATCTTGCCCAAACAGCCCCGCAATATAGTAGCGCCCATCGCGAGTGATCAAGCCATCATACGGAAGTGCGCCGACATTCAGGTTTTTCTGGATTTGCGGGTCGGCTGGATCGGTCATATCGACAATCCAGGTCTCGCCCGTATCGTAGAGGCTGAAGACAAATCGTTGGTCGGGTGCATCCACGAGGCCAACGGTTTTGGCTCTTTTTTCGCTATTGACGGGTGTTGCTGGTATGTCAGCGACCAGACTGAGATCTTTAGATGAGAAGATCTTTACGCCGCCGGGTTCATAGTTTGAAACGGCGATCAGAGAGCCATCCTGGGAGATGGCGCCGCCAATGCTGTTACCGCCCTGAACAACACGGTGGGTAATCTTGCCGCACAGGATATCGACTTTGGTAAGTCCACCATCCCGTCCAAACACATAGGCATAGCGTTCATCACGGGAATAGACTGCCGAGGCGTGAGAGAGGTCGCCCAGACCCTCTACTCTGAACAGTGATTGATGGGTCGTGCGATCAATAACCTGGAGACTGCCTGCCGCCCGTTCAATCACGATACCCATATCGCCGGTTCCCCGGGTCAGGCATTCGGCAGAGGCCTGCGCAGAATAGAGGGTTGATGCCATCAGGAGGTAGCGCAGAAATCTCATTGATTCACACCCTGCTTCAGTTGTCCGGCCAGCCAGAAGGCCTCTTGTTCGGTAATGAATGGGCGCCAGGGTGGCATGGGAGTGCCGGGTCGTCCTTGAATAATGGTCAGAGCCAGGAACTCAACACCGTAGGGGGCGAGGCGTTTTGCTGTCAACGCGGGACCCAGTCCACCCTCCAGTCGCATGCCATGGCAAGAACCGCAGTCATGTTTGAGCAGATAGAACAGCTCAGCCTGTCTCTGAGGATGTATCTCTGCCGCTGTGACGGTATAAGCCCCAAGCACTAGCAGGGCGGCAGTAATGAGAACGACAGTTTTCGTCATTTAGTTACTCAAAATCAGGCGCAGGTAATAAAAAAGGGTGCTTCATGTTTAATCAGAGACATCTAGCACTGGGTAGGCAATGTAGCAGTATTGAATAGACGTAAGCATTGACCTCCGTCAAATACCAAAAGTCGTTAATTCAATGACTTAGGTTTATAGGTGGTAATCGGTCATGAATTAAATCCATGCCCTATTTGGGGTTGTTTGGGGTGCCAGATTGAGCGGATTATCTCTGCAGCGTCAGTTACTCCACTACAACTGTACCGGTCATCTTGGGATGGGGGCCACAGCGGTAGGGGTAGACGCCAGGCTTGTCAAAACTGCGTTCAAAAGTTTCGCCAGGGAAGAAGTATTGGGGCTCGGGGTCTCCCGCCTGCTCAAACCAGACGCTGTGGTACTGGCGTTTCTCTTTGTTGGTCCAGCGGATGGTGCTGCCAGCTTTCACGGTAATCTTCTGCGGGATAAATTCAAACTTGAGGATCTCTACCTCACTGACAGGATTGCCCCCGGCAAACACGGAGTGACTTGTCCATAACAGCAAGATGAATAACAGGCTGCTGCTATTTTTGTGTAGACGGTTTAGGGGGGAATGCATTTGTCCTCTCCTTCATTTCACACGAGTGTGTTGGATCCAGCATACTTCGTTTCTATGTTTATTGGGTTAAGGATATCGTAAAAAGTTAAATTGATTTAACTGGGAATTACTGTGGATATGTTTTTATTCGGCCAATAAAAAACGCGATACTCGTGAGAGTATCGCGTTGAAAGGTACTGCATTTATGCGTTTTTGTTAACCGTGCTCAGCGGTACACTACTGTTTGATGGCATTTATTTCAATGCCATCGGCATCATTATCGAAGCCCAGTTTATAGCCCAGGCTGACATGATGGAAGCGTGCACTACTGAAGTCATCATGAATGGCGAAGCCAAAGTTATACACTTTTCCGGTATCCAGGCTGATATCGCCAGCGGTATCAGATTTCAGCTTGCGCTTGAGGGTAACGACCCAATTGCCAGCTTCTTCTATTGTAGTAGCCTCAAATCCCTGCCCGCCGGTCATATAGCGTTGGTCAAGAATATAGCCATCCTCGGTTTCGCCTTTACCTGACTTAACCCGCAGCAGATCCATAAACTGGTTGGCTTTTAGGGCCGCTGCAATATCTTCGCTGCTCTTGAGCTTATCCCAGCCACCCCGTTTCTTGCCGCGTTTGCCTTTGACTTCAACCTTACTGCGACTCTCTTTCAGGTATTTGGTAACACCTGATTTGAGATCCAACATGCTGGCTGCGTCACTGCCGGCCGCTGCAGCGGTATCGGGTGAATGCGGCATGGTGTTGGCGTCATGGTGACAGGTCTGCCAGCAGCCTGAGCGATCTGCAAATTCAACATCATCGGTTGAGAGCATGATGGCCAGTTTGGTGGGGTTCTCTGGATCCATCTTGCCACCTTCAACGAATGGCACAGGTGCATGGTCGCCCTGTGGCCAGGAGAAGCGTAGATAGAGGTTTTCTCCGTCATGGGTGGACTCGACATTCACCGGAATACTAGGTCGTTTACCAGGGATGGGACTGGACTCAGCTTTCTCTCCAGAGGCCATCTTTTTACCCATATCGGCCGTCTCTTTGTCATGACAGGTGACGCAGCGGTCGCCGCCTTTCAGCAAAGGGCGTGCGCCACCATGATCCTTACCGGTCATGACCCACTCCATGGATGTTTCACCTGGATAGAAGAGGGTGATCTCACGACTGCCGGCTTTGCTCCAGTCAGCCTTGATTGCCCCGCCGGCTGCTGCCTTTGCAGGAGCGGTACCAGCAGGTGTAGCAGCGACTGCCTTGGCTTCACGCTTGACGGCGTTGACCTCTGCCGTTTCACTATCCAGTCCGAGTTTGTAACCCAGGCTGACATGGTGGAAACGCGCATCGGTGTAGTCGTCATGAATAGCGAAACCGAAGTTGTAGAGCTTGCCTGCTTCGATGGCGGTGTCTCCCGGCTTGTCAGATGTCAGCTTGCGCTTCATCTCAACAACCCAGTTGCTGCCTTCCTTGCGTGCATTGACTTCAAACCCCTGGCCGCCCTGCATATAGCGTTGATCCAGGATGTAGCCATCTTCTGTTTCGCCTTTACCTGATTTGTAGCGCAGGAGATCCATGAATTGGTTAGCCTTCAAAGCGGCAGCAATTTCGTCATTGCTTTTTAGCTTATCCCAGCCACCGCGTTTTTTACCGCGCTTGCCTTTGATTTCAACTTTAGTACGGCTCTCTTTAAGGTACTTGGTTACACCATTTTTCAGGTCGAGCGTCTTGGCTGCTTCACTTCCTGCAGCGACATCTGCAGCGGGTGTGTCAGGCATTGCTTTAGCGTCGTGGTGGCAGGTCTGCCAGCAACCTGCACGGTCTGCAAATTCAACATCGTCTGTACCCAGCATGATCGCCAGTTTCATGGGGTTGGCAGGATCCATCTTTCCGCCATCAACAAACGGTACAGGGGTGTGTTCTCCGTCTTCCCATTCAAAGCGCAGGTAGAGGTTCTCACCGTTATGAGCGGCCTGTACATTGACAGGAATACTGCCCCGTTTGCCTGGGATGGGTGTGGATTCAGCTTTATCGCCTGAAACCATCTTCTGGCCCATATCGGCTGTTTCTTTATCATGGCAGGTGATACAGCGATCCCCCCCTTTCAGGAGTGGACGTGCTCCGCCATGATCTTTCCCGGTCATGACCCACTCCATGGAAGTCTCTCCAGGGTAGAGCAGGGTGATCATGCGGCTGGGAACATCACTCCAGTCGATGCCCATGCCTGCGGCGGCGGGTGCTGCGCCAGTGGACGCTGTCCCTTTACCTGCAAGTGCGGCTGCAACAGCGGCATCAATACGTGCCTGTTCGGCTTTTTTGGCAGCGATCTTTGTTTCCCGTTCTTTCTCTTTGGCCGCCTTCTCCGCTTCTGCTTCAGCGGCTTCTTTAGCTTCGACCCGTTTTAACCCTTCTGCGAACATCTCAGGAATAGGACGAATAAAACTGGGATCGGGCGCTTCAAGTTGTTCCAACTCTTCGTCACTGAGATGGCCACGAACATCTTTATGGGCAATGCCCTTGTGACAGTCGATACAGGTCTGCCCTGTTTCGAAGGCGTTCATGTGCTGTTTGCGCGCACGAGGACGCTGGAATTCTGGATTCATGGATTCGAAGTTATGACAGTTACGACACTCTCGAGAGTCGGTCTTCTTCATCGTGTTCCAGACTCGTTTGGCCATGGTCAGGCGATGCTCGTCAAACTTCTCTGGGGTATTTACCGTGCCCATGATTTTGTGGAATATTTCGTTACTGGCCTGGATCTTACGAACCATTTTATGCACCCAGGGATCGGGGACATGGCAGTCAGGGCAGGTTGCACGAACACCCGTACGGTTCGAATAGTGAATCGTCGGTTTGTATTCCTCGTAGACGTTCTCCTCCATTTCATGGCAGCTGATACAGAAATCGAGGTTGTTGGTGGCTTCCATTGCGGTGTTAAAACCACCCCAGAATATAATGCCTCCAATGAAGAAGAGTAGAGCACCGGCAATCGTAGTGCCAAGGATGAACCGGCGCGACAACAAGCCCGTTTTTTTAGTTTCCTGAACCGCCATCTTTTTAAGTTCCCATGGTACAGAGAAGAAGATAGATAAATCATTAAAAAGGCGGGCATGGAGGTTGCTCCATACCCGCCTTTGGTCTAGCTCATATCTACATCCGCAATCAGGTTACGTGATTAATGCGGTTGTGGACGTTGAACTTACCGGTAGGACCAAACAGGCCTTTGACGCGACCTTTCTCTTCGAGGGTTTTAGCATCGAAGATGATGATCTCGCCATTTGCCTTCAGGCTGTCCGCGCGGTTCCAAACAGAGGCCCAAACTTCAGTACCATCAGCATTGAACTCCATGTGAACGGCTGCGTAGCCTTTCTTTTCGGTCAAGCGGATGGTCTTAACAATCTCGCGGGTCTTCTTGGAGATGACCTGAATAGACTGCTGAACTTCGGGTTCTGGATGTTTGGTCTGATCAGCCCAGAAGTAGTCGCTCTTTGGGTGTGTGCGAATAAATACGCCAGCACCGTCAGTTTCAACTTCATAACAGATCTTCCAGGCTTGGTCTTTGTGGCCCGCAGGGTCATTGCCCCAAACGGTAACTTTACCTACACCCAGATGGGTGGTGCCACTAACAGGACCGCACTTGGGGTCAATCCAGTTTGCCCCTGGACCTGGATGTGGAAGCTTGTCTACGTCAATCAGTGCTTCCAGTTTTTGTGTATCGGTGTCAACCACGACCATCTTGTTAGAAGCGTTGGCAGCGATCTGGAAATAACGACCGGTG
>JAPHUE010000281.1 GCA_026196795.1 Sedimenticola sp.
AGGCTACTTGAAACATTGAGCTTCACTGGAGTTGAAAGTGGATAATGCCATAGCTGACGAAGAGCATGATGATGTGACCTACTTAGTCAACGTAGCACGGGACGCCTTTGGACATCTGGTACAGGGAATCAGTGTATTTGATGAAGAACTCAACCTGGTCTTCTTCAATGACCGTTTCAGAGAACTGCTCGATTTTCCAAAAGAGTTGGTACAGGTTGGTACCAATGCCGCCGATCTCTTTCGCTACAATGCCGAGCGCGGCGAATATGGCCCCGGTGATGTTGATGAGCAGATCGCTGAGCGTGTCGTTCTAGCTAAGCAGTTTAGCGCCCATAGTTTTCAGCGAGAGCGTCCAGATGGCACCGTCATCCAGATTGATGGCAGCCCCATGTCCAGCGGTGGCTTTGTAACTACCTACACCGAGATAACAGAGAAGGTTCAATACGAAGCCTTCCTCAAAAGCATCATAGAGGCGAGTCCTGCCGGCTTTGGTATCTCCCGACAAAGTGATGGAAAACTCTCGTTTCTAAACACCCGCTTAGCGGAGATGTTCCAAATACCGGTGAGAGAGATGATCGGTCTCTGTGCCCGTGAGCTCTACGCGAATCAGTCGGATCGGGAGGCAATGCTAGAGCAATTCAGGCTTGAAGGAAAAATCATTGATGCAGAAGTTACCTTAATACGCAGTAATGGCGAGACGTTCCCTGCTTTGATGTCACTCTACCCCACCACTTATGAGAATGAAGCCTCCTTTTTCGCCTGGATCTATGACATCACCAGTCTAAAGGAGGCGCAAAATACACAGGCTGAACTGGAACGGGAACTGAATCAGGCGCAAAAGCTTGAAGCAATAGGGCAGCTGGCTGGCGGTATAGCACACGAAATCAACACTCCATCTCAGTATGTCTGGGACAACTTGAAATTCCTTCAGGAAGCACACAGAGATCTCCGCGGTCTACTCGAGGATTGCCTATCCCAAATCAAAAATACCGCTGACCAAGGCATCATGATTGAAGCGTGCGAAAGCATTAAACGCAAAACGGAAGAGATCGATCACGATTATCTGTTAAGTGAGGTGCCTGTTGCCATTGACCAGTCCATTACCGGCATCTCTGATATCTCTCGCATTGTTTTGGCGATGAAAGAGTTTTCCCACCCAGGCGAAGGCAACAAGTCCAGTATTGACATCAATCACATGCTGGAAAATACACTCACTATATCCCGTAGCGAATGGAAACATGTAGCGAAGGCTGAGACGGCACTAGATCCATCACTTCCCAATGTACGCTGCCAACCGGGAGAAATTAATCAGGTATTCCTTAACTTGCTGGTCAATGCTGGACACGCCATAGAGGAAGCCCAATTAGCCGAGCAAGGTCTTATAAAAATCAAAACCTCACATGATAGTGACCATGTCATCATAGCGATCAGTGATAATGGCCTTGGCATTCCAGAAGAGCTTAAAGATAAAGTATTTGAGCCATTTTTTACCACGAAAGAGGTGGGCAAGGGTACCGGACAAGGGCTCTCAATTGCCCACAATATCGTGGTGAAAAAGCATCAGGGTGAAATCAGTTTCGTTTCTTCAATAAACAAGGGTACAACATTTACCATCAAGCTACCTATTATGGGGGCAGATGAGTAGACCATTCCCATTTCAACTCTTCAATCGGCTTGATATGCCACTCATTAAGTGATCCATTAATACCTGAAAATCAGCCGCCGCCAGTGGTCGCGTGTAAAGGAATCCCTGCGCCTCATGGCATCCTTCATTCTCAAGGAAATCACGCTGAGCATCGCGCTCCACACCTTCAGCAATAACCCTTAGCGAGAGCCCTTTACCCAAGGCAATAACGGCTCGAGTAATGGCCACATCGGCACGCCCCTCCGGTACATCACTCACAAAGGAACGATCAATTTTCAATTTATCAATGGGGAGTCGTTTCAGATAACTAAGCGAAGAGTAACCCGTTCCAAAGTCATCAATCGCCAGTGACACACCAAGTTCTTTTAGAGAGCCCAGTGTACTGATCGCCTCTTCCGGATGTTTCATTATGAAGCTTTCTGTAATTTCCAGTTCAAGCAGACTGGCAGGCAAGCGTGTCTCCCAAAGCACCTGCCGGACTAATTCAACAATATCCCCGCGTTCAATCTGGCGGCCAGATATATTTACTGCAATTGTGCCGAACTCCAACCCTTCATCCAGCCATCTTTTGGCCTGAATACAGGCATCCCGCAACACCCATTCACCAATCGATAATATTAAACCCGTCTCTTCTGCCAGCGGTATGAAACTATCGGGCGGCACTAATCCAAATTCAGGATGATGCCAACGGACAAGCGCTTCTGACCCGGTTAATCGGCCACTCTTCAGGTCAAACTGTGGATGATAATGAAGAACCAGCTGCTGTAGCTCCACCGCCTGCCGAAGATTGCTTTCAAGCAGAACCCGTGCATGTGCTGTAGCCGTCATCTCCTGCGTATAAAACTGATAGTTGTTTCGCCCACTCTCTTTCGCACGATACATTGCAGCATCTGCATTACGCACCAACGTAGTGACATCTCTCCCATCCTCAGGATAGATAGCAATACCAATGCTGGATGAAACATGCAGTTGATTACCTTTTAGTTCAAACGGCTCGCTAAAGGCCGATAATATTTTTTCTGCAACAGGCGCAATGACATTCGTATCCACCACATCTTCCAACACCACGACAAACTCATCTCCGCCCAGACGAGCAACTGTATCCTCTTCACGGATCAATGCGTTGAGCCGCCGTGCAACCTGCTGTAATAAGCGATCACCCACTGGGTGTCCTAAACTGTCATTGATATGCTTAAAACGATCCAGATCCAGGAACAGAACAACCAGCTGGTGTTCATCTCTTTTTGCGCGGCTTAAAGCGTGTTCACAACGCTCATTAAATAGCACCCGATTAGGCAAATCGGTTAACACATCATAGTGGGCCAAATGTTCTATCCGCTGCTCAGAGATTTTTTTATCCGTGATATCAGAAAAAACGCTGATGTACTGAACGATGTCGCCAACCCCATCACGAATTCCCGATATATTTTGCCAGACTGGATGCGCCTCACCATCTTTTCGGCGATTCCATATCTCGCCTTGCCAGCTACCTGTTGTTGTCAGCTCCGACCAAAACGCCTGGTAAAATGCATCATCATGATAATCCGAGCGTAACAACCGAGGCGTTTTCCCAAGCACCTCTTCAGACTGGAAACCTGTAATTTCTGTAAACGCTTTGTTTACCTGAAGGATGACACCACGTGCATCAGTGATTGCAATACCTTCTGTTGTCCCGTTAAATACGCTGGCAGCAAGGCGGATCTCTTCATCACGCTGCTTACGGTCGGAAATATCATGAATACGTGCCGTAAGCACAGAAGAACCTTCGCTGTAGACACGATTCAGGCTGACTTCAGTATAGATGAGCGTGCCATCCAGTTGTTTATGCACCCATTCAAACAGTTGCGGCTTTCCTGCCAACGCAGCGGAAATATATCGGTAGGCACTTTCACTTGAAAGCGTCCCGTCTGGCTGCATCTGCGGAGAAAACTTCTCTGGCCCAAAACCAAGAATCTCATCTTTAGAACAACCATAGATTTCCTCCACCTTAGTGTTGCAACTGGTAAAGCAATTATTATCCAGAGTCAACAGTCCATCATTGGCTGATTCAAACAAGATCCTGTAATGCTCTTCACTGCTGCTTAGTGCCAAATCAGCACGCTGCCGCTCCAGCTCAGCAGAAGCTCTTGATGCGAATATGGTCAGCATTGAGAGAATATAATCGGAGTTCTCCATGGGCACGTCATCAAGCACAGCCAACAGACCTAGCACATCACCACTCGTGGATTTGAGGGGTATCCCGACATAGCTCTCTGCATTCATTTCCTGTAGTAAATAATCGCGGGGAAATTGCTGTTGAATATGATCGGGAAAAGTACAGGCACCACTATGAATGACGTCATGGCAGGGCGTGTCAGCCAACGCATATTCCAGATTCTCTGCGAGCATCCCCTTCGCCCATACAGCCTGCGTTTTTACAAAATCACTATCCGCCTGCTGTAATTTACCCACAATGACATAACTGACACCCAGTGACTCCGCAAGATGGGACGCCAGCTGCTCAAAAAAGCGATTCCCCGTCAATGCTGAAACACCAATGGCAATCTTCCTTACCATCATCTCATTGCGTATACGCTCCGATATATCATTTACAATGGCAATGTAGTGGGTGAGAGCACCCTCGGCGTTACGAACAGGGGACAATGTGAGTTCATTCCAGAAACGGCTACCATCTTTGCGTGTGCTATGAAGCTGAACCTGGCAAGGCCCTCCTTCATTGATTGTTTTTGTTGCCTGTTGAACAGCCCCCTTATTCTCAGTCTCACCATTAAAAAACGGAAAAGCATGCCCAATCATCTCTTCCGCTTTAAAACCGGAAATATTCTCAAACGCGGGGTTTACATATATAACCGGGTGATTCTTCTGGTTTGAATCGATAATGGCTATGCCGTTACTCGCAGCCGTAATCGCCCTGTCTCTTATAATCAAGGCGACTTCTGTCTGCTGCTTCTCCTGCAGCTCAGCATTCAGTTGATCTGTGCGCTGAACAACCAATCGCTTGAGCGTGCGATTCCAGGCATAACCACCAATAACACTCAATGCCAACAAGAACAGCAAGAGCAACAGATAGAATTGTAATGAGGGTTTCCAGCTCGACGCAGATATATTAATCCATTTGCTGAAAATCTTTTGATGCTCTTCTGGACTGAGGCTTTTCAAACCCTTATCAAGGATACTGTGCAGTTCTGGCCAGTCCTTTCTGACGGCAAAGGCCCACCGATAAAAGTATTCCGTATTTCCAGCCACCCGAAGATTGGTTATACCCTGCTGCTCCATGTAATAGGTCGCTGTGGCAAGATTCCCTACCATCGCATCCACCATACCAAATGAAACTTTACGCAGCGCCGTTTCCAGATTAGGAACCGGGTCGAGCGTTATCTCAGGGTAACGATCCAGCATAAAGTCGTGGGCAGCATAGCCAGAAACAACCGCCACCTTCAGCCCCTTCAGATCAGCCATGGAAAGATTCTGCTTCACCTGCTTGCGAACCAGGATCACGGCAGGCACTTCGACCATAGGCTGAGTGAAATTCATGAACTCCAGACGTTGAGGGGTGGCACTGGCCGCACTCCACATATCAATGTCACGACGCTTTGCCTGTCGTACCACTTCATCCCAACTTTCCAACTGAACAATCTCGAGCTGCACGTCCAAACGCCCAGCTATCAATCTCAGATAGTCCGCAGCCAATCCCTTATACTCGCCAGAGGAAGTAAAAAACTCTACCGGTCTAAATTCGGGATCGGGTCCCACACGGATCACAGGATGATCAGCCAGCCAGGATTTCTCAGCTTCAGTCAGGTGGATATTCGTAGCGGGTGACGAAACGGCGAACGACGAAAACAATTGCAGATAGAGCAATATAAAGATGAATAACGCGCGCGTAATTATTTTTAACGTCCCTGTCTGCATTTTGCAAACATTCATACAACAACCCATTTACAAACGTGACGGGGAGTAGTGCCAGTAGCGGGTAGCCTGAAAATTGAGTGTCAGCCAACCCTGAAGTAGGTATCGGCGCAGGGAATAGTTTCTTTAGTCAAGACGAGCTGTCGTACATGAACAAAACAATTAATGCGGGTAAGGAGTTTAATCCTTTAGATTGATTCGATCGGTGGTGTCCAGTTTATTACTAAAACCACAAAATCTACGCAGTTTTATAATGGATTCAATATGCACTTGATTGTGATCTATCTCGACGCCCTGCTCTTTCAGGGCGGTAAACGTACGGGAGAGCCCCTCCTGAGACATACCCAGCAGGGCGGCCAGCAGTTTTTTGCTGTGCGGCAATGTGATGCGGTTTTCCCCACGACCCTGGTCATAGGCAAGATCCAGTAAAAACGCAGCGACACGTTGTGCTGTGGTACGTAACCGCTGATTCTTTACCTGCCTGACCATGGTGCGAAACTGGGTAGAGAGCGTGGCCATCATAGTCACGCCAAAATCACCACCATGGCGTATCAACTCAATCAGCTCCGGCCCGGGAATCTTGAGGACTCGTGCCGTTTTTACCACTTCTGCCGACATCAGAAAACGTTTATGGGTTATCACAGCGGCCAGGATAAAGGAGTCACCTGGGTAAAGTATCTCGATTACGGTCTGCTGCCCCTCAGGACCTCTGGCGGTAAGTTGCACCAAACCACTCATTAACACATAGAGATGATTGGCCTTATCCCCCTCACGAAATAGAAAATTGCCCTTATCACATGTCACTTCATCCGTCAGTTTAGCAACCTGTTCCAGGTCATCAGGCGTCATCCCTGAGAATAACGGGATCTGTTCGAGTAAATGGGCTTCTATCATAATATCTGAGCTATAAAATAAATAAATCTTTTGGTAAAAGGCTTCCCTGCATTCTAAGGAAAATAAGATTAACACAGTCAAAAGGAAAATAGCGCCTAAATTTCTATTCCTTTCAGCATAAATTACTAGCAAAAAATCATGCGGGGAATTCCGCCATCAGTACTTCCACATCACTGTTTCTATATTCGACCAAACTACACATTTTTTTAACCATATAGGCATCCAGCTTACTACCTGCTTCACGCTGCAGGATAGCCACTGTTTCGCTGACTGGCTTAGCCGGGTGATAGGGTCGAACTTCGGTCATGGCATCGAAACTATCCGCTACCGATATGATACGAGATATATACGGGATACTCTCCCCTTTGAGGCCATCCGGGTAACCCCCTCCATCGATATGCTCATGATGATGACGAACAGCCTGTGCAATAGAATGCCCCAGCTTTAGGCCCAACTCTTTTATTATTCCTTCACCCTTTACCGGGTGATCTTTCATGACAGCCATCTCGGCTGGAGTAAAACGCGCCGGTTTCAGCAGGATCTGATCAGGGATGCCTATTTTACCAATATCATGAAAATAGGCGCTCATGGTGAGTATATTCAAATCATCTTCATCCAGATTACAGCTCAGTCCAATCAGGCGAGCAAAACCTACAACCCGTCTGGAGTGATACTGGGTATGGATATCTCGCTCACCCAACGCCGCCAGCAGGGCCTTTGATCCGAAGTCGAGAATTTCCGCACTATCACTAGAAAACATACAGAATACCGCCGCATTGAGAGCCCCGATCCTGTGCCACGATCAAAGAACCCACCACCACACATTGCTGGATACCAGCAAAAAACCCGCTCCTTTGAGTTTTACCAAAAACCAAGTTTCGTACCCAAGTATAGTCAAGGTAGAAATATAGCATCACAATATTCCCGTCACCTGGATTGAGTCCCCTGTTGCTTAAAGTGAATAAATTGTGAATAAATCGACTTAACCGTTATAAACCATTAAAGTATTTGCCTGCTTGCCCGACAACCAGCAGAAGCCAGTAAAATAATCAGTTAATAGCAGGGAGCGCATCACACACAACGATCTAGCCGTATCAACGATCTGTGACGATGGAACAATAAAACGATAAAACGATCAGTCAATCACTGAAATCCCTTCAGTGACTTAACCAAGTCAGAGACCACGATGAGCTTATATACGCAGATCGAGAAGCACTTCTTCTTCACCCTGACCCGAAAAATAGTCGGCAATGTTGGCTTTCTTCTGTTATTTCAGCTGCTCACCTTCTGGCTGGTATACAGTTATATCCACGACACCCAATCCTTGCTTAAAAATAGCGCGCCCGATGCCGCGCTGGTTGAACAGCTTTCGACCCAACTCGATAGTCATCTGACCATCATTCTTATCCTCACCCTGATAAGTCTGACTGCCGCGGTTGGCATTATGGGTTATATGCGCCATCTTTTTCTGCGCCCTATAAAAGGCATCACTACGATCCTAAGTGGCATCACAGAAAAAGACGGTGATATCTCAGCCACACTGCCGATAACGACACAGGATGAAATTGCGGACATGGCTCGCAGCTATAACGCCTTTGCTGACAATCTTCGTAACATCATCGACAAGACACGCCGACGCACGGTTAGCGTAGCACTTGGCTCCACCAAGCTGGACAAAATGATTCACAGTGCTCATGACAGGGTTGATCAACAGGAGATGAATGCCACACAGGTGTTCCAGTCCAGCAGTGAAGCGACACGAGCCATTGACGAAATTGCCCGCCACACCAATACCATTTCGGAACAGAATGGTGCCAACCTGGAGGAGGCGAATGAATCCTCAGCCCGCTTGACCAAAGTAACAGAACAGGTATCCGCCGTAAGCCATCTACTCAGCGGCTTTAATGAGACCGTCAATCAGCTGAGCAAGAACTCAGAGAATATTCGTACTATCCTGACCATGGTCCAGGAGTTTTCTGATCAAACCAATCTGCTTGCACTCAACGCTGCGATTGAAGCAGCCCGGGCTGGAGAGAATGGTCGTGGCTTTGCCGTCGTTGCTGATGAAGTGCGTAACCTTTCCCATAAGGTAAACAGTGCCACAGGCGAGATCAGCAAAAACATAAGTGAGATGACCAACCTGGTTGAAAACACCAAAAAGGGCACACTGGAGATCCAACAGTACACCGAAAGCACCCAGACAGTTATTAACGATACCTCCTTACAATTCCAGAAAATGGTCAGTGATTTCGATACAGTCAACGAGCAGCTGATTGAAATCAGCGCAGCCATTGAAGAGCTCTCTATTACCAACAAAGAGTCGCATCGCAATGTCAGCACCATTGCTGAACTCAGCAAGAGCATCAAGGCTGACATGGATGAATCACAAACCTACTCAGAAGAGCTTGAAGTCGCTACTGAACAGACCCAGGAACTGCTCTCCCGTTTCATTATTGGTCATGGCGGCTTTGAAAATATGATCCAAACCGCACGTGTATGGGCCAACCAGGTACAGCAAGCCCTGAATGAATTAGCCACACGCGGTGTCAATCTGTTCGACACCAACTACCAGGCCGTGCCCAACACCAATCCACAGAAGTACACCATTCCGTATAACAACGCCTACGAGCCGGTCATACAACCGCTGATTGATCAATTCGTAAAAGACCGGCCTGATTTCATCTATGCCGTGCCGATTGATAAGAACGGCTATCTGCCGGCACACCACAGCCATCTATCCAAACCCATGACCGGTGATTTTCAAACCGACAACATCAACAGCCGGCACATGAAGATCTACAACACCAACCGGGCAGAGATTCGTCGTGCCGCCAATACTGAGCCCTTCTTACTGCAGACCTATATCCGGGATACCGGTGAGGTTCTGAATGACCTCTCCTTTCCGCTCTATATCAACGGCAAACACTGGGGCGCACTTATTCTTGGTTTCAAACCGGAACAGCTACTGGAAAGAGGCTAAACCCTACCTATTATCGCTAAACGGGGCTGTGACAGATACAGCCCCATAATGGCGGGTTCTCCGGTATAATCCCCCTCTTCTGTACAACATTCAGCACAAGCCACACTGCCAACCCGAGGGGAGCCTCATGCAAATCCAGTGGTATCCAGGCCACATGCACAAGGCCAGTAAAGAGATAAAAAAGACGCTGCCACAGGTAGACGTCATCATTGAGGTGCTGGATGCGCGCATACCCTTTAGCAGCACCAATCCCATGCTCTCCTCCCTGCGGGGTGACAAGCCTTGTATCAAGGTGTTAAGTAAAAGCGACCTTGCGGATCCGCTACTCACCGAACAGTGGCAACACTATCTGGAATTGGAGCAAGGCGTAAGAAGTATTGCTATCTCATCAGAACAACCCGCCACACTGCAGCAACTACCCACCCTCTGTCGCAGTATGTTTCCCTCTAAGGCAAAAAGCATTAAGGGCATCCATGCCATGATCGTGGGCATCCCGAATGCCGGAAAATCAACTCTGATTAATATCCTGGCCAAGCGCACTATAGCCAAGACAGGCAACGAGCCCGCCGTAACCAAGCATCAACAACGCATCAACCTGGGCGATGGCATTGTACTCTCGGACACACCGGGAGTGCTCTGGCCAAACATTGAGAACCGCAACAGTGGCTATCGATTAGCCGCCACTGGTGCAATCAAAGACACCGCCATGCAGAATGATGATGTGGCTCACTTCACTGCCGAGTATCTACTCAAGGCCTATCCTGACGCACTTAAAGCACGCTACCAGCTGGAGACACTGCCAGACACAGAAGATGAATTACTGGAAACCATTGGGAAAAAACGTGGCTGCCTGCGGGGCGGCGGATTCGTTGATATGGACAAGGTGAGTAAACTACTTTTAACCGAATTACGATCAGGCAATCTAGGGCGCATAACACTTGAAACCCCGGTTATGATGGAGCGGGAAATAAAAGAGACAGCGAAAATCCAGGCCGAAAAGGCAGCCAAACGAGAACAGCGTAAAGCGACGCGAAGCGCCAAGAAAAGAAAATAGCGCACCTATTTATCCAGCATCAAAGACAGTGGCACTGCGAAATCTGTTTTTGTGAAACTCCCACCTGGATGACCTGTCATAGTCTATTAACAGTCATAAACCCTAAAAAACAATGAATAAAGATCCGCTAGCATTCATAACCAACTTTTTTAAAATGGAAACCGCAGGTGGGGTGATACTGATCCTTGCCTCGATAGTTGCGCTTATCTGCGCCAACACGCCCCTGTACCCTTACTACGCCCTTATCCTGGATACACCGGTAGAAATCAGAGTCGGCGCCCTGGAAATAGCCAAGCCACTGCTGTTGTGGATAAACGATGGGTTGATGGCTGTGTTCTTTTTTCTGGTTGGCCTGGAACTCAAGCGCGAGTTGGTTGAAGGAGAGCTGGCCGATAAACGCAACATTGTGCTGCCGGGCTTTGGCGCCATTGGTGGCATGGCCATACCTGCCCTCATCTATGCAGCATTTAACAGTGACGACAGTACTGCCATGGCAGGCTGGGCGATTCCAGCAGCAACTGACATTGCATTTGCACTCGGTGTTTTGATGCTGCTTGGTTCACGGGTACCCACCACCATAAAACTATTCCTGACATCGCTGGCAATCTTCGATGATATAGGCGCCATACTCATCATTGCCGCCTTCTACACCGCAAAAATCTCTTTTGTATCACTGGTTGTTGTAGCTTTCTGTATCCCGTTACTGGGGTTTCTGAACTATCGAAAAGTGGAGTCAAAAAGCCTTTACATCTTTATTGGTATTATCATGTGGATCGCCATGCTCAAGTCTGGTGTGCATGCCACATTGACGGGGGTCATTCTCGCACTATTTATTCCGATGAAATCACATACCAATCCCGGCCACTCACCCTTGAAGGAGATTGAGCACGATCTACACTCTGTCGTAGCATTCTGGATATTACCCATATTTGCCTTTGCCAATGCGGGCATCAGCTTTACCGGTGTCGGTTTGGAGCAGATGCTGCATAGCGTACCACTGGGTATCGCATTGGGGCTTTTTCTGGGCAAGCAGCTTGGGGTATTCGGCTTCTGCTGGCTGGCCATTAGGCTCAAACTGACCCACCTGCCAAAAGGTATTTCATGGAGTTCACTGTATGGCACCGCCGCCTTGTGCGGCATTGGTTTCACCATGAGCCTGTTTATCGGTTCACTCGCCTTCGAAGAGACTGACGTTAATCTCATCTTCGATGAGCGACTCGGTATTATTATTGGCTCACTCGCCTCTGGTATTCTGGGCTACTTCATCCTGCATAAAAGTCTACCCAAGGCCGCTAAACAGTCAGGGTAACAACACTGTTGCACCGGTGGTCTTTCGCGCCTCAAGATCCTTGTGAGCTTGAGCCACATCGCTCAGTGCATAACGCTGACCGATGTGAACTTTTACGATGCCCTGTGCAACCACATCAATAAGATCTTCAGCAGACTCGGTTAACAGCGCCCGATTTCGAACATAAGTACCCAGCGTTGGACGCTGCACATAGAGTGAACCTTTCTGTGCCAGCAAGCCTAAATTGAAATCGGTAATGGGACCTGACGCATTACCAAAACTGACAAAAGTACCGGTAGGACGCAACGAATCCAGTGAGGAGATCAGCGTCGCCTGACCGACAGAGTCATAGACTGCGGCTACGCCTTCACCACCAGTGATATCACGCACCCGTGCAGCCACATCTTCTTCTGCATAGAGGATGGTGTGATGACAACCCTGTGCATGGGCCAGATCCGCCTTCTCCTTTGACCCAACACAACCGATTACAGTGGCACCCAGATGGCGTGCCCACTGGCTCAAAATCGTGCCTACGCCACCGGCAGCGGCCATCAGTAAAACGGTATCGCCCCTCTGTACGGGATAGGAATTTTTCAAGAGATAGCGTGCCGTCATGCCCTGCAACATCATGGCGGCAGCGGTTTCGTCGTTTATGCTATCGGGTAGCTTGATGAGTTTATCTGCATCAATCAGACGCTCACTGGAATAGGCACCAAGGACCATGGCATAGGCCACCCGGTCACCCGGTGACAAGCCCTCAACCCCTTCACCCACTGCTTCAACAATACCAGCCGCTTCCATACCCAGGGTTTGGGGAAAATCACCCAGCGGATAGAGCCCTGTTCGCTGGTATACATCGATAAAATTAAGACCCACTGCGGTGTGCCGCAGCTTGACTTGTCCTGCTGCAGGATTGCCGATCGAGACGGCCTCCCAACTCAGGACTTCAGGTCCACCATATTGATGAATACGGATAGCATGAGTCACTGACACGCTCCTCTGATAGCTGGCTAACTGAACAGTTCTAGACAAAAATAGTGAACTACAATAGCGCTAAAACTAGCAGAAGGCATCTAGGAGAACAAAGACTATTAACGATTATTATTGTCTACGGGCAACCTCTGCCTCAACTTGCTCCAGACTCTCATGCCGTACATCCTTGCCTTTAACCAGGAATACCACATAACGACTGATATTTTTGGCATGCCCCCCGATGCGCTCCAGGGCACGTAATCCCAAAACCACATCAACCATATGCCCAACACTGCGGGAGTCTTCCATGATGAAGGTAGAGAGGCGGCGTAGTGCCGAACGGAAATCATCCCCCACTACGCCATCTCGCCGAATGACATCCAGCGCCTGATCCAGATCCAGCCGATCAAATGCAGTGACTGAATCTTCCACCATCAGGTTTACAAAGCCTGCCATCTTGATCAGGTCATCCAGCAGATGATGGTTCGGAGGATTGGCATCACCATCATAAAAGCGGATAGTTAAATGAGCCAGTCGACGTGCCTGATCACCGATGCGTTCCAGATCACCCACAATCTTGGCGATTGTCATAATCTCGCGCAGATCACGGGCAACCGGTTGCCGCTTCGCAATCAGCCGGATAATCTCTTCATCGGCCTTAATATCCAGGGCATCGATATCCCGATCACCAACAATAACGGCCTGGGCCACATCCACATCTTCCTCAATCAGGGAGTGAGTGGCATCAAGCACCTGCTTACAGGCGAGATCCTTGAGCTGAATCACTAGCTGATGCAGGTGATTCAGGTCCTTGTTATAACTACTGACGATATGGCCGTCGGTCATTTCATTCATACCTTTATCCAAAACGCCCTGTAATATAATCTTCCGTCAAACGATGACGGGGATTAGTAAAGATATCATCTGTTTTACCAACCTCAACCAACTCACCCAGATGAAAATAAGCGGTACGCTGGGAGACGCGTGCGGCCTGCTGCATGGAGTGGGTCACAATGACAATGGTGTACTGCTCCCGCAGTTCATCAATCAACTCTTCAACACGAGCCGTTGCAATCGGGTCAAGCGCAGAACAGGGCTCATCCATCAGAATTACCTCGGGCGCTACCGCAATGGTGCGAGCGATACAAAGCCTCTGCTGTTGACCACCAGAGAGACCGGTGCCGGTCTCTTCCAGGCGATCCTTCACTTCATCCCAAAGCCCCGCCTTCAACAAAGACTCTTCAACAATGTCATCCAGTTCGGACTTGTTGCTGGTCAGGCCATGAATGCGCGGGCCATAAGCCACATTGTCATAGATTGATTTAGGGAATGGATTCGGTTTTTGAAACACGATACCAACCTGGGCACGTAGCGGCACAACATCTAATGACCGATCATAGATGTTTTGCTCATCCAGCTTTATTTCACCTTCTACTCGGCAGATATCAATCGTGTCATTCATGCGATTAAGACAACGTAGAAAGGTAGACTTACCGCAACCGGACGGACCAATCAGAGCAACCACTTCATTCTTGCCGATATCCAGACTGACATTATTAATTGCCAGTTTATCACCGTAGTAAACATTCACATTACGAGCCGTCATTCTAGGATCGGTTGCCGTAATATCACCAACGGTACCATTGATGGCACGAGATTCATCAACCACAGGACCAAAGCCTGCTGCAAATACGCCAGCTGGGGCGGTTACGCCCACAGCTGTATTGGGTGTTACGCTTAACATATCATCACTCCTGTTCTGCATTCAGGTTCTGCACTATTCGATTCGTCGTTCTAAATAAACAATTCATTTTCTGACAACTGTAGTGATCACCAACGGCGTTCAAAACGTTTACGCAGAATAACGGCCAATACATTCATCACAATCAAAAAGCCCAACAACACCATAATGGCGGCGGACGTCTTCTCCATAAAGGCACGCTCCGGACTATCAGCCCAGAGAAATATCTGCACTGGCAACACCGTCGAAGGGTCCATTGCGCTACCCGGAATATCCACGATAAAGGCCACCATACCGATCATCAGCAAGGGGGCCGTCTCACCGAGCGCCTGCGCCATACCGATAATGGTTCCGGTCAGCATGCCCGGCATGGCAAGAGGCAAGACATGATGGAACACGGTCTGCATTTTTGATGCACCAACGCCTAATGCCGCCTCACGTATGGATGGTGGGACGGCCTTTAGTGCTGCACGACTGGCAATAATAATGGTGGGCAGAGTCATCAGGGTCAGCACCATACCGCCTACCAGAGGTGCCGAACGGGGTAAACCAAAAAAGTTAATGAAGACAGCAAGACCCAACAAACCAAATACAATAGAGGGCACGGCCGCCAGGTTATTGATATTCACCTCGACCAGATCGGTCCAGCGATTACGTGGCGCAAACTCTTCGAGATAAACCGCTGAGGCAACACCAATCGGAAACGACAACAATAGCGTAACAATCAAGGTGTAGAGCGAACCCATGACCGCACCACCAATACCGGCCAGTTCGGGTTCACGTGAATCACCACCGGTAAGGAAAGTCAGGTTAAAGAATTTTTCAATCTTATGATCGGCCTCCAGCGTCTCAATCCAGGCGAGCACATTATCTTTAATGCGGCGCTCTGACTCCGGTACTGAGCGATCAATATGGCCTTTGATCAACATATCGATATCATCATCGGCAGGTAACCAGAGCTGTTCACTGGAACCAATCAGATCAGGGTTTGCCATGACTCGTTCACGCAACACTAGCGATGCGCCGTTACTGACAATGCCATACAACTCACGCTTCTCTTTACGCGCTTTCACTTCCGGATAGCGTGCTCGAAGTGTACTTTTTATCAATCCAGCATAATTGGCTGAAGAGAGAACCGCCGGATCACGTTCACCCGAGGGATCAATCACTGACTCCGTGTACTCAATATCCAGCAATAGCCGTGTCTGCTGGAAGGCACTGTAACCCTTGCCAATAATGCTTAGGAACATAAGCCCAACAAAAGTCAGACCCAACAACACTGCAAAAAAACCGAAACGCCGAAAACGCCTTTCACGTCCATAACGCTGGTTAAGCGTGGCATTCACTCGATCAATCGTCCGAGCCTGGTTATTTTCAAGCTTACTCATACGCTTCCCGATATTTTCTAACCACACGCAGGGCAACAACATTGAGAATCAAGGTCACCACAAACAGTAAAAGTCCAAGCGCAAAGGCTGCCAACGTCTTGGGACTGTCAAACTCCTGATCCCCCACCAACAGAGTAACAATCTGCACAGTAACGGTGGTGACACTCTGAAGTGGATTTGCCGTAAGATTGGCAGACAGACCAGCTGCCATCACCACGATCATGGTCTCACCTATTGCCCGGGAAACAGCCAACAATATGCCGCCCACAATACCGGGCAGTGCCGCGGGCAGGATCACTTTTTTAACGGTTTCAGAATGGGTGGCACCGATACCCAGCGAGGCATCCCGCATGGTTTGTGGTACGGCGTTGATCACATCATCTGAAAGTGAAGAGATGAAGGGAATGATCATAATCCCCATAACCAGCCCTGCTGCCAGGGCGCTCTCGGAAGAGACATCCAGCCCCAACAGTTCACCGTTATTACGAATAAAGGGGGCCACCGTGAGTGCCGCAAAAAAGCCGTAAACCACGGTAGGGATACCTGCCAAAATCTCCAACAGCGGTTTGGCATAGGCCCTAAAACGACTGCCTGCATATTCAGAGAGATAGATCGCCGACATCAGACCGATAGGTACTGCAACCAACATCGCGATCAATGCAATAAGCAGTGTTCCAACAAACAGAGGGATGACACCAAAGGCACCCGACGATCCCACTTGGTCTTCCCGAATGGCCATCTGCGGGCTCCATTCAAGACCAAAAAGAAACTCAGAAACAGGAATGATCTGAAAGAATCTAATCGACTCAAACAGGACCGACAACACAATGCCCAGGGTGGTAAAAATGGCAATGGTCGAACAACCAACCAATAACCATTTAATGGCCGACTCAACTCGATTGCGTGCCCGATATGTTGGTGATATCAGTTTCCAGCCCAATGACAGGCCAGCAATAGCCAGACTGAGCACCACAACAAATAGAGCCGCATAGCTGGTCTGCTGCAGGCTTTTGTAATGCTCCGATGCCCGTTCCATCTCGGGACTCACTTCGCCGGAAACAATATTACCCTGGGCCAGGTTCTGGATATCGTTAATCACCAATCCCAGCTGTGCTTCTGGCAGCGCACGCACCGCTTCGGGCAGATCTGACACCACCAGATCCCTGATAACCCCACCCTGCAACGAGACCCAGAGCAGCAGGACAAGCAGGGCCGGGAGTCCACACCAGAGTGCCGTAAAGAAGCCATAGTAAGAGGGTAACGAGTGAAGACCCCTTACCCCGCCAGGACCACCCACCAGCTTCTGGGAACGACGAACACCCAGGCGGTAGGCCAAGCCCATCAAGCCAAGCAGTATAATAATCAGAAGGGTGTTACTCATAATACGTCAGCAACTAAATTCTTCCAGACTTAAGAACGGCATTACCCTCGCCTGCAACCAGGAGAGGGTAATGCCTCTCCGCTCTTATGACAGTTCAGACGAGCGGAGCGATTAATTGGCAAAAGGTTTACTTACTCAGTTTGAGTATGTTTAAACCCTTCACGTCCGCAGCAAACTGATTACGCTCTTCGTTTGGCATCGGAATCATGCCCTTGTCAACCAGGTAACCCTCTTCACCCCAAGCCTTATCGCTGGTGAACTCAGCCAGGAACTCCTGGATACCAGGGATCTTGCCGACATGGGCTTTCTTGACATAGAAGTAGAGTGGACGCGATACAGGGTATGAACCGTCAGCAATCGCCTCAAAGGTCGGAGCCATGCCATCAACCAGTGAACCCTGTACCTTGTCGGAGTTCTGATCCAGGAAACTGAAACCAAAAATACCCAATGCCTTGGGGTTGCTCTCCAGCTTCTGCACAATCAGATTGTCGTTTTCACCAGCCTCGATGAAGGCACCATCTTCACGAATGGTGTGACAGATACCTTTGTAAGCCTGCTTATCTTTCTTCTTCATTGCCTTGATAAAATCAAAGGTCTTACAGCCACCTTCCATCGCCAGCTCCACGAAGGCGTCACGGGTACCGGAAGTGGGAGGAGGACCCAGCACCTCAATCTCCATGTCAGGCAGAGCGGCATTCACCTG
This sequence comes from Sedimenticola sp., assembly GCA_026196795.1. Taxonomy (GTDB): domain Bacteria; phylum Pseudomonadota; class Gammaproteobacteria; order Chromatiales; family Chromatiaceae; genus Sedimenticola. The sequence goes on from JAPHUE010000281.1 coordinate 17,956, forward strand.
TTTCCAGGTCTTGTAGGGATTCTCGACCAGCCCATCCCCGCCCTTGGGATTAGGAACCTGCTTGGCCAAGGCAAGAAATACATCACGGCGAGTCAGTTGGATCTGCTCAGCCGACTTGGCATTGGCCATGACAATGCCGTCATAGCCGATCTTCACTTCGATAATGTCAGTCACGCCATTGCTGGCACACTTCTCTACCTCGGAGCTCTTGATGCGACGAGAAGCATTGGTGATATCGGGATGCTCAACACCCACACCGGAGCAGAACAATTTGAGGCCGCCACCGGAACCGGTTGATTCAATCTTTGGGGTCTTGAAGGCCGAGGTTTTACCAAAATTTTCAGCAACCACGGTAGCGAAAGGATAGACAGTGGATGAGCCCACTACAGAGATGTAGTCGCGCGAGGCGGCATTGGCAGTTGAGACTGCTGCCGCAGTCAGCGCAGCAGCCAGGACGATACGATTTTTGATCACAATGACCTCCAGGTCGTGTAAATATTCTGTGTTGTTTATCTGGAGGAAATTATCGTTTCGCTTTGTTACAGGAATCTTGGATTAATGTTACATATTTATGACAGGCAAGTTCATTTTCATGCCCCTCAGGAGGCCACGCGAGAATGAGGGAACCGGCAAGTGAATACGCTCCCCTTGCCGGGCTCACTCTCCACCAGCAGGTGTGCGTCATGGCGAGTCAGTACATGCTTTACAATGGCCAGCCCCAGACCTGTACCGCCGCTCTCCCTGGAACGACCCACATCCACTCGATAGAAGCGCTCAGTCAAACGGGGGAGATGTTCTGGTGAGATACCAATACCGCTGTCTGTCACTGAAAAGCAGGGGCCATTACCCGACAACCACCAGCGGATAGCGATCGTGCCGCCTGCCGGTGTATATCTCACTGCGTTATATGCCAGATTAGCAAAGGCACTCTCCAGCTCATGGGCATTACCCACCAGTCTGAGCCGCTCATCTGCATCCAGTGTAATGATATGGTGTTTGTCGTCACTCAGCTGCTGTGCCGCTTCCAGCACACCACACAGAAGGGGATAGATACCCACGACGCCCTGCCCCTCATTACTGCCACGGGTCTCTAGTCTCGAGAGCAACAACAGGTCATCCACAATACGCTGCATGCGTAATGTCTGGATACGCATCTGATCAATAATCCGCTTCCAGGGGCCGCCGAATGTCTCACTACTCTCTTGCATGGTCTCAACATAGCCATGCACCACCGTCAGGGGCGTGCGGATCTCATGGGAGACATTGGCGACAAAATCACGCCTGACAATTTCCAGCTGGTGCAACCGTGTAATGTCCCGCGCCTGAAGTAAGCGCTTACCTTTGCCGTAGGGCACAATGCGCACCTCCAGACTGATATTGTCATTGACCGGCGCCGGCATATGGAGTGGCCGACTGTATTGACCGGCATGGAGATAACTGAGAAAAACCGGGTCGGTGATGAGATCATCAATCAAGGCACCCTTGTGCAGCTTGCGATCCAAACCGAGAAACTCGGACGCCACACTGTTCCACCAGTCCAGACGCCCCTCATCATTCAAGACCACGGTGGCATCCGGCAGTGCACCGGTAGACTCGAGGAAACCACTCAGCATACGACTCAGCTTGCGTTTGCGTTTTTGGCCACGCCCGGACAACTGGTCTACCCGTAGCATGAGTGGCTGCCAGACGCCAATAGCGTGTGGACGCGGGTGAGTTTTAGGTTTATTGAGCCATCGGGTAAAACGAAAAAGCTGATAAAGATGCCAGCCCAGATAGAGGGTCAGGCCACCCCAGAGAAAAGGAACCAGATAGTCGGTTCCGAGGCCAAGAGCAATGAGCAGGACGGTAACAAAGCCGACCGCAACCAGCTCACCTCTCCACGCCTCCGGGAGGCTCATCGAGCCGCGACCTGCTCCGAAAATCTGTAACCCGCACCACGAACAGTCTGGATCAGACCATCCATTTCGAAAGGCTCCAACGCCTGCCGCAAACGACGGATATGGACATCCACGGTTCGCTCTTCAATATAGACATTGGTTCCCCAGACTTTGTCCAATAGCCTGGAGCGGCTGTAGACTTTCTCTCTATGTGTCATAAAGAAGTGCAGCAGTTTGAATTCGGTCGGCCCGAGTTCGATGGGTTGGTCACTCATGGTGACCCGATAGGAGACCGGGTCAAGACGCATATCCCCCGCTTGTACCGGCTCTTCTGTGGCATGTGGCGCAACCCGGCGCAGGATGACCTTAATGCGCGCTACCAGCTCCTTGGGGGAAAAGGGCTTGGTAACATAATCCTCAGCCCCACACTCCAGACCGCGCACTTTGTCATCCTCTTCACCACGCGCGGTCAGCATAATAACCGGGATATCCCGGGTGATCGGGTCCTGCTTCAGTTCTCGGGTGTACTCTACACCACTGGCACCGGGCAGCATCCAATCCATCAAAATAAGATCCGGAGGTACATCTGCCACTGCAGACTTTGCTTCTTCGACACTCTCCGCATCGATCACATCGTACCCGGATTGCTCCAGAACAAAATGGATCATCTCACGCACTGCGGATTCATCTTCAACGACCAGAATTTTTGTGGCCATAGTCAGTAACTCTGCCTTCTGTAATTAATATAATCGGTGTATTGAGGGAATATTACACCTTTGCTTCATTACAGTTTGATGACAGACCCCGCTGTCATACAGAGCAGCGGGAGATTAATCCTGCAGGAAAGTCACTTACCAGCTAAACAGCACCCACTGAGGAATGGCGACTTTACCCGGATGGGCTTCCTGCCGAACATCCATCTCGCCATCGCCATCGTTATCCAGCAGATAGTAAGGAGGGCCGGCTACCGGCGTGATTTTGACCATATACATGCGACCATTGATACGGTACTCCTGGATTGTACCCTTATCACTCTCTCTGATAGTGACTTCAGGCTCGAGTACCTCGCCACTCTCAACCTGAGGCGGAAGATCCGGTGGCTCTGGTAGCGGCGCGGGCTCTTCGGCGAAAACTGAATAGGGCAACACCAACAGCAGCAGTGAAGCCAGTAATGTTCTTTTCATTATGTTCATTCCTTAAATTACGCTGTAATAAGCACGCTGGATATCAGATGCTGCCCATTTCTACCGAAATCAAGGTTCATGCCAACCCAACTGACTTTAAGATTCGGTACTGATCCAACCTATCCGGTGCCTCTGTATAATAGTAGCGCGTCTGGTCTCAAATAGTTGAGCTATCCACCCCAGAATTACGCATATCAATCTGAATCTGAATCATATTACAGTTCCAACAGAATTTCCCGCTCAGAGGGCGAGGGCTCAAAGCCACGGGATTCGTAATGGGCAAAGATGGCATCCACCACCTCTTGAGGCTCCTCACAGATTTGAATCAGATCGAGATCACTGGGCGATATAGTCCCCGCTTGACACATGCTCTCGCGCATCCAATCCAGCAGACCCGACCAGAATGCTCCGTTTACCAGGATGACAGGGATACGGCGGGTCTTGCCAGTCTGAATCAGGGTCAGGATCTCTGCCAATTCATCCAGGGTACCGAACCCACCAGGCATCACCACATAGGCCGAGGCATACTTTACAAACATCACCTTGCGGGAAAAAAAGTGTCTGAAATTGAGTGAGATATCCTGGTAGCTGTTGGGGGTCTGCTCCCTGGGCAGTTCAATATTCAACCCAATACTCGGCGCACGACCTCTGTGCCCACCCTTGTTGGCTGCCTCCATAATCCCCGGCCCACCGCCGCTTACAACGGCAAAGCCACTTTCTGAGAGCAGGTAGGCTATCTGCTCGGTTTTGAGATAATCTTCCGTGCCCGGCTTTTCACGGGCCGATCCAAAAATACTGACCGCCGGCCAGATTCCCGAAAGCTGTTCAAAGCCTTCAACAAACTCGGCCATGATCTGAAACACCTTCCAGGACTCCCGGGAAAGCTGGCTCTGCTGAGGACGTTCACTGTAATCTTTATTCTTCGACATCTGGCCTAACCCTCATCTTTTCCGCATAATACCGACAGAGAGACCTGCCCGGTTCATCACACTCGTATTATTAGATTC
>JAPHUE010000120.1 GCA_026196795.1 Sedimenticola sp.
GATAGCTTTCTAACACCGAGTGATCCTCCTGGGTTGAAGCCTGGATCAGGCTCTTTTCATCAAAAATTCAAGGGATTAGCACTGACCATTTAATGGCCAGGGTCTATTTATAGCGCAAAATAAGAAAAATTTCTGCACTGCAACAGAAATTTATCCAAAAAAACTTCCCGTAATTATTGGACAATCATCCTTTTATCCAAATATTTCGTGCGAAGATATTAACCTATAGTGAAAGGTTTAGCGAGTAAGAGACGCATTCTTGGCATTGAACCAGTACTCCAGCCAAACCATGCGAACAGACTTGGTCATTCCAGGCTGGCAAATGATATAATCCCCGGATTTTCAGTCAGAACTGCATGCAGGAATCCCATGGAACTCTCTACCCTAACCGCTATTTCTCCGGTTGACGGCCGTTATGGCAGTAAAACCGCCGATCTTCGTCCCATTTTCAGTGAATACGGTCTTATCTACGCCCGCGTTCACGTTGAAGTAAAATGGCTGCAGGCGCTAGCCGGTAATACCGAAATTACTGAAGTACCCGCCCTAAGCACTGAAGCCACTACAGCACTTAATGACATACTCGCTAATTTCAGCAGTGACGATGCTCAGCAAGTAAAGGATATCGAGCGTGAAACCAATCACGACGTAAAAGCGGTTGAGTATTTCCTGAAACGAAAAATTGCCGGTAACAATGAATTAGAGGCGATCAGTGAATTTATCCATTTCGCCTGCACTTCAGAGGATATTAATAACCTCTCACACGGCTTGATGCTGCAACAGGGTCGTGAACAACAGCTTTTACCCGAGATGGACCAGTTGATTGAGGCAATACGAAAACTTGCCCATGCACATGCTGAGATCCCCATGCTATCGCGTACTCACGGACAACCAGCATCACCCAGCACACTCGGAAAAGAGATGGCAAACGTGGTTTATCGACTGCAGCGACAACGTGATCAGGTTCAGAATGTCCCGCTCCTGGGTAAAATCAACGGTGCTGTTGGCAACTACAATGCCCATCTATCAGCCTATCCGGAGATTGACTGGGAAGGTTTTGCCCAGCAATTTGTTGAGTCCCTTGGCCTTACCTGGAATCCCTATACCACTCAAATCGAGCCACATGACTATATGGCGGAACTGTTTGATGCAACCGCACGTTTCAATACAATAACTATCGATTTCTCCAGAGATATCTGGGGTTACATCTCTCTGGGTTATTTCAAGCAACGAACCGTTGCTGGCGAAGTCGGTTCATCAACCATGCCACACAAGGTCAACCCCATTGATTTTGAAAATGGTGAAGGAAATCTGGGCATCGCTAATGCCCTATTCAGTCATCTGGCAATGAAACTCCCCATCTCTCGCTGGCAGCGTGACCTGACAGACTCAACCGTACTGAGGAATGTCGGCGTCGGCTTTGCCTATACCTCTATCGCGCTCCAATCCATTCTTAAAGGAATCAGCAAGCTAGAGGCCAATGCCGCCACTCTTGCTAATGACCTGGATAATAACTGGGAAGTTCTGGCCGAGCCTATACAGACGGTTATGCGCCGCTATGGTATTGAAAAACCATACGAAAAACTGAAGGATCTCACCCGTGGCCAGCGAATTGGTGCCGAAGAGCTCCGCGCTTTTGTTGATGGTCTGGATATGCCTGAAGAGGCTAAAGCAGCGTTGCGAGAATTAACACCTGCCAGTTATATCGGTAATGCGATTGATCAGGCAAAGAACATCTAAATCGGCAAGGATTATACATCTATAAAAAAACCGGGGCTAAAAGCCCCGGTTCATTACAAGCCTGACCCTAAGGTCTGGGATTGCTTATTTCATCATTACCTTGAACTCAACACGACGGTTCATTGATCTACCCGCTTTGGTATCATTACCAAAGGCTGGCATAGATTCACCGGCACCTTGAGTCATCAGTTTGCTGGCATCAGCACCCTGACCAATCAGATAATCACGTACAGCGTTGGCACGACGCTCTGACAGCCCCTGATTATAAGCCTCAGAACCCATGCTATCGGTATGCCCAATAATGGTTACAGACTTAACATTATCATTACCCTTGAACTTGGCGTAGCTACTATCAAGGACATCTGATGCTCCACCTTTCAGTGCGGCACTGTCAAAATCAAACAACAGCATATTATCGATAACTACATTCTGCACCATCGGTTTCATCATGACTTCACAGCCATCCTTATCAACCTTGGCGCCAGCTTTAGTTCCTGGGCACTTGTCTTTATAGTCTGGTACGCCGTCTCCATCAGAGTCCAGTGGGCAACCTTTGGCATCCACAGGTGCACCACGTGGGGTACCTGGGCATTGATCCTTGTCATCGCTTACGCCATCACCGTCAGAATCCTTGGTGACCATGTCACCACAGGCTTCCATCTTTTCCATAACGCCACCAACGGTAAACCAACATTCACCAGAGATATTTTTTACCACACCTTTGGAGGCGTCAACCGCATAGCGGTTATGTCCATCAGCCATGCCCTCTACTGACAGCGCCATACCGCTGATCAGACCAATAGGCGCGAGCATTGCAATGATTTTTTTGTGATTGAATTGTGCCATTTTTTCCCTCTCTATTATTAACTATGGCGCCTGATGCACAGACATCTTCTGCCTTGAAGTACTGAGTCAAACAAACTGAAGTCACCTGACCTCTCAATTGCTCTCTTCATCCTGTAGTATGAAGCTTGTCACAGCCATAGAGGAATATCCAGAGTAAGAAACAAAATATTACAATTGATTAATTCCCCATAAATAATAAGAAAATAGACTTAGGTTTTCTTATTTACGCACTGCCTAAGTAAATTTCAAACACCAGCTGCACAGCTGCACCGATCCTCCTCCATCTGTAAGTATAGATGAAGAGTACTATTTTTTATTGTCAGGATTCATTCCAGACACTTGCACATGCAACTACTTGCCACAACACTTTTTATACTTCTTCCCACTTCCACAGGGACAAGGCTCGTTACGACCTATTTTTGGTGTTGCATTAACTTTAGTTGCTATTGGAACAATATCGCCATCAACAAAAAACCACTCACCATCCAATTTCCTAAAATTACTCCTTTCATGGTGATGCCTTACCACACCCCCTTCCTTATATGTCGCGATAAACTCTACAACACCCTCTGAATCACCCGCCTCTCCCTGCTCCTTGTCTACTATTTCCAGCCCGAGCCACTCCGAACCCTCAGCCCAGCTACGTGTCGCTTCAACATCATGATCACTGCGATGATCAGGATGTAGACTCTGACTTAGAAAACCAATATCACCCAATGCAAATGCACAGTAGCGAGCACGCATCAAGCCCTCTGCATTAAGCGCTTGTTTCTCGCCCTGAATTACAGGCGTACAGCAGGAATCAGCCGATTGATTAGAACCACAAGGGCAAAGTGACATTAAATAGATACTCCTGATTAAATTACGAATCACATCGCTTAAGTATGCAACTAACCCTTATTTGATTCCAGTGATGCATTGCTTTTAATTCTTACCATAAGTTTTCTGTATGGGGTATATTAGGCCAAAGGATCTGACGGTACCTATAGTGCGGGATTCACTGAAAGGAACTCAATAATAAATCGAGAAGACATAAAGATACAGAATGAAAAAGGCATACTCACCCTTTATAGCAGGTCTAGCTGTCTTACTGATTACAGCCGTTATCACCCTTATTATTGGGAAAAGCCAGACCCGCGAGTTTGAACAGCACAGCCGCACTCAGGCACTCACCTATCTCAGTGCTGTTCGGGCAAGACTGGAAGGCACCTTCAACTCCACCCTCTATCTGAGCCGCGCACTGACCGTTCTGGTAACCGCTCAGGATGGCATTACGCGCAGTAAATTCAATCAGATTGCACAGGAGTTAATGGCCAGTAGCCATCATATAAGGAACATTGCTCTGGCCGAAGGTTACGTTATCAATTACATGTATCCCATATCGGGAAACCAAAAAGCGATTGGCCTCGATTATCGCAAGACCCCTTCTCAATGGGATGCTATAAAACGGGCCATTGATACCGGACAAACTGTCGTGGCAGGTCCAGTCACTTTGGTTCAGGGCGGTGAGGCGTTTATCAATCGCACTCCCATTTACAAGTCAGCCTTCTCAGATAAACCGGATTCAGGTGAATACTGGGGATTAGCCAGCATTGTTATTAATATGGACTCGGTCTTCGCTGCCGCCGGCCTACCTGACGCTGAAGCGAAGTATCATGTGGCCATTCGTGGTAAAGACGGGTTGGGTGTTGATGGTGCTGTTTTTTGGGGTGATGCCGAACTGTTCAATCAGCGCCCTGAGCTTCTGGAAGTCTCTTTTCCCAATGGTTACTGGCAGCTCGCCGCCATTCCGACCGAAGGATGGATCAACAGTAATAGTGGCATTCATTGGATATGGATCAGTGGTTCCATCATTGGAATGCTACTCGCAATTCTTACTGTCGTTATCTACCGTTATAATATTCGTATGCAGCAGAATGCATTGCATGACCAACTGACCAAACTGCCCAACCGGCTGCTGTTTAATGAGCGCGTTTCTCAGGCGCTTGCCAGCGCCCAGCGGAATCGTGGTCAGGTCGCTATGGCTGTACTGGATCTGAACAAATTCAAGCCGGTTAATGACACCTACGGCCATCTTGCCGGAGACTATGTCCTGGAACAGGTGGCCTATCGTATTCGCACATCTCTTCGTAAAGAAGATGTAGTTGCCAGAACAGGGGGTGATGAGTTCACCATGCTGTTTGTGGGTATCAAATCGGAAGAGGATATTGCCGTCATTGTTAAAAAACTGACTGACCGGTTACTGGAATCTTTCATCTGGAAAGGTGAGCAACTCAGTGTTGGTGTCAGTATCGGGATCGCCATCTATCCACAACATGGTGAGGATTTGACTGAACTGTTCCATAATGCGGATATCGCCATGTATGAAGCCAAACATGATCCCGATACCAACTGGAAAATCATGACAGACCAGACCGCTATCCCCCTCCCCCTTTAATAGCCAGCGGCAAGCGAAACAATAGCGTAGAAGAGTGCACGCCTTAACTACAGACCCAGTTCTTTCCAGCGCTTTTCAATCCGCTTGATAGATACAGGATATGCTGTCTTCAACTCCTGAGCAAAGAGAGAGACACGCAACTCCTCCAGCGACCAGCGAATCTCTTCAATACGCTCGTCGACACGGCCCTTTTTACGTTCCCGTTGATCCCGTTCTTGCCACTTTTGGTAGAGTGACTGCATCTCTCTAATCAACTGCTGATCTCTGGCAGCTGCGTGATTAAGTTTTTCCATGCGGCGACTGAGTGCGGTCAGATATCTGGGTATCTCTCGAAGATGTTCAATCGGTGTATCTGCTAAAAACCCCCTGTAGATCAGTCGATCCAGCTGTTGTTTCATATCTGCCAGTGAGGCCATCCAGTTTATCTGAGTAAGTGCAGAAAGATTTTTACTGACAAGCTGATACTGATCCAATATCTCTGATACAAGAGTGGAGACCGTATTAACTGTCTCTATCAGCTGCGGTTTACAGGCTTCAAGACGTTTTACAAACGTAGATCCATCCCTGACTTCAGGCATTCCAGAGATAAAAGTAAGATCAAATATCAAGTGAATTAACTCATGCTCCAGATCTATTTTTTTTGCTTGCTTATCCTTATCAAGCGCAATCACTTTCGCATACTGCAGCCGCATCTTTTGTAACCCTTGTATGTTTCGTTTGATATAGCGAACATCCTTAGCCATCTTCAACATGAAAAGACGGCCCAAGCCAATTCTATGCATCTCATTGGCATGCTGTTCAGAATCTGCCACCCGAACAGCAACGTTGTCGCCAACAGCAACCAGTGAGGGAAATCCTGGAACATGAATACCACCACGATCCATATCGATCTGCTGCGGCAGAGGGCCGAAATCCCAGTCGGTAACCGCATCACGCTCCAGGCCACTCTCGGATGATGGATGATAGCGATCCTCTCCCTGATTACCGTACTGTTTTTTCAGCTGCTGCAGATCACGACTTGAATCAATCGCCTTGCCCTTTGTGTCCACCACGACATAATTCATCCGCAAATGCTTTTCTACATGCGCCTCCTGCCAGGCATCCTCCGGGATATATACACCGGTTAACTCATGCAGCTTTTCAGCCAGCGCCTGGGTGAGTGGTTTATCTGAGGGCTCCATTGTATCGAGACAACGATCAGCATAGTCCGGTGCCGGAACAAA
>JAPHUE010000254.1 GCA_026196795.1 Sedimenticola sp.
CCAAGTTGATTGCTGCTATTGCCCTGACCACCGTAACAATGACCGCCAGTGCCTGGTGGGGTGGTAATCCCTGGAATGGAAATGGCCTCGGTGACGGTTTTGGAGACGGATCAGGCGATTTCAACATGAGTTTTAGTGGACGTAGCAACATGCGCGGTAATGGCCGTGGCTACGGCTATAACAACCCCTACTACGGTGGCTACGGACACCCTTATGGTTATGGCGCACAGCCTTATGGCTATGGCCCCGCTGGTGTTGCACCCCACGGTCAAATGGGTGAAGAGCAACAGAAAGCCATGGAAGCCCATCATCAAGCCATGATGGAAGCCATGGAAGCCCAACGCAAACAGTTCGAACAAGCGGCACCTGGCCAAGCGCCTTTCGCACAGCCTGATATGAACATGAGCCGCGAAGAGATGCTGAAGCAGCGTGATGAGCATCGTGCCGAAATGCAGAAACAGATGGAAGAGCGTCGTGCAGAGATGCAGAAACAACGCGAAGCCCGTCGTGCTGAGTTCGAAAAACAGATGGAAGCACGTCACGAAGCCATGCATAAAGCCATGGAAGCGCGTAAAGCACAATAAGTCTTTATCTGATCTTTCAGAACTGACTCAAAAGCCCGCGATGAATGTCACGGGCTTTTTTTGTACGTAAAAATATAGAATTCCAAAAGTGTCACTACGCCCCTCCCTGAACATCTTCCAAAAACCTTAAATCAGTTCCCCCTCTTTTAATTCTCTGATAACCTGTTGAGAAATTAAGGATTATCCACTTGGCAGGATGCTGAAAGCCCGCTTTCAATATCCACTCGTCGATCTTCCTTTTACTGGGTGGGCAATAGTGTGTCTAATGCAATATGCTGCATTTCTCATTTATGGCAGCGAAGAAGCTGCATGATCAGAGGTTACATTTCTTCGAGGTACATGGATGCATCTCGCATACTTTGATGAAAATAAATACACAGTAGATAACCCTTATTTCTTCATAGGGGGCTATCTCATACCAGAAGAAAAAGTTCTCGATTTAGAAAATACCCTAACTCAAATACAGTCAAATTTCTTCTGTTCTACCGCTTTAAGAACCGATACTGAATTTCATGGTAAAGAAATGTTCCATGGAAAAGGGCATTTCAAAAAAAGAAAGTTAACCGAACGAGTGCATCTCTTTCACGATATCGCCACTTTTATTAATAATAATAAATTACCAGTAAGGTTGGTTTGCATTAATGTTAATTTTCATAGGGCAAAGTACCAATATCCGCAGCCAGAGTATCGACTCGGCCTAACTTTGATCCTTGAGAGGTTTTGTGACTATCTTGAAAAAGTCGATGACATTGGAGCGGTATTTGGGGACTATGAAAAAGATGAAATATCTAGGGCCATTCTTGATTTTGCAGAATTCAAGATGAAGGGCACCCCTATGTATTATGGTCGTTCACTGGGAAACTGATAGATCACACCATAGTCGCTTTCTCCAAGTCTCTGATGTTCTGGTATATATGGCGGGCAGGTACGAGAATATGCCGGAGAGGCCTGCCAAATGGCATGACCAGCAACTCTTTGATATATGGGGTGAAATTAAGGCCAGCACCGATGTTATTATCCAGCGCTGGCCTTGAAGAATTTGGTACGACTAGTCTCACAAGAGAGACTCGCTTATAGGAACGAGCGTCTAGTCGCAACTAGAATATAGGGGCTAATGTGCTAACAATCAACCATCAAAATGTAACAAGTTTGGTATGTGGGACAAATAGTAAGCTTGGCTTCGCCATAAATTCGCCCCTTCCAAAGGCGTAATTTTTATACGAGCATGCACTGTTAGTTTGAATAAAAAGGAAACAAAAAAATGGATATGAATATAGTAGGAATATTCTTGACTGTTGCACTTGCACATTTTTTAGCTCTTTTAAGTCCCGGGCCAGATTTCGTTATTGTTGTTAAAAGTGCGATGAAAAATGATAGTAAAAAAGCCATAGGGGTAGCGGCGGGTATTGCCACTGCGAATGCTCTTTATATAATTTTATGTTTGGTTGGTGTTGGAGCAATTCTAGCTAGTTCTGCGCTTGTTCTTATAGCTTTAAAAGTAATAGGTGGTCTTTTTCTCATCTATTTGGCAATTCAGGCTCTAAGGGCTAAAAAGAGTGACTATGTAAACTTATCTATCGAATCTGTCAAAGTTAAATGCTCTGATACAACCTTCACTAAAGAATTTATTACTGGGTTTATGTCAGGCATTTTGAATCCCAAAAATCTATTATTCTATTTAAGCCTGTTTACCGTTGTACTCACCAATGATGTCAGTTTTATGTTTAAAGTTGCTCTTGGTCTTTGGATGACGCTAGTTGTTTTCTTTTGGGACGTTGCGATTATATTTATACTTTCTTCAAATAAAGTGCGTAAACAATTCACCAAAATATCTTATTACATCGATAAAATAACAGGGGCAATCCTTGGCACAATTGGTTTTACGATTGTTCGTTCAGCTTTTACAAAACAATAATTTTAACAAGGTACAGCATTGGAAAAACGACTCGCCGCTTGACTCTACTTTTTTTTAACGTAAGTGATTTACGGCGTTATTTGTAATAACAATATTTTGAGTGGGTTAATATGAATGAATCGCAAGTAGTTTTTTTTGTTTTAACTTCATTATTTGTCATCTTAATACCGGGGCAAGATTTGGTATTAGTTATGTCAAGAGGAATGACTCAGGGAGCAAAGGCTGGCATTGCTACTGCAGCTGGTGTCAGTACGGGTCTTCTTGGTCACACCATCCTGACTGCTGTGGGACTCGGCTCACTACTCATGTCGTCCGAGATTTTCTTTACGCTTCTAAAATACGTCGGCGCGGTGTATCTGAGTTATCTGGGGCTAAAACTTATCATCACTCCTGTTCAGAAATTTAAGTTCAAAACCGCGAACTCCATATCACTTGGGAAAACATTTATCACAGGTGCACTATCTAATATTTCAAATCCTAAAATCACTATTTTTTACTTTGCGTTTCTACCGCAGTTTATTTCGGAAGACGCAGGTAACCCTGTACTTCTACTGATGATTCTCGGTTTTAGTTTTGCCGCTTTAACCTTTCTGGTTAAAGCCCCAATCGGGTATTTTTCTGGCATTGCATCTCTATGGATCCAGTCCAGGCCTATAGTCATCAAACTCATTAATAGAATCAGTGGTGCCGTATTAATCGGGCTCGGTGTTAAATTGGCTTTTGAGCAACAATAGACACGGAACAATGGGAACAGACTCGATCGGTAGCGAAAAAGCCAAGAGAATTGAATATCTGAAGGCATACGAAAATAGGCGGGACGTACCTGGCTAGTAAATGTCTATCGAGCCTGCCCCCCTTTGAAAAGTATTGGCTTCACCTCAGCCCCTTACCATTGGCCTCAAATGCTATAAATAATGACAACTTCATATAAAAACAGCTTTTCAGGAAAAGGGGTATTCCCACCTAAGTATGCTTTTACCCTACTCATTCCTTTCAGGAACATCTTCCTCTCTCCACGGAAGTTGATTCAACGACTGGATCTAAGAGAGGACTATAATGTTTTGGAAATAGGACCAGGCCCTGGCTATTTCAGTACTCACATAGCAAAGACGTTGAAAAGTGGCAGATTGGTCTTGCTCGACATTCAACAAGAGATGTTAGACTTCGCAAAAAAGCGACTTGATAAAAGAAACATCAAAAACGTTGATTACAAATTAACTGATGGTAATAGCCTGGATCTTGAAAGCGATTCTTTTGATAGCATATTTATGGTAACCGTCATAGGAGAAGTTGATAACAAGGATAGATACTTAAAAGAGGTTTACAGAATCTTGAAGGTAGATGGGATATTATCCATTTCTGAGTTAGCGGGTGATCCTGACAAGATCAGTATTGATGAGGTTCAAGCGCTTGTTTCTGCATACGGTTTTGAAGTAAGTGACGCCTTTGGTAACAGGCTTAATTATACTGTTAATTTCAGAAAGAAAAGTAAATCTTCTAGTGCAACAGCATAACTCAGCGGCTTGGTGGTAAGCGAAGTGGTTATTGCTCTAAAGCTGCTATTGAACATCGCTTTAATCGCCCCTACCTACTTGGCACAGAACTCAGAATATCGCCTTATAATTCCAAATATTACACCGCATATATGGCAGACTCACCGCCAATATATAAAGCGTGTCAGAGTCCTTAAGGCGTAGCTGGTGGCGGAGAACTGGACTAATAACCAGCTGATAGCGCAAATAATAAACAACTAAATACCACGGGTTTTGGCTGAATACTATTAACCCATAATGATTTACACTTTCTATTCATACTGATCTGGATAAACCATACAGATGAATAAAGCACTCCCTGTTTTCTACTCTTTCAGACGCTGCCCTTATGCTATTCGTGCGCGACTGGCTATTGCCTATAGTGGGCAGAAGACAATCCTGCGAGAAATTCTGCTTAAAGATAAACCTGCTGCGTTCACTAACAGTTCACCCAAGGCAACCGTTCCTGTTTTGCAATTGGTAAGTGGTGATGTAATCGATGAGAGTATGGATATCATGTTTTGGGCGCTTAAACAGAATGATCCTGCTCACTGGCTACCCGCAACGACGAATGAACAGCGCCAGATTGATCAACTTATTAAAGAAAATGACTTGCAGTTTAAACCGCGGCTCGATCGCTATAAATATGCTTCCGGCCATCCTGAAATGACAGAACAGGAACACCGTATCGCCGCAGAACCGTTTTTACTACATCTGGAAAAATTGCTCTGCCGACATCGCTTTTTAATTGCAGAGCGGACGACACTGGCTGATGCGGCCATCTTCCCCTTTATTAGACAGTTTGCGGGTGTGGAACGACAATGGTTTCAGGATGCGCCCTACCCGAAGTTACGAGCATGGCTACAGGATTGGTTAGGTTCTCCGCTTTTTCAATCGGTTATGGTGAAGTATTCTCCGTGGAAAGAGGATGATCCGTTTACCATTTTTTCTGATGAGGCGGGTTTTTGATAAGTTATGACCGTATGGTTAAGGCTGTCGAGAAACGACATTTAAATAAACTATATTGTTTTAATTGGAGCTAATGGAAACAGTGCATAGGCTTGTCTGACCGTTTTATTGTCTGTTGTTTTGTTGGGCTTCGCCTTGCTCACCCCAACCTACGATGCTGCTTATTACATGTTTATAGGAAACAAATAGTGACGGATGATTTATTTTTGATCAGCGTTAACGAAAACTGTGCTTAGGCTTGGCTGACAATTTTATTGACTATTTTTATGTTGGGCTTCGCTTTGCTCACCCCAACCTACGGGGTGCAGTAGTATTGAATGCGGGTACCCGTTACGATGATGGTTTATACACTACCTTCTTTTTTTATATCATCCCAATTCTTACGTAGCTCGTTCAAGCGTTTTTTATATGAGTCGGCGTCTCCAAAGTCAGCAAACTGATCCATACGGCTATGCGGGTCAGGTGTGCGTCTTGCGTGTTTAATGGGGCACCAATACTGCTCTGTTCGTGCGCTGATTTCCCGGCAATATTCAATAAGGCCATTGCCATAACTGCAGTAGATACAGTTGATCTTTTCTACCGCATTAAGATAGGAGAGCTGTAGGCGGTCCAGTCGCATGTAGTCAGCACGCTTTACAAGCGGAATACCATAGATTCTGAAGCAGGTCTGCTGGTAAAGGGTGATCATAAGATCAAGCAGTACCAAGGGAAAAATCACACTGTAGATAATGGGTGCTGAGAGAATATGGGCCAGTTTGGCATCACGCAGATAACGCCAGAGGCCAATACGTTGCTGTCGCTGCAGTGCCTTAAAGCTCTGCTCAAAGCGTACCCGACCCTTTTTCAGGGTGTAGTGAAACTGCTGCCTTTTCTCCTGCAGTAGCCGGTCAATCTCCTGCTCCAGCTCAGCCTGCATGAGCTGTAGTCGGGAGAGTATTTCGTCCAGTGTTGACTTGTTCATGAACCACCCTTCATCGGAGTCCAACGCTGCTTGAGTATGACACAGAACTTATGGGGTTAATATTCAATCCCAATGATTGATTCCGGTATGTCAGCTGTTACACATGCCCGCTAATTTTTGCATGCAACGGCTTGGTTTCATTGAACTTGTCCATCTGCTCCTGGCTCGCTTCATGCTGATATTTCTCTTTCCATTCACTGTAGGGCATGCCGTAAATCGCTTCCAGCGACTCATCTTTAGTCAATTCTATGCCTTGTGCATCTGCTGCGGCCTTGTACCACTTGGATAGACAGTTACGACAGAACCCTGCCAGGTTCATGATATCGATATTCTGCACATCTTTACGTTCCTGCAGATGCCCTATCAGCCCACGAAATGCGGCTGCTTCCAGTTTTATTCTATCCATCTCGTCCATCCTAATCTCCAGTCGGTCTCTGTAATAAAGGTTCAATCTACCCTTTCTTGACGTTCAAAACAAAAGGGTAAGTGCAGGGTTTCTTGTACGAGTGTGGGTCATTTTTCGTTCAGTCTCTGTTCAGGCTAGGGGTTGTAACCTGTAACCGTCAATGAAGCGTGTATTACTAAAGGAGCATCAGGATGAAAACATTAATCAAGGTTGTTGCGGTAACGGGATTGTGCCTTGTTGCCTTTGGACAGGCCCAGGCCAGATCAGACCACAAAAAAGAGGGTTATTCGCATCGAGGGGATATGCAGAATATTAATCGCCGGATTGAGCGAGGCATTGATTCTGGAAAGATCAACCACCGGGAAGCACGAAAATTACAACATCAGAAACGTTCTATTCGACGTATGAAACGGGACTTTTATGATGATGGTCATCTCTCACGTAAAGAGCGGAAAATTCTCTC
This sequence comes from Sedimenticola sp., assembly GCA_026196795.1. GTDB lineage: Bacteria > Pseudomonadota > Gammaproteobacteria > Chromatiales > Chromatiaceae > Sedimenticola. Next base: position 6,831 of record JAPHUE010000254.1, read on the forward strand.
TTATCGCATACGTCGGCTGAATGACCGGATCTATGATTACAAACACAACGATAACTACCGCGTACACAAGGGTTATTGGAATGATAGGGGATACAACCGCAGCTACCATTACGGCCATGTTCAGAGTCGCCCTTCTGGAACGATTATTTATCGGTGGTAAATTACATACAGTTCAATGATTCATTTATTGAATCATTGAACTGTTAACTTTGAAATAGAGTCCTATTAAGCGTCGTTGATACTCGTCTTGGTATGGAACTGTGACATAACCTGATTGAGCTGCTGGATCTCTTCACTGATGCGTGCATTTGAATTAACGGTCTGGCGTGCGGCCTGTCGAGTGCTTTCTGCTACATCCGCAATACTGACAATTGAGCGGTCTACTTCTGCGGTTACGTGACTCTGCTGTTCCACTGCCGTGGCAATCTGGGTACTCATGTCGCGAATGTTTGTGACCATCTCAACAATTTTTTCCAGTGCAACGCCGGCTTCTGTGGTCTGCTCTACGCTCTCATTGGCAATCTCCCGACTCTTGCCAATAGCCTTAACTGACGCGGATGCCTGACTCTGGAGACGTTCGATTATCTCCTTGATCTGTCCCGTTGATTCTTGAGTACGTTTCGCCAGTGTGCGAACCTCGTCGGCTACAACAGCAAATCCCCTGCCCTGATCACCTGCACGAGCCGCTTCAATTGCCGCATTCAACGCGAGTAGATTTGTTTGCTCCGCAATACTGGTTATTACCTCAAGCACTTGACCAACTTCTTGGGTATCGTTTTCAAGAATGCTGATGGTAGAGGCCGCCTCTTCCACCTGCTCAGCCATGTTCTGTATACCCATACGCGTCTGGTTTACGATGGTCTGGCCCGTCTTTGCTTCATGATCAGCCTGGGTTGCAGATTCGGCTGCCTGCGATGTGTTGCGTGCCACGTCTTGAACGGTGACAGTAATCTCATTAATTGCAGTAGCAACCTGTGTGATCTCCTGCAGCTGCTGTATAACGCCTTGATCCGTGCGGTCGAGTGTTGCTGTCGCCTCGGCTGTTGCCGACCCAACCTGATTAGTCACCTGCACAACCCCCTGAATCATTCCACTGACTTGTTGCAGCATATTGTTGTAGGCGGCATAGGCATGTCCAATTTCGTTACTTTTGTCCTGGTAACTGATCGGCTTGGAAAAATCGCCCTTACTGACTTCAAGCAAATGGTTTCTCAGACGATCAATTTCACCCATTAATACGGTCATACCAAAGACACGCCCCAGCACCACGAGCAAGAGAATCGCTATAGTCATCACAAAGGCGATCGATTGCTGAAATGCAACCGCCTCGTTGGCCAGGGTTGCCATCATCCCAACGGCTTTATTCATCTCAACCAACACTTTTGTTGATTGCGTTTGAATAGCGGCAAGACTGCTAACATCCGGCTTATCCGCGTATTGGATAATCACTTTTTTGTAAGCGGTCCACAATGCTTCGACCCGTTGCAATTGCAAAATGATAGCGCTATCCACAACGGCCCCCATTTTCTGATTGGGGTCACCATTAAGAAGGGCTTGATGGGATGATTCAAACAGACTGATGGTTTTTTCCATCACTATACGGTCTTCGGCCTGCTGCCCAACCAACAAGGCCTCTTTAGCCAGGCGCTGGCTCAGCATACGCTGTCGACCGGCCACATTGATCGCATTGGAATCCGCCCCGATGCTAAGGTAGATAGTGACTACTGAAGTCAGCGCACAGAAAAAAATCAGTGCATAAGAAAAGAGAAACTGACTGTTAATTGAGCGCATGCCCAATAGGGATAGGAACCAACGAATAAGGTGGGTTATTGAAGCTCGCATTACATATTCCCCAGACGACTAAAGTCCTTGTTATCTGGCCGAATTTATCCAACTGACCGACCAGCTCCTACAGAGGCAGGCGGTATAGAGCCTGCTCTGCATTGTTTTCAAATGACATAATTCATTGGGATAATTATCGACACTGAAATCGATTACTTTAGAAAAGTCAGGACAAATTAAATAGATCAAACATCAACTCCACACCGATCCCGGGTTTACATAACCAATTCAAATTCCAGCAAGTTTTTATTTGTTATGCGGCGCCTAATCATCTCAAATCGCTCTTCATCAATCATCACCTCTGGAATAATAGCCCGGCTGTTGTAACTTGAAGCCATCACAGCCCCGTAAGCGCCCGCCTGCAACATTGCCACACGTTCACCTTGTGCGATTTCTGGTAGTGTAATGGCCTTGTGGAAAAAGTCGGTACTTTCACAAATAGGCCCCACCACATTCACCTGCTCCTGCCCTTTTTCGCTGGCCAAGAGTGGCTGTATAGGGTGTGATGCCTGATAGAGTGCTGGTCGCATGAGGTCATTCATGCCGGCATCGAGTATCAGAAAAGGGAGTGGATCAGCCTCTTTTCGATAGATCACCTCACTCACCAGCACACCGGCATTCCCTACCAGAGATCTTCCCGGTTCAATGGCTATGTGCAAATTATCCATACCTTGCAGTGCCTCCTGCATTACCTGCGCGACCGATTCAAAATCAAGATAATCGCCATCACCGTAGTCGATCCCAAAGCCACCCCCAAGATCCAGATGTTCAATGACATGACCCGCTGCTCTCAGATCCGTTACCCAACCACATAACCGCTCACAAACTCTGCGGTAAGGTTCCGCCGTAACAATTTGTGAACCAATATGCACAGCCAGGCCTCTCAGTTGCAGATACTCACTTTCACCAATTCTGCGTAATGCGTGATGCAACTGCTCCATGGGTATACCAAACTTGCTCCCCTTTACCCCCGTCGTGATATGACGATGAGTCGCCCCATCGACATCGGGATTGATTCGCAGAGAGACACCCGCTGTTTTATTCCGGGATTCACAAAGCGCGATTAACGCCTCCAATTCGGGAATTGATTCCAGATTGAATTGGGCAATACCGGCGTTCAGCGCAGCCAGCATTTCATCTTTTCGCTTGCCCACACCGGAAAATATTATCTTTTCTGCCGGAATACCCGCCACAAGCGCTCGCTCCAGCTCACCATCCGAAACCACATCGGCACCTAGACCCGCCGCAGCCATCAAGCGCAGAATTGAAAGATTACAATTGGCCTTGACGGCGTAATGGATAGTGGCATCCAGCACCTTGAAGGCTGCTTTGCAGGCTGATACCCGCTGTTGAATATCGGCCTTCGAATAACAATAAAAGGGGGTACCTACCTGCTCTGCGACCACATCTAACGCTACAGACTCCATATGGAGTTGATTATCGATATATCGAAGTACCTGATTCATTTTCACTCAACCTTTTTTAATAAAATCGCTTGGATGAGTAGATGTTAATCATTCAGATACTGGTATACAGCTGTAAAAATGCGCTTTTGAACCCGTTAAATACCCGGATTTACCGCTGATATGACGGTACTCAGAAGACTGGACGGCACGCTTGAAAAGCCGCGATAATCAAGGCGTGGATAAATTTGACCAGCAGATCATTAATCGCCTACAAGGCAATGCCCGCGAATCATTGGCCGCTATCGGTCGTGATATCGGACTTTCCCGCAGCGCCATCGCGGAACGCATACAGCGGCTTGAAGAGCGCGGTGTTATTGAAGGCTACACCATCCGTATTGGTGAGGCGGGCCAGAAAGCCGTACAGGCCTATTTTCAACTGAGCCTGTCGCCGTTCAAGCTGGATGAGTTGTTACCCATACTTCACGGCATTCCTGAAGTCCGTGTCGGGCATGCACTCAGTGGCGAGATAGACCTGATTCTGTTTGCCGAGACGGAATCAATGGAGCGGCTCAACCAAATCCGCAAACAACTTGAACAACTGCCCGATCTAAAACGCCTGCTCACCTGCCCTGTGTTGCAATCCGTGACAAAGCAGACGGATTGACTCCCCTATTAATGGGATCAACATCTCTTATTGTTAAAGTCGGTTTAATAAAGCTAGGCTGTACTGATAGTCGATAGGTTATACAGGTTTGGCAGTATGGATTTCCCAAGAACACACGGCACCGACACTGACGGCTCGGTTGTTGAAAAACACTACGCGGTTATCTATGCACCTGGTAAACGTCGGGCACGATTTGCAGAAAACTGTGTACAGCTTGTTGATTCATCACTGACTGCCATCGACCAAGCTGATATTGAAAAAAATTACTACCCGGCATTCATCTACGGACCTCATGTCTCTTCAGAGGGCTTCAGACTCTATTATCTGATTGAGTGGCTGGAAGAGTAATCTTGCTCCATCTTACTGCTCAAACCCCAAACGCAAACCAAAAAAGACCATCACGGAACCTGTCAGACTATCAAAGGTACGGCCCACTCTTGGACGTGAGAGCCAGTGATAAGCACGTCTGACCATCAGTACCAATACCAGCTGCCATATATTGGCAATAATGAAATGAATACCCGCCAGGAACAGGGACTTGGTCAACGCCGGATCGGTTGGTTGAATAAACTGCGGCAAAAAGGCCATGTAGAAAATGACGGTCTTCGGGTTCAACACATTGGAGAGGAAACCCTCCCGCAGTGAAACCCATGCTGACACCTTCCGATGCTTGATCTTGCCCTCCTCCAGCTTCAGGGCGCTCTCGCCCTTGTAGGCTGAATAGAGGCTCTTCCCTCCCAGCCAAACCAGATAACAGGCACCCGCCAGTTTCAGCAGACTGAACATCCAGGCTGACTGCATCAGGATCAACGAGATACCACCGGCAGAGACGGCGGCATGCACAAACAGCCCCAGACAAATAGCCAGACTGGTCAGTGCCCCATCCCTGAAACCGCCACGCACGGTATTGCGTATCACCAGCAGGGTATCCACGCCCGGCGAGACAGTGAGTAACGTAATGGCCACCAGATAGGCCCAGAGATAAGTATCAAAATACATTATTTATCTTTAATATCAAAAGGTTATGCTTTAATAATAGAACAACTATTCTATCATGGGAAACGTTGGTGAAAACAGAAATAATTGAAGCGTGGCACAAGTCAGGCACTGTAAAGCCGACCGACTAACAAGGGTAAAACGGTTTCAACCCGATAGATCCGATCCCCCAGATCGACTGGTCTGCAGCCGGCCAGCATCAGTTTATCCACCTCGTAGGGTATGAAGCCCCCTTCCGGGCCGATACAGATCACAGCGGGCTGATTAATCGGCCGTTTCACTGGATCATCTGATGCCGAATAAGGGTGGGCAACCAGACCTATTTTGTCGTGTAGCAAGGCGGGCAGCTCATCCTCTACAAATGGCTTGAAGCGTTTTCGTAAAGTGACCTCAGGTAGCTGGGTATCTTTGACCTGTTCCAATCCCAGGATCAAGGCCTCCTCCAGCTTTTGATCAGCAAGCAGTGGTGTCTGCCAGTAGCTTTTCTCTACCCGAAAACTGTTCAGTAGCACCAGCCGTTTAATGCCGAGCTCGGCAACCATGCGCAGACAGCGCCGGAGCATCTTTGGCCGAGGCAAGGCCAGTACCAGAGTGACGGGCAGGATAACAGGGGGCTGTTCTGTCAGTGTCAGATGAAGCGTCGCTTCTGACTCACTAAGCGACAGGATCTCGGCTGTTCCCATAAGTCCATTCAACAGCCCTACTCGCATCTGATCACCCACCTTGGACCGATGCACGTCGAGCATGTGACGCAAGCGATAATCACGGATAATTGCCTTATCAGGCGTTATCAGATCGCTTTCAGTTATGAGTAACAGGTTCATGAAATGGTTGATCTGCTAGCAAGATTCCGTGAAGTTATAGGGCATCATGCCCGGACCCAGGGCAGTTTTAAAGTCTCCGCTATAGAGTCGATATCCGGGCTGATCTGTACACCAAAGGCGGTACGCATATTGGTTTCTGTCAGAACACGTAGAGGTGTCCCTTCTGCCAACGTTTCGCCACCCACTAGCAGCATGATCCGCTGACAGTAATGGGCCGCCAGACGCAGATCATGCAGCACGACTACGACGGATCCACCCTGCTCACAATAGCGTTTCAGTAGTGACATCACCTCAATCTGATGCGCCAGATCCAGAGCGGCAACCGGCTCATCAGCCAACAAAATCTCCGGTTCTGCCACCAACGCCCGGGCCATCAGGACACGGGAACGCTCACCACCCGACAGGGTATTAAACTGGCGATCTTTGAATTCGATGAGATCAGTCTCTGCCATAGCCTGATGGATCAGTGCCTCATCTCGATCTCCCGGCTTCTGCCAGTCAGAGAGATGGGGCAGCCGCCCCAAAGCCACCAGCCGTTCAACACTCATGGGCCAGTGGGCCGTGCCACTTTGCGCCAGATAGGCGAGACGTTGGGCACGCTCTCTGGGGGTCAGGTCATAATAGTCTCGATCACCCCAGGAGAGCCGCCCAGCATCCGGCTTTAACAATCCCGCCAGGATGCGCAGCAGTGTGGTCTTCCCCGCCCCGTTGGGGCCAATCAGACCCAGCATTTCTCCTGCTGCAAGATTGAAATCAACCCCATTCAGGATCGAGACTCCACCAAGCGCCACTTTGAGTTGTGTACCCTGCAATCGGCTCATAGCTGGTACCGCCGACTTTTGATGATCAGATACAGGAAGAACGGCGCACCTACCAGTGAAGTAAGCACGCCTACTTTTATGTCCGTGCCGGCAGGGAACAGGCGGGTAGATATATCGGCGGCCAAAAGCAGCGCAGCCCCACCCAGGGCACTGCTGAGCAGTAACCGGGAAGGCTGATACCCTACCAGTGGTCGTAACAGATGGGGTACAACTAATCCGATAAAACCGATAGAGCCCGTTATCGAGACAGCGGAACCCACTGATAACGCGACCGCCAAAAATATTCGCCAGCGCAATCGCGCAAGTGAAATACCCATTGTGCTGGCAGTCTCTTCACCCAGCGTCAGGGCATCCAGTGATCGCCCCGTTCCAAACAGCATAATCCAGCCGAGCAGTACACCCGGTAGCAGCGTCCAAAGCTCTGTCATACTGTGGTTTGCTATTGACCCCATCATCCAGAGGACAATCTCCCGCACGGCATAGGGGCTGGGAGCCAGATTCAGCAGCAGTGAAATCAGCGCAAGCGCAAGGGCATTGATCGCCACACCTGCCAGAATCAGCGTCAGGGTGCCCGCTTCTCGACCGGCCATCAGATAGACCATAAAGGTGGCCAGCAGTGCACCTGCCACACCGCCCAGAGGAACCGCCAATGGCATGACGACCCCCAGACCAAAATAGAGAACAGCAACGGCACCCAGCGCGGCCCCACTGGAGCTGCCTATCAGACCTGGACTGGCTAGTGGATTGCGTAACAGCCCCTGCATCGCTGCACCACACAAACCCAAGGTTGCACCCGTAAACAGGGCAATGAGCGCACGCGGTAAACGAATCTCTCCAAAGATAAGTCCGATAACGGTTGGGGTATCCAGCAGGCTCTCACGGGCGGCTTGTAAAACAGGTAACGGGTTCGAACCAATAAACAGTGATGTGATAAAAAGAGACACCACCACGATCACAAGTAAACCAATCAACAGGCGCTGAGAATTGTTTTCTACCTTTATCATTGCGGGATACTCTGGTGAAGCATCTTCACAGCATCGGCAATCATCGGGCCACCACAAATCCAATATTTATAGGCTATCTCAATTGGCGCTCTTCCCTGAGTCAATTTTTTTAGCACAGGATGGTGCAACATTTTTTGACCGCGGGATTGGGTTCCCGGGGCATAGGATGAGGTAAACAATTGATCCGGCTGCGCCTGTATCAAACGCTCCAGATCAATCGAGCCATACCCTACCACACCCTCTTCATCGGCAATGTTGTTCCAGCCCGCCAGTAGAAGCGCACTGTGCTGCAAGGTGTTGCGGCCACTGGTGTAGCCATTGGGTTGGTAGAATGCTCCACGGGGTCTGTGATCAGGATTAGCACGGCTGATCTGCTCTAATCGCTGATCCATTTCTGACACCAGCCGCTCTCCCTCTGCTTCGTGACCAACCAGTTTGGCCATCAATCGGATATTGTTGCGAATATCCTCAATATTTGACGAGAGAGGAAAAATCTCTACCCGATAACCCAGTTTTTTTAGCAGTGAAACCAGGGAACGATCGGTATAGAGACCCGCCACAATAAGGTCAGGCTTGAGGTCAATCAACTCTTCGGCTTTGGCAAAGTTAACGGGGAACTGGACGGCCTTTGCTGCCATGTAGGAGCTGTTGGGTTCAAGTGCCAAATGACTGATAGAAGTAATCTGTTCAGGCTCGGCCAATAGTAAAAGCAATTGATCCGTACAGAGATTGATGGAGACCACACGCTGGGGCCGGTCATCACCCCAAGTCGTTTGATACCCGGTGAGTAAAATCAGGAGAGTGAGCATCACATGTTTCATCTGAAATTAACTCACCCACTATTCCGTTTCATTTGATACATGCCCTCTCATTAAATATTGAGAGGGCATGTGGATGGTTCAGTTATTTTGACTGATAGTGTACAGAGACAAAGAACTCACGTCCGCCCGTGTTATAGGTACGTACTGTTTCATAGTCCCGATCAAACAGATTACGGATCTGTCCACGCAAGGTCCAGTCACTGTCCAGGTGATGAGACGCACGCAGATCGAATGTGCCGAATCCATCCGCCATAAGTGTATTACTGGCATTACTGTAACTGCGACTACGGGCATTAAATGTGGCACCCACATCTGTTTTACCAAAGGTTCGATCAACATCAATGCGCAAGGTACGTTGACTGCGATCCGTCAACAATTTCCCTGTATTTTTATTGCGCGGATCAAGCAGGGTCACATTACCGGCCAACTGCCAACCGGCAACTTGCGTCGTTACGCCGGCCTCAAGACCGTCAATTCGAGCCTGGTTGATATTTTGTGGCTGATAGGTAAACGGTGCAATCTCTACCCAGTCAATCAATCCCTCAATGTCGGTACGGAACAAGTTGATGTTCCAGTTACCCCAGGACTGCTTCCCCTTGAGTGCCAGCTCAAAGCTCTTTGACTCTTCCGGGGTCAGGTTTGGATTACCATTTGAACCCCATGGATCTTGATAGTAAAGATCATTGAAGGTCGGTGACCGAAAGCCGGTTCCATAAGATGCTATTAGTCTCAAGGTTTCAGTCAGATCCCGGCCGAAGGCAATATTGCCGGTGTTGTAGCTGCCAAACGATTCGTTGTCATCGTGGCGAAGCCCCAGCACTACACTGTTTTTGCCAAACTCACGCTGATACTGTGCAAACAGTGCTTTATTGTCCCGCTCATTCACGCTGTAGGTACTGGTTCCTTCCACCGCGTCACGCTGAAAGTCCAGACCAAATGTCAGAAGCGTTTCCTCACCTATCGCAAGATCATTCTGCCAGGAAAACTGTCGACGCCTGGTATTGAAGTATGAGGTGAACGCGCCATTGGTGTAGTTGGTACTTTCATCCCGAGTCTCACCCACCATCAAGGCAACATCCCAGACCTGGTTAGGCGAAAATGTTAACTTGCCGCTTAATGACTGCTGTAATGAGTCTGCATCATAGAGATTGGTCGGACCCCATGCGCTATCGTATTCATTTTCACCTTTGGCGCGTAAGGCATTAAAACTGATTTTGGCACCGTTATTGAAACGGTATCCCAAACTACCGGAGAATGAGCGGTTTTCGTAGCCATCCTTGTCAGGATTATTATTTTTCAAGGCATTGAAACCATCCGTCTTAAGAATCGAGGCCTGCAGACTATAATCAACATTTCCCTCTGCACCCGTCACACCCAGTGCCGTACGCACGGTATTGTGCGAGCCATACTCTGCATCCCCAATAAAATGTGTGCCTGCTCTGCCTTTACGGGTAAAGATCTGAATAACGCCACCGATGGCATCGGCACCGTAGAGTTGGGAACGGGGTCCCCGAACTACTTCAATGCGTTCAATCTGGGATAAGGGGAGGTCCTGAAAAGCGGTGGTGCCCAGTGTAGCCGAACCGATACGGATACCATCAATCAATACCAGTACCTGTTTGGAGTCTGTGCCACGCATACGAATACCTGCTACCTTACCTAATCCGCCATTATTGCTCATGGTCAGACCCTGGGTTCCATCCAGTAGCTGAGTAATATCCTTGGCCTGGCTCTTGTCGATATCTTCCCGGGTGATCACAGTGACTGCCGCCAGGGTTTCATCAATAGTCTGCGCCATACGACTGGCAGTGACGTTGACGGTATCCAGTGAAGTGGCGGCCATTGTAGCGGTCGGAACGACAAGCAGCGCCGTTAGTACGGTTCGGGTAAGGGTGCGCTGATTGATTTGGTGTGACTTCATTACAGGTCTCTCCGTGTGCCCTACAGGGCAATGCATTATCAAAATACAGGACGGAAATAGAGACTTGTGAGGCTGAAGAGTCCGGAATAGCAACCGGTAACAGCGGGACTGCATACAAGTACAGGCATTTCCGGCCTGCTTGAATGCGTCAGCTAACGGATGACCGCTCTACAGAATACCCCGTTCAATAGAATTGCGACGCGTGAAAGGCAGGTTTCCTGACTTGCAGATCATCA
>JAPHUE010000289.1 GCA_026196795.1 Sedimenticola sp.
ACAGCCCTGATGCATCGACCTTTCAGGGTCTCATATTTGCCCTGCAGCAGTACTGGGCAGATCAGGGTTGTGTCATTCTCCAACCCTATGACATGGAGATGGGCGCAGGCACTTTCCATACCGCCACATTTCTCCGTTCAATCGGTCCAGAACCCTGGAATGCCGCCTATGTGCAGCCCTCACGCCGTCCTACCGACGGGCGTTATGGTGAAAATCCCAACCGGCTTCAGCACTACTACCAGTTTCAGGTAGCGATGAAACCGTCACCCCTGAATATTCAGGAACTTTACCTGGGGTCACTGGAGATGTTGGGTCTGGATTGTAAAGTACACGATATCCGTTTTGTAGAAGATAACTGGGAATCACCCACCCTGGGGGCCTGGGGTCTGGGCTGGGAAGTGTGGCTGAACGGTATGGAAGTAACCCAGTTCACCTATTTCCAGCAGGTTGGTGGATTGGACTGTCGACCTGTCACCGGTGAGATCACCTACGGGCTGGAGCGAATCGCCATGTACCTGCAGAGTGTTGAGAGTGTCTTTGACCTGATCTGGACCCATGGCCCTGATGGACCCGTCACCTATGGTGATGTATTCCACCAGAATGAAGTAGAGCAGTCGGCCTACAATTTTGAGCATGCCGATGTCGATTACCTGTTTGGCGCCTTTGATCAATGTGAGAAAGAGAGCAGCAAGCTGATCGAACTGGGTCTGCCACTTCCCGCCTACGAGCAGGTGTTGAAGGCCTCCCACGCCTTTAATCTACTGGATGCGCGACACGCCATATCGGTAACTGAGCGCCAACGCTATATTCTGCGGGTACGTACACTCGCCCGCGCTGTCGCACAGGCCTATTATGATGCCCGAGAAAAACTCGGCTTCCCCATGCTTAAAAATCAGAAGGAGCAAGCCCATGGCTGAGTCTGCCGATTTGCTGTTTGAACTCGGCACCGAAGAGCTGCCACCGGTTGCACTGAAAAAGCTGTCGGATTCCTTTACCGCCTCATTTGTCGAGGGTCTGCAGAAAGCCAAACTTCGTCATGGCGCCGTCAAGGCCTTTGCCACACCACGCCGCCTTGGACTACTCATTGAAGGGTGTGAAACGGCACAACCTGATAGTGAAACTCAACGTCGTGGGCCCGCCGTACAGGCCGCCTTTGACGCCGATGGCAACCCTTCTAAAGCCGCTGAGGGATTCGCACGCTCCTGTGGTACCACGGTCGATCAACTGGACCGGCTCAACACCGACAAAGGTGAATGGCTGGTTTATCAGATCAGTGAACAGGGCAAACCCGCTGTCGAACTGCTACCCGCTATTGCAGAAGAGGCCCTGAATCGTCTGCCGATCCCCAAGCGCATGCGTTGGGGCAGTTCCGAGGCACAATTTGTTCGTCCGGTGCAATGGATGGTCTTCATGCTGGGTGAGGCCGTTGTTCCTTGCCGCATACTTGATACTGATGCCGGGAATCAGACTCTGGGACACCGTTTTCATCACCCTGAGGCGCTCACAATCAAAACCCCCAGCCAATACCCGGCCATTCTTGAACAGCCGGGTTATGTTTTGGGAGATTTTGCCAGCCGACGAGAAAAGATTCGCCAACAGGTAGAACAGAGTGCTGAGGCTATTGGCGGAAAAGCTGAGATAGATGATGCCCTGCTGGATGAAGTGACCGGACTTGTTGAGTGGCCGGTACCTATAACAGCCGGTTTTGAAGCCCGCTTCCTAGAAGTACCGCATGAGGCCCTCATCAGCACCATGAAGAAAAACCAGAAATATTTTCATCTGGTTGATCAACAGGGCAACCTGATGAATCACTTCATTACCATTGCCAATATCGATAGCCCAAAACCCGAGTTGATAAAAGAGGGTAATGAGCGTGTCGTTCGCCCCCGCTTGAGCGATGCAATGTTCTTCTGGCAACAGGATGGCAAGCACACCCTCGCCAACCGCATTGAATCCCTCAAGACGGTTCTGTTTCAACAGAAACTGGGCACCATGTATGAAAAGAGTGTGCGTGTCGCCACGCTGGCAACCCATATTGCCGAACAGATCGGAGCCGACAAGGCCTCTGCTGAAAAGGCCGGCATGCTGAGTCGCTGCGATCTCATGTCTGAGATGGTTCTGGAGTTTCCAGAAATGCAGGGCATCATGGGGCGCTACCTGGCCAAACGCGATGGTGAATCCGACGAGATCGCCGCATCCCTGGACGAATTTTATATGCCGCGTTTCTCAGGTGACAGACTGCCTGAAACCAAGACCGGTATCGCACTCTCACTGGCAGAACGGCTCGATACTCTGGTCGGCATTTTTGGCATTGGGATGAAGCCTACCGGGGACAAGGATCCCTTCGCACTCCGTCGTGCCGCTTTGGGCGCTCTGCGGATCATGCGCGAGCACCAACTCCCGCTTGATATTGTCCCGACATTACAGATTGCAGCCAACTCACTTGCTACACAGATAACCGAGACAGATACAGTTGAGCAGGTCTACGGATTCATGCTGGAACGTCTTAAAGGTATCTACCTTGATCAGCAGATCCCTGTGGATCAGTTTGAGGCCGTCGCTGCAACCAAACCGGCGTCGATCGCTGATTTCGAACGTCGCATTCAGGCCGTCACAGCCTTCCGGACACTGCCTCAGGCTGACGCCCTGGCCGCTGCCAACAAGCGGATACGCAACATTCTGAAAAAGAGTGATTCAAAAATCCCCGGTGAGATTCAGCCAGAACTGTTTGAATCAGCACAGGAGCAGGCGCTGTATGACGGCATTGGCGAAAAAGCCGCGGCCATCTCACCACTGATGCGAGACTTCGCTTATGAAGAGGTGTTGACCAGCCTGGCAACCTTACGTGAACCTGTGGATGAGTTTTTTGATCAGGTCATGGTCATGGCAGAGGATCCTGCAGTCAGGAGCAACCGTCTGGCGTTACTCAGCCGGTTAAGTGAACTGTTTCTGGGTGTAGCTGACATCTCTATACTTCAATCCTGAGATCAGCAATAGGCTAATACATTGCTGACTTATTGACAGTAAGCACTTACTAACATGAAACTAATCATACTGGATCGTGATGGCGTCATAAATGAGGACTCGGACGCATTCATCAAATCACCCGATGAATGGCGTCCCATTCCTGGCAGTCTCGAAGCCATTGCACGCCTGTGTCAGGCGGGCTACCGTGTTATCGTCGCAACCAATCAATCCGGCTTGGGGCGTGGGCTATTCAGTATTGATGAGTTGAATGCCATACACAGCAAGATGCAGCACGCCATCACCAGCGAAGGTGGGCAGCTACATGGCATTTTCTACTGTCCCCACGACCCAAAAGAGGGTTGTGACTGCCGTAAGCCCCTCCCTGGACTGCTCCATCAGATTAGTCAGCGCTTTTTTACGGATCTCACCGATGTCCCCTGTATTGGAGACAGTCTGCGTGACCTACAGGCCGCAGCGGCCGTAGGGGCCCGTCCAATCCTTGTCAGAACAGGTAAAGGCGAGCATACAGCGCATGACAGCAGGCTAGACCCACAGATACCTATCTTCGACCGTCTCAACGATGCTGTAGACGCCCTATTAATTCAGGAAAATTCCAACACATGATCTTAGCCAGATCCCTGCTTTACCTTTTAAGTATGGTTATCAGCACCATCCTCTTAGCGGGCATTCTCTCCATAATTGGCTGGGTACTTCCCTTCCGGCAACGCTGCCTGATCGCTAACGCATGGGGCACAGTCAATCTCTTTTGCCTGAAGGTTTTTTGCAAACTTGATTATAAAATTGAAGGGCTTGAAAAAATCCCAGAGTCCGGTGCCATTGTACTTTCAAAGCATCAATCTGCCTGGGAGACCATGGCACTACGCTCTCTACTCCCGCCCGAACAAGCATGGGTGCTAAAAAGAGAATTAATGTGGGTACCTTTTTTTGGTTGGGCTGCCGCCACGGTACAACCTATTGCGATTGACCGCAAAGCAGGTCGAAAGGCTGCAAAGCAGGTTATTGAAATCGGTATTGAGCGCCTTAAACAAGAGCGTTTAGTCGTAATATTCCCTGAGGGTACCCGCGTTGCCCCTGGTCAGCGTAAACGCTATGGGATGGGAGGGGCCCTGCTAGCTGAAAAAACAGGTGTACCCATCATTCCCGTTGCTCACAACGCGGGATCCTTCTGGAGGCGTCGCGACATTCGAAAGTATCCCGGTACGGTAACGGTTGTTGTGGGTGACCCTATTCAAACTGTTGGTCGCAAGGCGGCGGATATCAATAAAGAGGTAGAAGCGTGGATAGAAACCCAGATGGAACTTATACAACCAGATAAGTAAGTACTTACTATCATTTTTTATCAGTACAATAAAAAAGGGCCATTGTGGCCCTTTTTTATTGCGTAGACTTAAGGTTTAGACGTCAAGATTTTCAACTGTCAGGGCATTCTTTTCGATGAAATCTCTTCTTGGCTCAACCTGGTCACCCATTAGCGTTGTGAAAATTTCATCAGCACCTACAGCATCTTCAATATTGACCTGCAAAAGCCTTCGTGACTCCTGATTCATTGTGGTCTCCCAAAGCTGATCAGGATTCATTTCACCGAGACCTTTATAGCGTTGAATATGCTGGCCGCGTTTTGCTTCATCCATTAACCAATTCAAGGCCTGTGAAAAGCTATTGATATCACTCTGCTTCTCGCCACGTTTTATAAAGGCACCCTCGCCTAACAGACCATCAAGTTTCTCACCCATTTCAACCATGCGGCGATAATCACTGCTCGAAAAAAACTCTTTCGGAATCATGGAATCAGTATTTATACCGTGCACATAGTGAACGACTCGAATTCCGCTGAAGCTCCCTTCTGAGTCACAATCTTTTGATATCTCATAGCGGTTAGATACAAACTGATCCACATTCATGCGAGACTGCAACTCTTCAGTCCACCCAGCCAATGATTTATCGTCATTGTAGAGATCTTCAGTCAACCGTGACATATAGATCAACTTTTCGACCACAGATGGATTAAACCGCCTACCCACTCTGCTAACTGTGGCCATCGTTGAAAGATGCTGTTGTGAAAGCTCTTCTAAAGAGACACCACTCAATGCCGGTGCTTCACGACTCACATAGAGTTCAGCATTATCAAGCGCTGCCTGTAACAAGTAGCTATTGAGATCGGCATCATCTTTCAGATACTGCTCTTGCTTGCCTTTCTTGACCTTATAGAGCGGTGGCTGTGCTATATAGACATGGCCGCGTTCAATCAATTCATGCATCTGACGATAAAAGAAGGTGAGTAGCAAAGTACGAATATGAGCGCCATCCACATCTGCATCCGTCATAATAATAATTCGGTGATAGCGAAGTTTGTCAGGATCAAACTCCTCTCTTCCGATGCCGCAACCAAGCGCTGTTATCAACGTTCCAACCTCAGCAGATGAGAGCATCTTATCAAAACGTGCTTTCTCTACATTGAGAATCTTTCCCTTGAGCGGCAAAATGGCCTGTGTCCGTCTATCTCTCCCCTGCTTGGCAGATCCACCGGCAGAATCACCCTCCACCAGGTATATCTCACACAGTGAAGGATCTTTCTCCTGGCAATCTGCCAGCTTACCCGGCAACCCAGCAATATCCAGGACACCTTTACGGCGAGTCATCTCTCTTGCCTTTCTTGCGGCTTCCCTTGCTCGAGCAGCCTCAATCATCTTACCCGCTATCTGTTTTGCTTCTGCTGGACTCTCCAACAGATAAGCACCCAACCTTTCTGATAAAACCGATTCAACGATGCCCTTCACTTCTGAAGATACAAGTTTATCTTTTGTCTGTGATGAAAATTTTGGATCTGGAACTTTTACCGAGAGTACAGCGGTGAGACCCTCTCGTGCATCGTCACCCGAGGTATTCACTTTCTGTTTTTTATCCAAGCCTGCTTGATCAATATACTGATTCAGGGTTCGAGTCAGGCCAGCACGAAACCCTGCCAAATGGGTTCCACCATCACGCTGTGGGATATTATTGGTAAAGCAGAAAATATTTTCCTGGTAGGACTCATTCCACTGCATAGCCAGTTCTACAGATACATCATCCTTTTCAACTGTAAAACAGAAGACGGTCTCATGTAAGGGGGTTTTCTTTCGATTCAGATGTTCTACAAAGGCCTTTATACCACCTTCATATTCAAATACATCTTTCCGATCATTTCGCTCATCTGACAATACAATTCGTACACCAGAGTTGAGGAAGGAGAGTTCACGAAGACGCTTTGCCAACAAATCATAGTGATATTCAATATTTGTAAAGGTCTCTTTACTTGCTTTGAACAGTATCTCTGTGCCTGATTTATCTGTCGCCCCTACAACAGCCAAATCTGTCTGAGGTTCACCATGAACATATTCCTGATAGTGCGTATGTCCATTTCTATGGATGGTTAGCTGTAATTTTTCTGAAAGTGCATTTACAACTGAAACACCGACGCCATGCAGACCACCCGATACCTTGTAAGAGTTATCATCAAATTTACCACCCGCATGTAACACCGTTAGAATGACTTCTGCTGCGGATCGGCCCTCTTCCGGATGGATATCGACAGGAATGCCTCTACCATTATCTGTGACTCTTACAGTCTCATCGTCAATAATTGAAACTGTTATCTCTGAACAGTGTCCGGCTAATGCCTCGTCTATTGAATTATCAACTACCTCAAACACCATGTGATGTAGACCAGTGCCATCATCGGTATCACCTATATACATACCGGGGCGCTTTCGTACCGCATCTAAACCTTTTAAAACTTTGATATTTGAAGAGTCGTAACTCATAAATCACTCCTGTATAAGACCGACCCATTATACACTCAACCTTGCACAAGGTTTATATTTAATCGGGCATGTTCCACGTGGAACCTTTAGTTAGTTACAAACTGAGGTTAACGTTCCATCTGCAATATTGAATTGATGATAAATTTCAAGATCACCTGTTTCCACTCCATCAATACTTGTAATGAATACCTGTGCATCGAGCTCGTATAGTCTTCTTAACACCTTTAACCTGTTCATATCATCGAGTTCTGAAACAAGATCATCAATTATTATAATCGGTGCTGTTCCAAATCTCTCTTTGAATAGACTTGCCTGAGCAAGATGTAAAGCAACAATCAGCATCTTTTGCTGACCACGAGACAAAACCTGGTTAGCTAGTTTATTGTTGATTGTAATTTTCAAATCGGCCCTGTGTGGACCTGATTGGGTAAAACCCCTTGTTAAATCACTTTTCAGCTGATCTTCCAGAATGGATGAAAGTGGTTTTGACCTGTCCCAGCCTGCCTTCCATGAAACTACTAAATCTTCGTTAATTCCAAGGCCATTAGCCTCAATATTTATGTATTTTGTTAGTGAGGCAATATAGGCTGTACGAATGGCATTTAATTTTTCCGCCTCGTCACAGAACCCTTGGTTCCAACTATTAACAAACTGATTACTTTTTAAAAGTACATTTCTCTGTTTAAGAATTTTATAAAAGCGTTTATAGGTTTCAAAATAGCTATGTTCCACGTGGAACACCCCCCATTCTATAAAACGTTTTCGATATTCCGGCCCCCGCTCCAATATCTCATGTGACATGGGTGTAATGATTTGTAGGGGTGTTATTTGTGCAATTTCAGAAACACGTTTTACAAGTGCTCCATTAACTTTAATTAGAGTACTGGTTGCCGTTTTATTTATTCCGATACGGTAGCTATGTATATGGTTAGACTCGGCAAAGATATTTATGCTGTTCTGACCGTATTGAACAATAGATGAAAACCGGTTTGATCGATATGATCTGGCTCTCGCAAGCATGTAAATTGCTTCTAGAACAGTACTCTTACCTGAGCCGTTCCTACCGGTAATGAAATTGAATTTATCTGATAAATCAACTTCCGAAGTTGAGATATTGCGGAGATTAGATATTTTGAGATGTCTTATGGACACAGAGATAGCCCGTGTTTGACGGGAATGAAGAGAGGATATTTAAGGAGCTGTATACAAATACAGCTCCTTAACATTTCTTACTAGAGACGCATTGGCATAATAACGTAGCGACTCTGATCTGTTCCCTGGTTTTGAATCAGACAACTACTATTGGAATCACTCAATGATAGTCTGACCGTTTCCGTATCAATGACATTGAGTACTTCGATCAGATAACCCACGTTGAATCCAATGACCAGCTCATCACCCTGATAGTCAATTTCCATCTCATCTTCCGCCTCTTCCTGCTCAGGATTATGTGCAAGTAATTGCAGGGTTCCCGGATTGATCTGGAACCTGATCCCACGGTATTTTTCGTTGGAAAGAATGGATGTTCTGGTTAATGCCTGTTTGAGTGTGTCACGATCAGCAATGATCTCCTTGTCAGGATTTGCTGGAATAACTCGTTGATAATCTGGGAATTTTCCATCGATCAACTTTGATGTGAAGCTGGTTTCGTCGAATGTGAAACGAATGTGATTGCTACTCACATCAATATCGATTTGATCGTCACTATCTGCAAGTAGTCTTGCTAGTTCGAGAACAGCTTTTCGTGGAAGAATTACCTGTATCCCTTCATCCTGTTCGATTGCACATTCAGCCTCACTTAGCGCAAGACGATGTCCATCAGTGGCAACAGCCCTGATCATGCCCCCACCGATCTCTATCAATAGTCCGTTCAGATAATACCTGACATCTTGAAGAGCCATTGCGAACTGAGTCTTTTCAATCAAGCGCTTTAACAGCTTCTGAGTAATAGTAAATTTGTGACTACTGACAGAAGGTTCTATCGATGGATAATCAATGGCCGGTAAAACGCCAAGTGTGAATCTACTTCTGCCTGATTTAATCACCGTTCTTTCATTTTCTATGGTGAATTCTATATTTGATGCTTCAGGGAGAGACTTACATATATCAAGAAGTTTTCTTGCTGGAAGAGTGAAATCGATTTCACCTTCGCATTCAACACTGGCTGATGTTTTCATTTCAACTTCTAGATCTGTAGCAGTGATGTTGATTTTGCCATTTGCAGCATTAATTAAGACATTGGCAAGAATCGGTAGGGTCTGTCTTCTCTCTACTACACCACCTACTTGTTGAAGAGGTTTTAGCAGATTATCCCTTGATGTAACGATCTTCATGTCGGAGCACTCTTAATAGATATAAAGTATATATATAAAATTATTATTATTATTATACAGCCATAAAACGGTTAGTTAATTGTGATATTCATATAATTATCAATATCTTGTAGTCAATTTTTCTTGTTGATAACAGCCGTATAGTCTATGAAAGTTTTGTTTATGAGCTGTGGATAACTCAAGCATGCTGTTTTGTTGTGAAAACATCAACAGTTTATCCACACTAACTCGTTAGGGTTCTTAACAGGTTTGCATAATCTTCTTCAACCCGGTGATCACTCTCTTTCAATTCGGCAATTTTACGTGTCGCATACAGCACGGTGGTATGGTCGCGACCGCCAAAGGCTTCGCCTATCTCTGGCAGACTGTGATTGGTCAACTCTTTTGCCAGGGCCATGGCAATTTGCCTGGGCCGGGCAATGGTTCTGCTTCGTTTTGAAGAGAGCAACTCAGAGGTACGAATTTTAAAATACTCGGCTACGGTTTTCTGAATATTCTCAATCGTGACCTGTTTATCCTGTGCCGCAAGCATGTCGCGTAGAGCGTCTTTGGCAAACTCCTGGGTAATAGCCCGGCCGGTGAATTCAGCATTGGCTATGATTCTGCGTAAGGCCCCTTCCAGTTCTCGTATATTTGACCGTACCCTTTTACCAATAAAGAAGGCCACCTCATTGGGAAGATCAACACCAAACAGCTGATCAGCCTTACTCTTTAGAATGGCAACGCGGGTTTCAAGGTCGGGTGGTTCTATGGCGACGGTCAAACCCCAACCAAATCGTGACTTGAGACGTTCCTCCAGTCCGGTTACCTCTTTTGGAAATCGGTCACTGGATAGAATGATCTGTTGTTGGGATTCAAAAAGTGCATTGAAGGTATGGAAAAACTCCTCCTGAGAGCGCTCCTTGCCGGCAAAAAACTGCACATCATCGATTAGTAGTGCATTGACACTACGGAAGCGGCGCTTAAAGTCGTCAATCGTATTATGTTGAAGCGCTTTAACCATCTGGGCCACAAATCCCTCTGAATGTACGTAGACGACCCTTGCATTGGGGTTGGTCTTTAAAATCATGTTGCCTACAGCATGCATCAGGTGAGTTTTTCCAAGACCAACGCCACCGTAGATGAATAGAGGATTGTAGGCGGTGCCTGGGTTTTCTCCAATCTGTATGGAAGCAGCTCGGGCAAGCTGATTGGATTTACCTTCCACAAAGGTATCAAAAACAAAGTTAGGATTTAAGTTGCTGGGCATGGCAGGTTCATCGACCTGGGTGGTTCGAACGGCCCCACCCGGTTTCAGACTCTTTATCCGCTCCAAGCCGGGTCCATGATCCACTTTTTTTGTATCTTTTGAACCGATCTCAATGGACACCGTGGGTGGATTGGCACCCGCTATGCTTTTCAGATGTTCAGTAATGTCGTTCAGATAGTGATTTTGAACCCAATTGAGTACGAATTGATTGGGTGCAAGCAGTCGTATGCTATGGGCATCTTCAACAGACTGTAGAGGTCGTATCCAGGTGTTGAACTGCTGCTGCGGGAGATCATTTTCCAGACGATCTGTACACTTG
>JAPHUE010000076.1 GCA_026196795.1 Sedimenticola sp.
AAGCAAGTAGGTTGGGCTGAGTATAACGAAGCCCAACAAGGCTCTCATACTGTTGGGCATCACTACGTTCAGCCCAACCTACGGGAGAGATGTTTTATAATTGCAGTATGGGCACTATCTCGTGCCCACACGATCTAAGGTTAGAACCCGTTTTCTTTTACCTACCTCAGCTTAAGATCAATTATGGTCCATGGGGTGCGATGGCAATTGCCACCCGAAAACCAATCACGTTATAGCGGCGGAAGGATGCCACATTAAATCGATTGCTTGCGACAAGTACATCGGGCCTGCTGCTCCACGCACCACCGCGTGTGACTCTCAGCGGGCAGTTTTCAGATGTATAGTCAGGTACCGCGTCACTCTCTTCATCTGTCCAACAGTTACGGGTCATCTCATAGACATTGCCATGCATATCATACAGACCGTATTGATTTGGCGGAAAAGAGCCCACGTTAAATGTTTTTCTTACGGCCGCTTTAAGGCAGCCTGTGCAGTTGGCACGATTGGCACCAACCTGATTTCCCCAGTAATATTTGGTTTCGCTCCCAGCTCGGGCTGCGTATTCCCACTCCTCTTCGCTGGGCAGAAGATAATTTTTTCCACTGACTTTATTTAACCAATGAACAAAATCTTGGGCATCATCCCAGGAGACGTTGATGACGGGATTTTTACCGCGGCCCCAACCATTATCAGATGGCCGATGTTTACAGCCACCACTGTCGACACAACGATCATACTGTTCAAAGGTTATCTCATATTTTGACAGTAGAAACGGGTCAACGCTGACTGTATGTATCTGTTCTCCCCGAGCAATGCAGCCTTCGAAAGTACAACCCATGCGATAGGTGCCGCCGGGAATGTGCAGCATCTCAGGTTCTTGATATGGGTTGCTATCCTGCGCGTGGAGAGGTGCTGCATTAACAAACAGCAGCATTAAAAAGAGTGTGATGATTAACGAATATAAAATTGCCCGGAGATTAGACCTTTGTATACACTGCGTACGATACTTTTTGATATGGGGCATACCATCCTCCTTGCCTTGCAAGTGATGTCATAGTTATCCCCAAAAAAGCCTACGTGTATTCCTTCAGCAAACACCCTCCTCCTGCTTATGCTTTAATTGCCTGCCTTATATTTAAATGTAGCAAATGTTTTAAACTTTGCCAGTCAGCATGAATGATTACTATATTAGAAATGAGCACTAAGGCTGACTTAAATAGCATGAATTCAGATCCCCTTCGGAGCCAAAACCGCTATGCCGATACACTAATCCTCTATTAATCCGCGGATTGGCGGCTGAATAGAAAATAACCATAAAATTGTTTGACTTATGCTCAACAACCCTATATGTTGCCACCCAGCTAGAAATAAAGCCTATTGTTTACAAATCTCCATTGCGCTGTTTCATCGTAAATATTCGTCCTGTAGTTTTTAAGTTTCAGACTCTTTTCCAGCTTCACAAGCCTCTTGATGGCTAATTATTTTTAAATTACAGGATATTATTATGTCTACCAGAGTAAATGGCACCGTAAAATGGTTTAACGAATCTAAAGGTTTCGGCTTTATCGAGCAGGAATCAGGTCCAGACGTTTTCGCTCACTTCAGTGCAATCGCCAGCCAGGGCTTCAAGACCCTTGCTGAAGGCCAGAAAGTTGAGTTCACCGTAACTCAGGGTCCTAAAGGCCCACAAGCAGAGAACATCGTAGCGCTTTAATCTGGCGCTAACGCTATAACCGCTTACGGTTTTACCTTTAGCGTTATAGTCGTTCTTTAAATAGAAAGGGCAGCCTTTAAAAGCGGCCCTTTTTATTTGTCTGCATTTTGTTGAACCAAGCAGCTCCATACCACCCTATTCCCTCTGTGACCCGCTATCAACGGGGCCTTCCACCGAACCCGTTTTACAATAATTCACAATAAAATCAGTGCTAAACGGCGCTTTAAGTAGTATTTTAATAAGCAAGCATGACTGTTCTGGGTTTGTCTGATGAGAAGACAGTCCCGTTACAAGTGACAACTGTGTCATTTCAAAAAATGGATATCGGTATGAATGAATCTGCCCAGCAACTGGACGCACCCGCTCCCAAAAAGGGTTTCCGCGCTATTTATATTCTGTGGATCATACTGGCTACCATTCTGATCACGGCGGCAGTCACCTATTGGATTGTGCGCACCTATATCTATGCCAAGGATTTTGAGCCGGTTGAGCTAAGTGTTACTGAACAGAGAACACTCAACAGTAAACTCCAGGCCTTGGGCTATGACCCCGGCCCCATCGCCACTAACCCATCCAACACAAGTCCAAAAGAGAGTGATCAGGAGTGGTTAAGGCCTGAACGCTACAGCGAGGCCGGTGCAAAACGCGAGATCGGTTTCAGCGAACGGGAGCTGAATGCCATTGTTGCGAAAGATCCGGGTATCGCCCGGAAGCTCTCGGTTGATCTGGGTGATGACCTGGTGAGTGCCCGGCTGTTGGTTCCCGTTGACCCTGATTTTCCTATCCTGGGCGGAAAGACCCTGCGTGTCTCAGCCGGTGTTGAGATGGCCTTTCGTAATCAAAAGCCGGTGATTATTCTCAAAGGCGTCAGCATTATGGGCGTCCCGATTCCAAACGCCTGGCTGGGTGGCCTGAAAAACATCGACCTGATCAGCGAATTTGGCGATGAGCAGGGCTTCTGGAAGGGCTTCTCTGATGGCGTGGATAACATCCATGTTGAAGAGGGTATGCTGAAGATCAAACTCAAGGAGTAAGTCAGGCTGCGCCCTTGAGTCCGATTGACTCGGCCACTTCACGCATGCCCAGGATGGTTTGAGTGATCAGGTCACGCCGCTCCATGCCGAGCATCTCCGCTCCCCGGTCAATAATGCTGCGATCCACCTTGGCGGCAAAACTCTTATCTTTCCACTTCTTGAGTACCGACTTGGCCTCCAGGTCCATGAGACTCCTGGAGGGCCGAACCAGTGCACTGGTGGTGACCAGCCCGGTCAGTTCATCGGTGGCATAGAGCACCTGCTCCATTTCGGATAGCGGTTCAACATCGGTACAGATTCCCCAACCGTGACTGATGACAGCCCGAATGTAGGATGCAGGCCACTGTGCCTCCTTGAGTATCTGTTCGGTTTTAATACAGTGCTGATCAGGAAACTGTTCATAGTCCAGATCATGTACCAGACCAACAATACCCCACTGCTCCACATCACCGCCCCGTTGCCGTGCGAAATAGCGCATAACCCCTTCAACAGCCAGCCCATGCTTAATCAGGCTCTCTGTTTTGGTATATTTTTTAAGCAGTTGAAATGCCTCTTCCCGAGTGGGTACCTGTTCACTCATTGTTCACTCCTTGATCTTTAGCCCGAAGGAACTACTCTTGTTTTTTTTCAGAACAGCCTTATCTTATCCTGCATGGGAAAAAATCCAAAACCTACCGACATCATCCTGCACCAGCAGGCCCACACACTGGAGCTGGTCTTCAATAATGGCGAACGCTATGACCTACCCTGGGAATACCTGCGCACCTTCTCACCTTCAAAAGAGGTAAGAGCACGCTTTGGGAAAGACCGTCTTCTGGTTCTGGATAAACAGGATGTGGTGCTGGAGCAGATCAAGCCCATTGGCAACTATGCCCTCAAGCTCTACTTCAGTGACGGGCACAACTCGGGTCTGTATGACTGGCGCTTTCTCTATGAACTCTGCGTTAATCAGACGGCCTACTGGCAGGAGCACCTGGACCGGGTGACCAAACTGTCATCAGAGAGTTAAGCCAACCGATATCAGGAGCCTATATCGCCCACCTGGTTGATCACCGCTTCTGAACCATGAATACCGCAACGCTGATTACCCGGTACCGCCTCATCAATCTTTGCCGGCTTATCGAGCACCAGGCCATTCATGATCTCCACATAGCCTTCCCGGGTCTGGTTATTTCCCAGGCGCGGATTGAGTCGTTTCTCTTCTCCAATAGTCGTGACGGTTTGCCCACTGTAGTCATGTGCCGGATAGACCAGGGTGTCATCTGGCAATACAAACAGCTTTTGCGTGATCGAATCATAAGCCTCGCCGGCATCACCGGATTGAAAATCGGTGCGCCCACTACCTCTGATCAACAGGGTATCGCCGGTAAACACGCAGCCCTCTGTCAGGTAACTGATGTCGGTATTGGTGTGACCCGGCGTATGCAACACCGTTAATGAGGCACTACCGAATAACAGGTGCTCACCCGCCTTGAGTGCAATATCAGCGCAGCTTGCCTTGGCATTTTCATGGACACCCACCTGGCAGCTGAACCGCTCACGCAACAGACCACCGCCGGTAATATGATCCGCATGAATATGGGTTTCCAGTGCATAACGAAGTGTCAGGCCCAGCTCTTCAATGAGTTGTATATCCCGTTCACTCTGTTCAAAAACCGGGTCAATCATGACCGCTTCCAGGGTGGCTTCATCCCACAGCAGATAGCTATAGGTACTGGAAGTTTTATCAAACAGTTGTCGCATTTTCATGGCAGACCCTTTCGCCGTTATGTCTACTGTATAGATAGGGGCAAAGCCAGCTAAATCAACCGGTTGAATTGAACGGTTTTACTCGCGGAAATCTTTTATTTGACCAGCCGCAGATAGTTGGTCGAGGTATTGGTCTTAGCAAAACCCGTCTCACCCATCCACTCCCCCAGTAGATCGCTCTGCAGATAATCAACCTTCAACTGATATAGCAGACGACAGGTAGCCAGTGACGTCATGTTACGCGCCAGGGTCTTTCGGTTCTGCGCATGTGAGACATCGATAGTGGCACGGACTACGGCCTGATCAATGGGATCAGTTAACAGGCCATTAATAAACCGTTCACTGATGGTAATACACGCCGCGTTGCAACCGCGCAGATGGGCGAAGGCACTGTGCTCCCGGGTCTGTTCATCGAGTATGACCTCGTAACCATCACTATGAAGTTGATTGATTACCTGTTGCAAGGCCTGTGCATTCCCCCCTCCTTGTGAGTTGGTGACAGTAAACAGTATACGGTCGGGTCTCAGGCAAGCCTGCTCCAGTGCATGGGCGACTGTTTGAAGAAAATCAGGTCGAAGCAGTGTCTGTTCGGTAAGCGCAATGGCAAAACGTTGACAGGGGGCTTGTTGCTGACAAAGTGTCATGACCCGCTCCATCACATGCAGATCAATCTTTGTCGCCAGATCAAAACGCTCGGCAACCGGCATAAACGAAGCAGCATGCATCAGCAATCCATGTTTGTCAGGCAACTGTACCCGCACTTCATAAAATGCACAGGGGAGCATTAATTTAGGAAATGCGTCAGACTCTTTTGCGCCAGACTGATGCGTCTGATCAAGAAGGCTCTGCACGCTCTCAGCAGAATAGACAGGATGAAATGAGAGTGTAAAAAGTGATTGTGTCAGTGCCGCTTCAAGATTTTTGATCCAGCCCTGATCTTTCTGATCAAAACCAGAACTGTCCCTCATCTCATCAAACACATGAATCTTGTTACGTCCCTGCAATTTTGCAATATGACAGGCAGCATCCGCATTGGCCAGTACGCGCTCCACTGAAAAACTAGCCGCATCCATCATGGCGAGTCCAATACTGCCTGTTATATCAAATGACTGTTCACCGTAGTGGAAAATGGTCTCATCCAGAATCCCTCGTAACTTCTCCGCTAACAGGAGTGCCTGCTCCAGGCTTACGTTGGAAAGAATCACAACAAACTCATCACCCGCTACACGGGCAATGATGTCACTCTGTCTAACCCGCTCCTTGAGTTTATTGCTGACCTCTATCAGGAGTTGATCACCAGCGGCATGACCCGCCTGATCATTCACCTGCTTGAAGCGATCCAGATCAATAAACAGCAGTGCCGATGTCTCACCAGTACGAAACAGTCGGCGTGTCTCCTGCTCAAGGGCCTGCTCAAGATATTGCCGGTTGAGGAGTTTGGTCAGATGATCATGATTGACCTGCCACTTCAGCTCCTCTTCAAATAAAAGACGCTCTGATATATCCCGGAACGCAACCACTGAACCGATACAGCGACCCTCTACTACTCTCGGTCTCACACTACACTCGACGGGAATGGCACTACCTGAAGAACTCCAGAAGACGGCTTCCCACTGGAGAAGTTCATCGCCAAGTTGATAGGCCTGATGAACAAAGCATAAATCAGGGTCAACTGATTTGCCGGAGGGATCAGCATAGTGGAAGAGCGCATGAGCCGACTGACCCAACACATCACTTTCTTTTTTATAACCCAGGACCTTCAGTGCCGCCGGGTTGATGAAACTGACGACCCCCTGTTGATTAACCCCATAAACACCTTCACCGACTGAGGTAAGAATAGTATTCAACTGCTCTTTCTCTTCACTGATAATTGTGCGCTGCTCACAAATTCTTACCAGCGCCCTGACTCGTGCCAGAAAAAGCTGGCTCGACTCATTTTTGAACATGCACTCAATAGCACCTGAGGCAAGCACCGAAGAGACCAGCGCATCATCATAACTGCCGGTTAAAACAGCCAGGTCCATGCCACTTGTTTGAACATCACTTTTCAACCGCGCACATAATTCAGCGCCATTCTGTTCCGGCATGTAGTAATCGATAATGCCAATATCAAAACGTTTGTTCCGCGCCTTCTGATATGCCTCTGACGGCGAAGCGGCTACCTCAACGCTATATCCCTCACGCTTCAATAACGCGCCAAACTGCCCCCTGATAGTTTTTGAATCATCCACCAACAGGATCTGTATTTTATTATTCACGCTGCCGCCAACAGCCTCTTCCTGAGTATTCCGGACGGCTAAAAGAGCATCCAGGTTGGTGTCTGTCTCGTCCATATTTCGCACATTCTGGACAATCATTGAGTCCCGTTCAAACAGACAATCAGCATCTACGGCTGCCAAATCCTGCACTAACAATAACAAGGGTATTTTATTGCAGGGAGATTCACAGAGCAGTTGTCGCAATGCTTTAAACTGAGGATTAGCCAGCGTTGGCCAGCCCAGGATAATGGCTGCAGGCGGTGGGGTGTGCTGTGGTAAACAGGAGAGCCGGAGAATGGCCTGACGGCAATCAGCCTCCTCCTGCAGGTCTATCCCAGGCAGGTGGATTGATTGCTTTATGCCATAACGAAGCGTGGCAGAGGGTTCAATAATGAGAATTGTGCTCAATTATCTACCGACTCAACATTGAAAAGAGATTAATTCTCCGGTAATTCAGGAAAGGAAACTGTGTCGGCAGTCGAAGTTTTTTGCTTGTATCACGCACCAAATCGAATTTTGGCTAAAAAAACAGCCCGGCCAGAGGAGGCCAGGCTGTTTTCATCTACGCTCTGTTGAAAGGCTGTACACTTTCTACAGCCTGTTCATTATTTCTTTTTGATGCCTTCAACAGAAACAAAAACTTCCAACTCTCTTGATGCCGGCCCCAAATCCATGGGGATACCGAAATCTTTCAGGGTCAGTTTGGTCGTCCCTTCAAAACCACGACGATAGCCGCCCCAGGGGTCTTTGCCTGCACCGATATGGGTTACATCAAGCGCTACTGACTTGGTGACACCATGCAGTGTCAGATCGCCTTTCAGTACCGCCTTGTTGTCCCCTTTATCTTCATAGCTGGTGCTGTTAAAAGTAATTGTTGAAAACTCATCGACCTTCAGGAAATCTTTGCTACGCAGATGTTTGTCACGTTCAGCATGGTTGCTATCAACACTGGTGGGATTAATGGTGACAGACACTTTTGATGCAGCGGGATTCGTCTCGTCGTAACTGAAGCTACCACTGAAATCATTAAACCGCCCAATCACCCAGCCGTATCCCAGATGCGAGATTTTGAACTGGACAAAGGCATGGGCACCCTTGGTGTCGATCACATAATCATCCGCTGACACGGGTGCAGAGATGGCAACAATAGATGCCGCCAACAGTGGAACAAGAAATCTTTTTTTCATGATATCTCCTTGGATAAATCAGATAGTGAAAAGTCCTAACGGTCCAGTGACCGGGTACTTCCGAGCATGCGCATCAGCGTAAGATCTCGATCTATAAAGTGGTGTTTAAGCGCAGCAAGCCCGTGCAGGCCAGCCAGAACAATCAGGGTTACAGCCAGAACAAAGTGAACCTCCCCTGCCAGGTCCTCCATGTTTTCAAAAGACGGAAACAGTGCGGGCACAGTGAACCAGTTGAAGACATCAATACCACGCCCATCTGCCGTGGAGATTAGATAGCCGCTCAGTGCTATCACAAACAGCAGCAGGTACAGCAGACCGTGTATCCACTCCGCCACCTTGTGCAGAATCTCCGGGTCATTATCAACCGGTGTGGGTTTCGGATTAACCTGCCGCCATACCAGTCTGAATATCAAAAGCAACAACATGATGACACCCAGACTACGGTGAATGTCAGGAGCGGTTTTGTACCAGGGGTCATAGTAATCCAGCCCGGTCATATAGAGCCCAAGTGCAAACAGACCGACGATAAGCAACGCCATCATCCAATGGATGACAATGCTGACCAGGCCAAACTGTTTGTCGCTGTTACGCAGGTTCATTGGGATGCTCCCTGTTAAAACTAACGGTTCAAATGTTCAGGCAACAAACCGCTCGATTGCCTGTTGGGCATTTTGCAGTCCCTTTGAACGCATCTCATCTCCCATATTGAGTCCTTCAGAGTGGATAAAGTTCACATTGTCAATTCCAACAAAATTGAACAGGGTTTTCAGGTAAGGGGCCTGCTGATCAGAAGCTGCACCAGCATGTATGCCACCACGTGCGGTGATGATGTAGACCGGCTTATCTTTCACTAACCCAACAGCACCTTTATCGGTATAGGCGAAGGTCTTTCCTGCCATCACGATATGATCAATATAGGCCTTCAGTGTGGAGGGAATACCCAGGTTATACATCGGTACACCAAGCACAATCACATCCGCCGCAAGGAACTCTTCCACCAGCAGGGCGATACGATCAGCGACTACCGTCATTTCCGGGGAATGCTGTTCGGCGGGACTCATCATGGTCGCCAGCATGGTCTGATCAAGATGGGGTAAGGGTTTACTGGCGATATCGCGCTCAATCACTTGATAGTCTGAATGGGCATCAATCCATTGCTGGACAAATTGCTGGCTCAGCTGGCGTGATTCAGAGCCCTCCAAACGGGCACTGGAATCAATATGCAGAAGTTTTTTGTGGCTCATTTGCTGTTCTCCGTGGATCATTCTTTAACTTGGAAAACAGCCTATCATTATCCCAATAGATCGATTAGATAGGTTTTATAGATAACTCTGTTCCATACATGGAACAATTGTAGACTCAAAGCGTGAAATCCCCCCCCTTAGTGAGGCAAGTTGCCGAACTGTTTATCCAGAAAGGCGATAAATGCCCGAACCTTCGGCGTGAGATGTCGTGGCGATGGATAGACGGCATAGATACCACCCTCCCGCACCTGCCACTCATCCAATACGGCAACCAACTCACCCCGTGCAATCAAATCCTGACAATGCAACTCAGGCAACAGGGTGATGGAGTCGCCGACCAAGCAGGCAGCACGAATCGCATTGAGGTTGTTGATTGCAAGGCGTCCTTTTAGATCGACGCTAGTTTCCCCCTGTCGTCCTTTGAATTTCACACTCGCATTCGAGCCAAGCGAGGTAAACAGAATACAGTCGTGGCTGGATAACTCTTCTGGTGATTGCGGTATACCTTCTCTTTCAAAGTAGGCCGGTGTCCCACAGACCCGCATACGCCCTGAGAAGAGGCGGTGCGCCACCAGCGTGGAATCCTCCAGCACACCGGCACGAATGGCCATATCGAACCCCTCGCCCACCAGATCAACTGTACGATCAGAGACGTCGATCTCCAGCTGAATCTCCGGATACTGCCGCAAGAAACAGTCGGTAATCGCTGGCATGATGGAGATACCGATATCAACCGGCATGGTGACCCGCAGCAGACCACGGGGGAGCTCCTGACAGTGACTGATCGCCAGCTCAGCCTCTTCGGCCTCCGTGACCAGGCGTGCACAGCGTTCATAGTAAAGCGCACCCAGTTCTGTCGGACGGACCATACGGGTGGTCCTCTGTAGCAGACGCGCTCCCAGACGGGCTTCCAGTTGACTGATCTTTCTGCTGACCGTCGATTTTGGCATACCCAGATTAGCCGCTGCCGCCGTGAAGTTTTTTGCCTCCACCACTTTCACGAAGATCACCATCTCATTGAAATCCAGCATCGATACTCAACCACTCATCTGCTTTGACATGACCGCTATACGTTAACCCATTAGCCGATCAATCTGCCAATCTGTTTCTAGCACTGTGACATTCCCACTCCATTACCCCACAGGTTTGGCACTTGTTAATAGCGCATAGTGAATGGCATAGTCAGACTCTTTATAACCACAGTCAGGCAACTACCTTCTTGGATTCCTATCTGACACGCCGCCACCTTTTTCTCTGCATCCTGTTGCCGTTTGCATTGGGCTATTACCTCTCCTATCTGGCGCGGGTAGTCAATGCGGTGCTGGCTCCCGATCTGGTGGCTGAGCTGGCTCTCGATCCGCAGGCACTGGGCCTGATGACAGCATCCTATTTCTTCGCCTTTGCGGCGGCACAACTGCCACTCGGCATTTTGCTGGATCGCTATAGCCCGGCAAAAATCGAAGCCACACTTCTCCTGGTAGCCGCAGCCGGGGCGTTACTGTTTTCCCTGGGAAAAAGTGAGTGGGACCTGATCATCGGCCGGGGTTTAATTGGACTCGGTGTATCCGCCTGTCTGATGGCCGCTTTCAAGACCTTTACTATCTGGTTCAAGCCGGAGAAGCTCCCATTATTAAATGGCGTTATCCTCGCCGCCGGTGGTCTGGGTGCCATTACCGCAACCGCCCCGGTTCAGGCAGCACTCACACTGACTGATTGGCGTGGCGTGTTCATGATGCTGGCGGGATTAATGGTTGTTTCATCCATCACTATATTTATCCTGGTGCCGGTTCAGCCCAATGAAAAGCAAGCGAAAGAGACACTGAGCGCGCAGATGCAGGGACTGCGATCCATATTCAAGGATCGTTTTTTCTGGATGATCGCCCCGCTTACCATGCTCTCACAATCCTCTTTTATCGCCATACAGAGCCTGTGGGCCGGCCCCTGGCTGCAGGACATTGGCAAGCTGGAACGCAGTGCGATGGCCGATACCCTGCTGCTGACCGCCTCCGCCATGGTGGCGGGTTTTCTGGTTATGGGAACACTGGCAGAGCGACTGGCCAGGATCGGCCTGCCCGCTATCCTGCTTTCAGCTGGAGGCATGCTGGTATTTCAACTGATACAACTAGTGATCATCCTGGGGCCGACCGAACAATCTCTTTCGCTCATCTGGTTAGCCTTTGGTTTTTTTGGCACCACAGGCATTATTCAATATGCCGTGCTTTCCCAGCACTATCCGCGTCATCTGGCAGGACGGGTCAACACCGCCATGAATCTCCTGGTGTTCGTCTGCATCTTTCTGCTGCAATACACCATCGGCATCATAATTGATCTTTGGCCCGAGGTATCACCCGGACACTATCTTGGCATCGCCTATCAAGCTGCATTTGGTTTTGTACTGTTACTTCAGGCAACGGCCTTCATCTGGTTTGTCTGGGCCTATTGGCAACGGAATACAACGCAGAAAACCGCTTAGCTGGCGCTATTGGTTGTGGCCCTTGGCCCGCTGCTTTAGGATAGTGATCACGCATAATGAATAATCAATAATGGTTAAACCCGGCAGCCAGATGAAAACAAAACTTCGACTTCAGATACGATTTAACGATACCGTCATAGGTCCGGGAAAGATCGCCCTTCTCGAATCAGTCAATGACGCCGGAAGTATTTCAGCGGCAGGAAAAGCTTGTGGTATGACCTTTCGCCGCGCCTGGCAGTTGATAGAGACCGTTCAGGAAGCCCTGGGGCAACCTCTGGTTGAAACCACCGTCGGAGGAAAGGGGGGAGGTGGCGCAACACTGACACCCTTTGCCGTGAAACTCATAGCAGAGTATCGTCGACTGGAAACTCAGGCCTATGACTCAGCCCCGCCCCTGTTTGAATTATTGAATAAAACAGAAACCTAGCAGGGCTGGATAGTTTATTTGCGACCGGGCTGCTCTATAAACTCCAGCGCATTTTGGTCTGGGTCACGACAAAACAGCGCCCGCCTGCCTGAACGGCTTAACGTATAACCCACACCCGCCTTATCCAGCGCTTCAGTTAAAAGGCTCAGATCTTCAAGATAAAAAGCCAGATGGCGATCCAGACCACCATGGGCAGGACGCCCCTCAAGCGGATCAGGATTGGGCACTTCCAGCAGGTGAATCTGCTGCTCACCGACATTTAACCAGGCACCCGGATAGCCAAGATCAGGACGGCTATCGTCAAGCGCCATGCCAAGAATACCCTGGTAAAATGCTAAAGCTGTTTCTGTATCAGCAACAACAAGACTACCGTGATGAAACCCTTTAACCAATTCAGCCATTGATACTGCTCTCTCTCAATCTAAGCAATCTGCTTGCAGTGTGTCTCACGGGTAAAGAACATCAGGACAAGCGCCACGGCAAGCCAACCCAACATCAATGTAAAGCCGTTCTCATAGGCTTGCAGCCCATATAAGCGCACGCCATTGTCCATTTCACCAGTCCAGAAATGATCCAGCAACCAGCCAACGGCGGGCTGTAGCAGCATAGGACCAATCATCACACCCATATTCACAAGCCCGGATGCCGTACCTGCAAGCCGGGTGGGTGCAGACTCACGGGCAAAGGCAAAACCAATAATCATATTGCCCGAGAAGAAACCGGCCACAACTAATAAAGTAGCCAGCAACCAGACCGGTAGTGCGGGCACCAGAATCACGATAGACCAGCTCACCAACTGAACCACACAGCCAAACAGATAGAGCGGCTTGCGATGTCCCAGATGATCCGATAGCCAGCCGAATACCGGCCCACCCACAGCCCATGACACTAACAAACCGGAGCAGATCGCTGCGGCAGAAGTCTTCTCCAACCCATAGTGTGTGGTAAGAAACGGCACACCCCAGAGACCGGCAAAGGTTAATACACTACCTACTCCCGCACCGGGCACAAAAAAGAGTAACCAAGTGTTACGGTACCCCAATACGGCACGTATCCCAGCTAGTGCGCCCAACTTATTCGAGCTAGATTCATCACCATGATCAATCGCATGTGAGGCATAGCCCTTCTCGGTGGGATCATCACGGACCAGCAACCAGATACCCAGCGCAACAATAAAGGTCACCACGGCAGAAGATAACATCACCGGCCGCCAACCGAACGAATCAACCAGCAACCGCAAGGGTACACCGGCAAATACCGCACCCACCACACCGCAAAACAGCGCCATACCCGATGCCAGTGAATACTGTTTCGGTGGTAACCAATGCCCTGCAAGCTTGAGCATACCGACAAAGGCCACCGCGACCGATCCACCAATCATCAAACGACCAAAGTTCGCCCATAAAGTGTCCGGAGCCACGGCAAACAACAAGGTACCCAACCCCGCCACCGTAGCCCCGAGAGAGAGCAGCCTGCGCGGCCCCCAGTGATCGGCCAGCAATCCTGTCGGCACCTGCATTGCTACATAACTATAGAAATAGAAGGCGGAGAGATTACCCAGACCGGCCGC
>JAPHUE010000170.1 GCA_026196795.1 Sedimenticola sp.
TACCAATTCACCCATAGCATCATCCAGTACCTTGCCATGTTCTTCGGTAATTAACTGGCAGATCTCATCGGCGTGCTGCTCCAGTAACTGCTTATAGCGAAACATCACCTGCGCGCGTTTTAAAGGGGGCGTCTCTCGCCAGGCAGGAAAGGCACTTTCTGCTGCGGCAATAGCCATCTCAACGGTTGCCACCGAAGCCAAAGAGACCGCTTTAGTCACCTCGCCAGTGGCCGGGTTGTAGACCGACTGAGTACGTTCATCCACATTGATATGTTGACCACCAATAAAGTGTCCAATAAGGCTCATGGCTGCTCCTGATTCATCTGTTTTGTTTTGTAGTTAAGAATAAGTGGGTTAGGCTGAACGATCTATGACTCGCTGATCACATCACCCAGGACATTGATCAGTTGATCAATCTCTTCTCGCTCTATTACCAGAGCAGGTCCTAACTGAAGGGTATCGCCACCATAACGAACGTAAACACCCCGCTCCCAGCACTTCATGGCCATCTCATAGGGACGACGGGCCGGCTCACCGGGATAAGGGGCAATCTGTAGCGCTCCTGCCAGTCCAAAATTTCTAATATCAGTAATCAACGGACTCCCCTTCAAGCTATGTAGCCCCGACTCGAAATAGGGTGCCATCTCCCGCGCCCTATCTGCCAGCTTCTCATTCTCGAACAGCGACAGGGCTGCCAGCCCAGCGGCACAGGCAATGGGATTGGCCGAATAGGTATAACCATGGGGAAATTCCACCATGTACTCCGGTCCACCCTGAGACATGAAGGTCTGATAGATTTCACTGCGCGCAACCGTTGCACCCATAGGGATCACACCGTTGGTCAACCCCTTGGCCACGTTCATGATATCCGGCACAACACCAAAGGCATCCGCGCCAAAGGCATAACCGGTGCGTCCAAACCCGGTAATCACCTCGTCAAAAATGAGCAGGATATCGTGCTTGTCACAGATGGCACGTAGCCGCTGAAGATAACCCTTGGGTGGCACGATCACACCGGCAGAGCCGGCAAATGGCTCCACTATAACGGCAGCAATATTGGAGGCATCATGCAGCATCACCAGCTCTTCCAGCTGATCTGCCAGTTCAGCCCCCTGCTCAGGCATCCCTCGACTGAAGGCATTTTCAGGCAGCAGGGTATGAGGAAGATGATCAGCATCCAACAAAGTTCCAAATTGCTTCCGGTTAGGACCAATACCACCCACGCTGATACCACCAAAGTTAACCCCGTGGTAGCCCTTGGCACGCCCAATCAGCTTGGTCTTGGTCGGCACACCCTTCTGCCGCCAATAAGCCCGCGCCATTTTCAGGGAGGTTTCTACCGCCTCTGAGCCTGAATTTGAGAAAAAGACATAATCCAGGCCGTCTGGGGTCATCGATTTTAGTCGGTTGGCCAGCTCAAATGAGAGGGGATGCCCAAACTGAAACCCCGGCGAGTAATCCAGTACCCCAAGCTGCTCGGTGATCGCGTCCGCTATCTCTGTCCGATTATGTCCCGCACCACAGCACCAGAGTCCGGAGAGGCCATCCAGAATCGGCCGGCCATCCGCGCTCAGGTAATAGTTTCCCTTCGCTGAAACCACCATTCTCGGATTCTGTTTAAACTCTCGATTACCGGTGAACGGCATCCAGTGCGCCTCCAGCGCCTCGCGACTCAGTCCGGCAGCGGTGTCCCTGTTATATGCAGTCATTGGATAGCCTCACTCAAGAAATGATTGATTCGTTCAGTCTGAACCGCCCTATCAGTTAAATAAATTTGAATTTATTAACCTTCAGTTACAAAATTAATAAACTTTCCGCCAACAGATAACAACAGATGAAATCCAAGTCGCCCCCTTTAAGTGGTCAAATCAGCGATATCGACATTCGACACCTGCGGATTTTCAAAGCGGTAGTGGAGTGCGGCGGGTTCTCTGCGGCGGAGGTACAGCTCAATATCAGCCGGTCAGCCATCAGTATCAGCATGTCAGACCTGGAACAACGCCTGGGGTTACGTCTTTGTCAGCGGGGACGAGCTGGCTTCTCACTCACGCCTGAGGGTACACAGGTCTATGATGCGATTTTGCAGCTATTGGCCTCACTTGAAGGATTTCGTACCCAAGTCAACGCCATTCACGCCCATCTGAAAGGGGAGTTCAATATTGGTATTACAGATAACCTGGTCACCATGCAGCATATGCGAATTACCGATGCCCTGGCCCAACTAAAGCAGCAAGGACCCGAGGTGCGCATCAATATCAGCATGCTGCCACCGAACGAGATCGAATTGGGTGTTCTGGACGGGCGCCTGCATATCGGTGTTGTGCCAGACCTCCGGACTCTGGCTGGACTCGATTATCTTTCACTGTATGGCGAAACATCGCAGCTCTATTGCAGCCATACTCACCCACTATTCAGCCAATCAACTGGCAACCCATCAGGATATTTGTCAAAACAGGATGCTGTGGTGCCGGCCTATGCCCAGACGGCCGCGATAAAAGCCCAACACCTGCGACTCAATGCCAGCGCTACTGCAACCGACAGGGAGGGTATAGCCTTCCTGATCATGACAGGCTGTTTTATCGGTTTCCTTCCAACCCACTTTGCCGATCGCTGGGTTTCACAGGGGAAGATGCGTGCGTTAATGACTGACGAGATGTCTTATGTCACTCACTACTCCGCCATAACACGACGAGGAGCACCCCCAAACCTGATCCTCCAGACCTACCTGGATAATCTAAACCAAGGAAAAGAGGTGGCTACAAAATAGACAACCCGGCCTTGGCCGGGTTGGTCAATACTCACCTATCAGCAAGTAAACTATTCATCTGAAGATTGGTAACCAATACGGAAACCACCCCAGTGCCGACCCGCCACATAAATAGGGACAGTCATATCATGCATCACCTCACCGGTATCCCGCTTGTAGGTTTGCAGCAGGAACGGTTTGGTATTTGTCCCGCAACGCGCCCCGGTTCGGTCATTAAAGATCCGTTTGGTCCGATTGGTCAGCAGGTCTTTGTCATAGTCGCCAGTGATAGGTTGTGAGTAACGTTTATTGTGGGTCGGAAAATACCCGTTATTATCCACAGCCCCAGCATAGGCCATGAACTCATGGCGTGTCAGGATAGGCTCTTGAATGGCCGGTAGATTAGCGTCGGTAAAATCATCAAATTGCGTCTTGAATTTTTGTGGATTAGAGCCGGGAA
>JAPHUE010000122.1 GCA_026196795.1 Sedimenticola sp.
ATTGATGCCGTGGTGGTAGGGCTAGATCCCATGTCACCGGTCATGCGCACTCTGGTGGAGAACAAACTGCGCCCGGGTTACGACATCAGTGACGAGCAGAGCATAGCTCATCAAATGCCCCGCATGGTCTCGGCGCTGGATAAACCGCTGATTGGTATTGTGGATGGTGGCGAACTCTATGACCCATTGGTCGCACAGATGATGGATCAAGGGGTCTGTGTATTCCGTTCCTGTGGTCGCGGTGTCCAGGCCTTAACCCGTTATACCCAAGCCAGATTACGCAGCGAAGAGATCAGGAAGCGATTTGGCTAGATCCGAAAAGTAATGCCGGCATGGGCATTGGTGCCCATACCGGCCAACAGCCATTGTTCAGAGGAGCGCGAAACGCTGATTACTCTGCTCCTGAACGGGCGACTGGGCCCTTAACAACGTTTCAAACTGATCGGCAGGTAGCGGCTGACTAAAATAGAAACCCTGTACCTCTTTACATCCCTGTTCACGCAAAAAGTTTAACTGCTCAGTAGTTTCAACGCCTTCCGCGATGACTTTCAGTTTCAAGCTTTTCCCAAGGCCAATAATAGCCGTAGTTATCGACATATCACTTGAATCAAAGGGGATATCCATAACAAAGGAACGATCTACTTTTAGCTTTGATATAGGTAGTTTCTTAAGATAACTCAGCGATGAATAGCCTGTACCGAAATCGTCGATTGAAATGCGCACGCCCATTGCCATAAGTTGTTGCAGTATGAGTGCACAAGCTTCAGGGCTCTTCATTAACGCCGTCTCTGTAATTTCCAACTCCAGATACTTTGACGCTAATCCTGAACGTGCCAATACATCTGCCACATCCTGCTCAAGTGTTTGCAAAACAATTTGAACGGGGGAAAGATTCACAGAAACCGTTATAGGACTTAGCCCACACTCCTGCCAATATTTATTCTGAGAACACACATCATTTAGCACCCACTTCCCCACATTGGTAATTAGTCCAATATCCTCAAGCACCGGTATAAACTCAACGGGCGATACCACCCCGAACTCATCATCAGTCCATCGCAACAGGGCTTCAGCGCCAGTAATTCGCATGGTTTCCAGATCAACCTGAGGCTGGTAATAGATGGTAAAGTCTTTTTTATCCACCGCTCGGTGCAGTCGACTCTCCAACTTTAACCTGCGGGTAAATCGATCTCCCATCTCTGATTTAAAGGCCTGCACAGAACCTCGTCCACTCTCTTTGGCATGGAACATAGCTGTATCGGCTAGCTGGATGAGTCGGTCTGTCTCCATTGCATCATGAGGATAAATACAGGTACCTATACTGACACTGAGATGAATAACATGACCATTAATAACATAGGTCGTCGTCAGCTCATGTTGGATTTTTTCGACTATAGAATCTGCATCTTCAGGCGTAGCGATATCTTCCAGAATAACAGTAAACTCATCACCTCCCATGCGCCCGACGGTATCATCATTGCGTACACAACAGAGCAGTTTACCTGACACTTTACAGAGCAATTCATCACCCACGGCGTGACCCAGGCTATCATTGATCACTTTAAACTTATCGATATCAATAAACAGAACAACAATCAGAGCTGCTTTACGCTTGGCACGTTTAATCGCCTGATCAAGGCGATCTTTAAACAGCGTTCTATTGGCCAGCCCGGTAAGCGCATCGTGATAAGCCATGTGCTTGATTTCATTTTCTGCGGTCTTACGCGAGGTAATATCGTGAAGCAGTATCAGTTTTGTCGGGATGCCATTCCAGCTGATCTCCATACTATACGCCTCGGCTACCCCCCATAGATTGGTTTCACAGTGAACCTCCAACTCTATGCGATTACCATGAGGTGCAGAGAGCAGTCGCTTATTGGTTATTACATCATTCTCATCCAGATTCAACATGACTTGGGCGGCTGGATTACTGAAGACACAGCGCTCATCCGCGTTAATAATGAGCATTCCCGTTGGATTGAGCATGACCAGACTGAGAAAGTTCTGTTGCGTGGTTAGCAGGTCTTGTTCAAGTAGCGTTCGCTGGTCAATCTCTTTTTCCAATTCATCAGCGAAACACTCTGCCCTTTGTTTTTCTTCAATCAATGCCTTGGTTGTATCCGTTACCCTCGTAATAGCACCTTTTACCATCATGCCAATCACAATAACGATAATTGAAAAGGCGATCCCCATGGCTGATTTATAATTTTTTTCTTGAGTGACATTTTCTTCGATGATACGCGAAGTTATTGTGGAAACATTCAGGATACTGTCAATGGCTTGGGTTGCGACCTCAAGCCATTGATCGCCCGATACGCGGTAATTTTCCGTCTTTGAGTTGGCATAAATGGCATTTCTGACTACCCCATACTCTCCCGCCAAAACCGTCTCCATCGCATCGATAGCATCCAACAGCCGTTTATCTATTCCGGGCTCACTCGGTAGCTGTCTGATATGATCAAGATGGTCATTAACAACCCAACGGTATTTGTTCAACTCATAGTAAGTGCTATCTGAGATCGGCTTCTGGGTAAACAGATGTTCAGCCAGCAGGGCACGCTCACGACCCGCGTGTTCACTAATCAGCCATAGCCAGTTTCGGATAGTCCAGTAAGCACTGTTTTTTGTTGGTGCCTCAATCATTGCAGATGAAAGCAGGTCACGAAAATGCTGCTCGTGATTAATGACCTCTGTCAATGAATCAAACCACTCGCCAGGGGCAAGCACTTTTGCTTTACCGAGAATCTGTTTGTCTGCACGCTCTCGCGCTCGACTCGTCAGCGCACTGACCTCCTCAACGTGCAACAACCCCAGTCGCAATACAAAGTTATCAGGATGCTTCTCCACGAGTTGCTTTGCCAAGACTACGGCACGTTCAAAATAGTCATCACCTTCTCGCCTCAGCGTATCAATTCTGGCTCTCTTCTGTTGAAAGTTTTCGCTCCCAGCAGAGCTGTTCAGCAGGGCCATTGTAAAGCCCCGCTCTTGTGCGCGGATATTGGAGGCATTCATTAGCTGCACTATGGCCTGACTGGCAACGGCCCTGTCTGCCGAGGCATAAAAATCATCCCATGCGCGCCAGGTCGATTGCCCGGCAAAAAACAGAAGCACCACTGCCATAAGCAGAATAGTGGCC
>JAPHUE010000036.1 GCA_026196795.1 Sedimenticola sp.
AGCGGACATGCACAATGTCATTCCCATTAAGTCCCCGGGGTAATGAATAGGCTCAAGAAAATACCCGATTCGCTTACAAACACCGCAGGGGATACCTGTAAGAATAGGCTAACTCTATTGCGTTTAAAGATCCAGCTGATTTTCCTTACTAAGTGCCGCATCTATTTTTTGCTGCATTGCATGCAGGCGGTTACTAATATTGGCACCTATGGCCTCTTTTTGTGAGTTGTTGTCGAGCAACTCATGGGCTAGGTTGAGGGCGGTCATAACAGCAATTCTGTCGGTGCCAAGCACCTTGCCGCTTGATCGAATCTCACGCATCTTTTTGTCAACAAAACGTGCAGTAGCAATCAGGCTGTCCTCTTCACCCTGGTTGCAAGCCACGCGATACTCTTTGTCCAGTATAAGCACGGTAACGGGGACGCTGTTTTCGCTCACTATTTTATGCTCTGAATCTGTTTATGAAAAAGGGACGATGGTTTGCACGTTAGTTCTATTGTGAGAGCGATGATTACCCGGTCTCTATAGTGCGGAGACGGGATATCATGGCTTCCACACGACTGCGTGCCAGTTCTGTTTTCTCGATGAGTTCGGCGCGCTCAGACATCAATTCGTGCTGTTTGCCCCGGAGGTTTCTGTTCTCCTCTTTAAGGCGATCAATAGTATGGATCAACTCATCCACTTGTATTTCAAGCTTATTGAGATCCAGTTCTGATGTGGAATTGGGGTCGTTTGAGTTCATACGCTTCAATATAGAGTGCGCTAACGCGCGGGTCAACGTTAACCAGTGTCATGTTACTATATTATGCCAATAGGGTATGACATTAGTCGACTGATGCAATCAAACTGTGTCGAAGTCCCGAATATGAACATTTTAGATGAGAAAGATTATCCATGTCCGAAAGCAGTCTTAATTATGAACGGGTTGAGCGACAACTGGCTTCGGCCGATATCGAGAGTTCTGGTGCAGAGGTGCACGGTATTTTGTGTGGCTTGATCTGTGCGGGTAGAGAGGATGCAGAGGCGCGCTGGTTTGCTGAACTGTTTGATGAAGCCAGTGCGGGTGATCTGCTGGTTCGAGAGTGTGCTAAATCACTCAAGGTGTTGTATGACGAAACCGTTGTGGCCGTTAAAGGTCCGGGCTTAGGGTTTACCCCCTTTTTTCCTGATGAAGAACAGGCAATTAAGTTGCGGGCTACAGCGGTTGCGGATTGGTGTCAGGGTTTTCTCTATGGTGTAGGCGTTGCTGAATTATCTGCGG
This sequence comes from Sedimenticola sp., assembly GCA_026196795.1. GTDB lineage: Bacteria > Pseudomonadota > Gammaproteobacteria > Chromatiales > Chromatiaceae > Sedimenticola. The sequence goes on from JAPHUE010000036.1 coordinate 1,262, forward strand.
GTCATACCTTCTCAGGAGAGACGCAGGATGCGTTGAATGCCTTGACTGAAATTACCCGAATGGATCTGGATGGTTTGCAGGGGACAGAAGAGGATGAGGAGTCACTGATGGAGATTGCCGAGTTTGTCTGGGTAGCTGCCATGTTGGTGCATTCAGAGCTGGTTGCAGATGAATCGGAGCGCTCATGACAATAGCTGAATTCAAACGTCGCCGTAAGCAGCTGATGCGGATGATGGGCCCGGGGAGTATTGCTATCCTGCCTTCTGCACCCGTATCCATACGCAATAGAGATGCCGACTACCCCTATCGCCCTGATAGTGATTTTTACTACCTCACAGGGTTTCCTGAGCCTGAAGCGGTTGCGGTACTCATACCGGGTCGTAAACAGGCTGAGTATGTATTGTTCTGTCGTGAGCGTGATCCGGATAAAGAGACCTGGAATGGCCTGCGCGCCGGTCAGGAAGGTGCCTGTGAAACCTATGGGGCTGAAGATTCATTCCCGATAGGTGACCTGAATGACATTTTGCCGCGCATGATAGAGCAGAGTGAACGGGTTTTTTATGCGATGGGTTGTAATCATGAGCTTGATAAGCAGATGTCTGAGTGGATCAGCACGATTCGTAACAAGGGTCGGTCGGGAGCGCCAGGCCCGGTTGAATTTGTAGCGCTGGATCACTACCTGCATGACATGCGTCTGTATAAGAGTCGTTCCGAGATCAAGGCGATGCGCACGGCTGCCAAAATATCCGCCAAGGCGCATAAACGGGCCATGCAGTATTGCCGTCCCGGTTTGATGGAGTGGCAGGTTGAGGCGGAGTTGGTGCATGAGTGTGCAAAGAATGGCGGTCGCTATCAGGCCTATACGCCGATTGTGGGAGGGGGGGCTAACGGCTGTATTTTGCACTACGTGGAGAATAATGCAGAGCTCCAGTCAGGTGACCTGCTGTTAATCGATGCCGGCTGTGAGTATGACTACTATGCATCGGATATAACTCGTACTTTTCCAGTCAGTGGCACATTCTCCCCTGAACAGCGTGCACTTTATGAACTGGTGCTGAAGTCTCAGGCGGCGGCTATTGAAAAGGTGCGCCCGGGTAATCATTGGAATGATCCACATGACGCGGTAGTTAAAGTGATTACCAAAGGGCTGGTTGATCTGGGTATCTTGAAAGGCCGGGTCGCTACCTTGATTAAAAATGAGGCTTACAAGTCGTTTTATATGCACCGCGCCGGGCACTGGCTTGGGATGGATGTGCACGATGTGGGTGATTACAAGATTGATGGCAAGTGGCGCTTACTGGAGCCGGGAATGGTGCTGACGGTAGAGCCGGGCATCTATATACCCGCTGGGGCAAAAGGGGTAGCCAAGAAGTGGTGGAATATAGGTATTCGAATTGAGGATGATCTGTTGGTAACCAAGGATGGTTATGATGTGCTCTCTAAAGATGTTCCCAAAACAGTGGAAGAGATTGAAGCGCTGATGGTGGCGTGAGTGACTGGAGCGTTTGGCTAGAGCGCAAAGCCCTGATCTGAAAACAGGACAAGGTCCTGTATATCCAGTTTAAGTGTAACGCTGTCTCCCACATGATGTTGCTGGTGACTGGGGGCCAGACAGTGGAACTGATCGCCTGAATCGAGCTGCAGGGTGTAGAAGTAGTCAGCGCCCTGAAAAAGCCGCCCTGTAATCTTTGCCTGTATGCCGTCCTGCTTGGTTGTCAGGTGCAAATCATCCGGGCGAAGCAGGAGTTTCAGCTGAAGACCTGCTTCACTCCCTTCGGGTAATTTACCACTGAGTCTTCCGAGTGGGGTATCAATACTGTTCTTGTCAGCAACGGTGATATTCAAAAGGGTCCCTCTGCCAATGAAATCGGCGACAAAAGTGGTGACTGGGTGGTGGTAGAGGTTATAGCTGGTGTCCCACTGGTGTAGTGACCCCTGGTGCATCACACCAATTTGGTCAGCCATGGCGAATGATTCTGTCTGGTCATGTGTAACAAGTATGGCCGTGATGCCGTCTTGCTTCAGCAGTGCCCGGACCTCGGTAGCCAGTTGTCCACGCAACTCAGGATCAAGGGCAGAGAAAGGCTCATCTAGTAGCAGTATTTCCGGGCGCGGAGCCATGGCCCTGGCGAGTGCAATCCGCTGTTGTTGCCCGCCCGAAAGTTGGTGCGGATGTTGATGGGCGAGGTGGTCTAGTCCCACTAATTTTAACAACTCGGTAATGCGCTGCCTTTTCTGTTGGCTCGGGACGCCACTGAGTCCAAAGGCAATATTGTCAGTGACGCTGAGATGAGGAAACAGGGCGAAATCCTGAAACACCATGCCCACTCGGCGCTTTTCAGGGGCGATAAGCTGTTTTGGGCTGCTGACATGCTTTCCATGTAGAGAGATGCTGCCAGCTGCAAGGGGTTCAAACCCGGCGATGGCTCTTAGTAGTGTGGTCTTACCGCAACCACTTGGACCTAGCAGAGAGCCAATATACCCCTCGGGTAACTGAAAACTGACCTGCCTGACTACCTCAGTAGAACCAAAAGAGATTGATACGTGATCTAGTTCAAGTCGGTGTGTCATTGTTGTCTCGTGAATTACGAATGGATCGGCTAAGCAAGATGACGGGCAGTATACCTGCAAGGACAATGGTGAGAGAGGCGCTGGCAGAATCCATCAGGCGTTCATCGGAGGCGAGTTCAAATGCCCTGACGGCCAGGGTATTGAAATTAAAGGGGCGCAGTACCAGTGTCGCCGGTAACTCCTTCATGATATCGACAAACACTAACAGGAGTGCCGTCAGTAGGCTGCCCTTTAGCATGGGAAGATGAACCCTGCGGAGCACCTGGCCCGGTGGCGCCCCCAAGGTGCGGGCGCTCTCATCAATGGTCTGCTTTATTTTGCCAAGCCCGGCCTCCACGGTTTGCAGAGAGACCGCGAGAAAACGCACCAGGTAGGCGAAGACCAGGGCCACCAGGGTTCCACTGAGCAGCAGACCGGTAGAGAGGCCAAATTGAGCCTGCATCCAGCTGTCGATGCTGTTGTCCAGCCAGGCGAATGGTAGCATCACACCTACAGCAATCACGGTACCAGGAACAGCGTAACCCATGCCGGCCACTCGGACAGCCGATACGGTCGTCTTGTCCGGGCTCAAGCGTTTTCCATAACCCATCAGAAGCGCTAATAAGAGGGCGATGAGTGCGGTGCCACCTGCCAGGGCAACAGTATTAAGGGTCAGTCGAAGGAAGTCGGCATCGATCATCTCGTGTGTCTTGATGGCCCAGTAGGCAAGCTGTCCGGCTGGTAGTAAAAAGCCGAAAAACAGGGTGCCGGAACAGATCAGAATGGCCCCCAGCTTTTGATGGCGTACCAGAACAAATCCCGGGAGTGATTGATGTCGCTGGCCAGAGTGATGGTAGCGCATCTTTCTTCTCGACCAGCGTTCCAGTAGTACCAGGGTGAAAACAAAGAGTAACAGCGCGGTTGAGAGTTGTGCGGCCGCTGCACTGTCATCCATGCCGAACCAGGTACGAAAGATACCGGTGGTAAAAGTGGCAATGCCAAAATATTGCACGGTGCCATAGTCGGCCAGGGTTTCCATTAATGCCAGGCTTAACCCGGCAACTACAGCAGGCCTTGCCAGTGGCAAAGCAACGCGAAAGAAGGTGCGCCAAGGGCCATTTCCAAGTGAGCGGCTCACCTCCAGAACACAAACCGATTGTTCCAGAAAGGCGGCCCGTGACAGGAGATAAACATAGGGGTAGAGGGTGAGGGAGAGCATAACGCCGGCACCCCACAGTGAGCGGATATCCGGGAACCAGTATTCGCCGTATTGCAGTCCGAGTGATTCACGCAGGGTGGTCTGGATAGGGCCTGCGACGTCAAACATGCCGGTATAGGTATAGGCAATAATATAGGCCGGCATTGCCATGGGTAGCAATAATGCCCATTCGAATATACGTCGGCCTGGAAAGCGACACATGGTGGTCAGCCAGGCTGTTGAAACGCCAAGCAGGAGGGTGCCGACTGCAACTTCCAGCATGAGTATCAGTGAGTTGGATATATAGTCACCAAGGACGGTATCGGCCAGGTGTTGCCAAACCTCACCCGCAGGAAGCAGTCCATAGCTGGCTACAACGATTACCGGCATGGCAAGCAGGAGTGCTATGGCGAGAATGCTCATGCGCCAGTAGAGAGGCGCTGTTGCTCTACTGTGTCCCCAAGTGGCCACTGGATCACCGTAGGTTGAATGGCTGAAACAAAAACATCAGCGCCACCCGCTTGGGTGGCGCTGAGCATTAAGTTGCTATTCTCTTGCGATTGACTGCTGAGTGCAATAGCAGGGTTTTTTACCGGGCAGGCAAAGGGTTACTTCCAACCGGCCTTGTCCATGAGTCGAACAGCAGTTGGATTGTTTTTGCCCAGCACCGATAGGTTTAGTGTGTCTGCATTGAAGGTGCCCCAGGCTTTAAGGGTATCGGACCACTCGACACCAGCTCTGACCGGGTACTCGTGATTCACGCTGGCATACCATTCTTGGGACTTTTCGTTTGCCAGAAATTCCAGTAATTTGATGGCTTCCGCCTTGTGTTTGGCTGCCTTGGTAACGCCCGCGCCGCTAATATTGACGTGAGCACCCCTGTCGCCTTGGTTTGGCCAGAAAAGGGCCACTTTGGCTGCGGCTGCCTTTTGGGCGTCATCTTTGCCGTTAATCATGGCGCCTAGGTAATAGGTGTTAATAATGGCGATATCGCATACACCTGCTGCAGCTGCTTTGACCTGATCACGGTCACCACCTTTTGGTGAGCGGGCGAAGTTTGCCACAAAACCATTTGCCCAATCCTGGGTGATGGCCTCACCGTTTGCCTCTATCATCGATGCAACCAGCGACTGGTTGTAGATGTTACCAGAGCCACGGATACAGATACGCCCCTTCCACTGGCTGTCTGCCAGATCTTCATAACTTGTGAGTTTTTTAGGATCAACCTTGTCCTTGATGTAAGTGATGACTCGTGCACGCACCGACAGGCCATGCCAGAACCCTTCCGGGTCACGGTAGTTGGATGGAATGGCTGCATTCAGCGTTTCGCTTGAGATTGGTTGCAGTACATCGGCCTCCTTGGCTCGGTGTAGTCTGCCTGCGTCGGTGGTAATGAAGAGATCAGCCGGGGTGTTTGCGCCTTCGCTTTTCAGTCGTTTTAACAGAGCGTCTGCCTTGCCTGTTACCAGATTCACCTTGATTCCGCTCTCCTGGGTGAATTGATCCAGCAGGGGCTTGATCAGCGCCTCTTTACGAGCAGAATAAACATTGACCTCGGAGGCCATGGCGTTGGCGCTGAGAGTGAGTGTGGTGGCTAAAATAGCCAGCTTAAAGGTTGACTTCATGGGTCGGGATCTCCGGAGTTATACATGCAATGATGCGGATTCTACTGAGAATCATTCTCGTTATCAACTTGTTTCCGCTATTTTTTTGTTGTTTTGTCTGGCCGGCCTAGCCGTTTGTTGGCAAAGAAGGGAGCAGGAGGTATGATCATTTCTTCAATCTAAACCCCTGTGGGAGAGGCCGGCTAACCGCCGACGCCGAAGGCGCAAACCGTCCGGAATCGCTCAGGCAAAAGGACCACAGGGTGGGGAGGGTGAATCCTTCCGGATTGTCTCTGGAGAGTGGCCAGCAGGCCCACCGACGGGGCAGGGGTCGAAAGTTTCGGCTTCAAACTCTCAGGTTTTGGACAGAGGGGCGGCGCAGGACAATGAGTCCTGCGCCG
>JAPHUE010000215.1 GCA_026196795.1 Sedimenticola sp.
ATCATTATCCGTCAGCGTGGCACTGCTGTTCACAATGGCGTTAACGTCGGTTGTGGCAAAGACCACACCTTGTTTGCCAAGGTTGATGGCGTTGTAAAGTTTGAAGTTAAAGGCCCGAAAAATCGTCGCTTTGTGAGCGTGGTTCCGGCCTGACCGCGTCATCAGTAGAAAGTTTTAAAAGGCCTCGTCTTTTGACGGGGCTTTTTACGTTATAGCGATTGAGTTTTCCATAACCGGATAGACCAATGAAATTTGTTGATGAAGCAACCATTCGTGTAGAAGCAGGCAAGGGCGGTAATGGCGCCGTCAGTTTTCGCCGCGAAAAATATATCCCCCGTGGCGGTCCTGATGGCGGTGACGGAGGTGATGGTGGCAGTGTTTTTCTGGTGGCAGATTCTGGATTAAACACGTTGGTTGATTTTCGACATCAACGTCGTCACCGCGCCCATAGTGGGCAGCAGGGTATGGGGCGGAACTGTACAGGCCGTAGCGCCGAAGACCTCTATGTGAAGGTGCCAGTCGGAACACGTGTCACTGATACGGAAGCGGATGAGTTGATCGGCGAGCTGCTGACGGATGGTCAGCAACTTCTGGTCGCTAAGGGTGGCTTTCACGGCATTGGTAATGCACGCTTCAAGACTAGCACCAATCGCGCGCCACGGCAGTTTACCCCCGGATCCATGGGGGAAGAGCGGGATATCCTGCTGGAATTGATTCTTTTGGCTGATGTGGGTTTGCTGGGTATGCCGAATGCCGGTAAATCCAGCCTGATAACCAAGGTCTCCAGTGCCACACCCAAGGTGGCAGACTACCCTTTCACGACGCTACATCCTAATTTAGGTGTGGTTAGCATGGGGACGGGTAATAGTTTCGTAATCGCCGATATACCCGGGGTCATTGAGGGCGCGGCCGAAGGTGCGGGTCTGGGTCTGCGCTTTTTGAAGCATCTGAGTCGCACCCGCTTGTTGTTGCATCTGGTAGATATTGCTCCGGTTGATGAGTCTGTCTCTCCCGCTGTCGAGGCACGCCTGATTGTTTCTGAATTGCAGAAGTACAGCGATGATCTTTATCAGCGTGAACGCTGGCTGGTGCTGAATAAAAAGGATCTGTTGCTGGATGAAGAGTTTGATGAGAAACGCGAAGAGATACTGAAAGAGCTTGATTGGCAAGGTCCGGTGTTTTCGATCTCCGCAGCGACAGGTGAAGGAACGCGCGAATTGATGCAGGCCCTGATGACCCATTTGAAGGTGCTGCGTGAGCAGGATGCACCCAAGGCGGTTGTTGAGGAAGAGGATGATACGCCCTGGGACCCGCTTCAAGGCTAGAAAGAATATTGTCTGTTGAGATGCAGTAATTATGAACATGTCTCGTGAAAAGTTCACCTCATCGCGTCGCTGGGTCGTCAAGATCGGAAGCGCCTTACTGACCGATGATGGCAAGGGATTGGCCAGGGAGTCGCTCTCGTCCTGGGTTGAGCAGATGGCTGGCTGGGTGCTGGCTGGCAATGAGCTGATCCTGGTCTCTTCCGGTGCGGTGGCCGAAGGCATGAGTCGCATGGGCTGGACGACCCGCCCAACAACCCTTCATGAACTACAGGCGGCAGCGGCCATCGGGCAGATGGGCTTGGTTCGCGCTTATGAAACCTGTTTTCAGAAACACAATCTGCATACGGCGCAAGTGTTATTGACCCATGACGATCTGACCAATCGGCGGCGTTACCTCAATGCCAGAAGTACCTTAAGGACCTTGCTGTCGCTCGGTGTTGTGCCGGTAGTAAATGAGAATGATACTGTCGCTAACCAAGAGCTTCGATTTGGTGACAACGATACCCTTGCTGCGTTAGTGGCTAACTTAGTCGAGGCCGATCTGCTGGTCCTGCTGACTGATCAAGCCGGTCTCTATGACAGCGACCCCCGCAAGAACAGTGATGCCGTGTTGATCCGGGAGAGTCGGGTTGATGATCCGATGCTGGATAAGGTTGCGGGCGGTAGTGGTGGTTTACTGGGGCAGGGGGGGATGGTCACCAAGGTGCGGGCGGCGCGACTCGCGGCCCGATCGGGTGCGGCGACCATTATTGCTCCGGGTGTAGGTGATCAGGTATTGACCCGTATTGCAGCGGGTGAAGCCTTGGGTACGCTGTTGTTGCCGGTCCAGGAGGCTGAAGCGGCGCGCAAGCGTTGGTTGGCAGGGCATCTGCGGGTACGTGGCAAGCTGGTCGTGGATGCCGGGGCTGTGCGAGTGCTTAAAGAGTCCGGACGTAGTCTGCTGGCGGTGGGTGTCAAACAGGTGGTAGGCGAGTTCTCCCGTGGCGAGATGGTCGCTTGTGTCGATGAGCAGGGTCGTGAAATTGCCCGCGGTCTGGTCAATTATAACGCTTCTGAAAGTGATCAGATTAAGGGTTGTACCTCAAGCCGTATCCAGGAAATTCTGGGCTATGTGGATGAAGAAGAGTTGATTCATCGTGATAATCTGGTACTGGTCTGAACGGATTATTTCTGCTGGCTAGATCAGCAGGTCTGCCCTTGGCTGTGATTTCTGTTTATCGGTCTCTATTCTTGGCAGGCAACTGATCAGTCGATCTCCCTTGATTTTATGCTTTTCAGAGAGGTGCCTTTCTATTGCAACAGCACGTTCGGTTGCCAGTCTGTTGAGCTGCTCATCAATGATGCTGACAGGCGGTAGTGGGGCGGCCACTTCTCCTTTTTTTCCCTTTTCTGAATCCTTTTTCTCTTGTGTCCGTGCCTGACGTTGTTGTTCCTCTTGTTCGATTAGTGCCAAGCGATCGGCGTCTACAGTAACGCCACAGAGTCTTATGTGTATCTCTGGTCGGTCATTGAGTAGCTGGGCGACTTTTTCCAGATAAGGATCTTGTTCGCTCTGTATCAGGTTGGAGCCCGGTTTAAATGGAATGGGATCAAGCTGAACTTTTGCTGCTGCGTCTCCCGCCAGTTCAACCAGTGTCAGGAGCGTGCCGAAGGGGAACAGGGCTGTGGCCAAATAGGTCTTGGCGCCTTTTTTCATGGCCCGACCGATTGCCTGATTAATGGCGTCACTGGGGTCAACGGTAATGTTTTCTATGTCGCCACTGATCGGTAGATTAAGTTTGATCTGATTGTTTTTGTCTTTCAGCATTCCAAGAGCCGTCTCCAGTGGTATGCTGAGTTGGGTCTGCAGTGCGGCCATCTTTTCGGTACCGAGAGGTTCGACTTCAAGCTGATTGATAATCAGATCACTGCTACCCTCCAGTTTTCCCGCCCTGGCGCTGAGTTGGATGTCGCTGTTGGCCTTTCCGCTCTGTAGTTTGTAACCCATCAAAGGGGCGGTATAAGGTGACAGTCGGGGTAATTCCAGCCCCTCAATTCGGCCCTTTAGATCAAAGGTGGTCTTCGCTGCAAAAGGTTTGATGGAGCCGGTGAAATCGATGGTTGAGCTCTCGCCGATCAGTCCCTTCAGATCAAACTGGGCCAGTTTTTTGGGGGTGTGATTGCTGATGTCCGTTACAGTGAGTGTGCTGGGCTTTAGTCGTGTCTGGAAGGCCGGTTCGGTGGTTTGGTCAAGAAAAGCTATTTCATTGTCACCTAGTAGCGTGATCTGACCAATTTGAATGGGTAGGGGTTCGCCTAACGGGTTAGCTGGTTCATTCTCTGATGTCGATATACGTTTGATGGCGCGGGTTAGTTGATCGTAATTCCAGCTTTTATCTGCTGCTCTGGTTAGTCGCTGTTTCAGGTCGGTGGCCTCGATTTTATCGATAGACAGGCCGGTGTCAGGCGAAAAACTTGGCAGGTTGAGGCTGATAGCTGCAATATCCAGTTGGGGTAGGTGATCGCTTTTTGTCAGCGATTTTCCAATCGTGATTTTGCTTGCTAGAATCTGCGCGGCTGAGATGATGCCTGCTTCACTGTGATTGATTTGTTCCAGCTGGATCGAGTGTATGTCAAACAGCCCCAGGTTGTTGGCCAGATCATCGGCTTTGAGTCCTTCGACAAGTAGCTCCCCGGTCGGTTTCACGGTGACTTGCCCGGCTGTTTGCTCAATGCCAATCAGGCCGAGCCATTTTACTGTTGAGTATCCGATGGCGAGATTGAGTTTGTTTTCGGTGACCTTAAACGCCTCCCCGTCGAGTCTGCCGTCAGCTGAAATAAGCGTGCCGGCCGCTGTCTGCTTCAGCTCAGTGGTTCCATCCCACGTCACGGCCTCACTGAGAAGTTCATTTTCCGAGGAGCTGACCGTGGTGCCGTCGAGTTTTAATTTGGCAGTGACTGTTGCCTCTCGCTCATCGTTGGCCAGGGTGAGGGTGGCTTGTGTGGCCGTTAGTTCGGCCTGCTCGGCTTTGATATGGCTGCCGGTGTTCTGTAGGTCGGGCTGTTTCAGGGTCAGTCTGCCGTTGCCCTTGATCGCTTTTTGCTCTGGCTTAAGATCCACCAGAAGCTTGCCTGACCAGTCTGCTTGGCTGTGTCGGTAAGTCAGCTTCTGTTCATCCTGGTAGGTTATGTTTTTTGTGTGTAGCTTGCCATCCAGGGCGTAGTTGTTAAGGCTGGTCTGAAGCTTGCCATTCCACATCAGTTCATTGCCGGTCAGCTGCTGGCTGGATGTGTCCGCAAGAAAATCATTCAGCCTGAAAGAGCCGTTGAATGCGGTTTCGACACGCTTGTTGGACGGTTGTTTAAGTGAAATTGTGCCTGAAGTGTTTAGATTGCCCTTGAGCTGTTTGATTTCTGGTCTGAGCAGCGCAGAGTAGGCTGCCATTGAGAGGTCTTTAATACTGATCTCTCCATTGAAGGTGGGCGATGCTGAAAAGGGTGTTGCCTCCCCGTTCAGGCTCACGCTGGCGTTATCAATGACGCCGTCAAAGAGCAGTTTGACGGTTTTCTCGGTATTGGCTGTGTCCAGTCCGCTCAGGGTCAGTTGATTTAGAGTCGCTGATGATGTCAGTAGCGGTCCGTTGTAGATTAGCGTGCTGTTTGTCAGTTTGATCTGATCAACTCTTAACTTCCAAGGGGTGCCGTCTTGTTGCGCCTCGGTGGGTGTAAGGTCAAATTTCATCCCGCCAACAATAAGCTGCTTGCCCTCTTCGTTATGATGTAGCTGCAATCCGACATCTGAGAGTTGGAGTCCGGTGATGACGATCTGTTTCTTCCATAAAGGTAGCCAGTCAAGCTGCAGGTCCAGTGTCGGGAGTGTGAGTTGTTCTTTGGAGTTCCGGGCGATAGTGAGATTTTCGATACGCAGTTCAGCGGTGAATGGGTTGAAGTCGACATTGCTGACGGCTATTTTTTCACCACCCTGGGCAGTAATCCATTTTTTTAAACCATAGCCTATTGCCTGTGGAAGCAGGCTGATCGTTGCGACACTGAGTATCACTATAAGCGTGGCGATGGTTTTGAGTCCGCTATAGCGGGGTTTTGCTGGTGTGGCGGCTTCAGGCATACTGCGACTACTCATGGTTGTCCACTGAGGCGATTCGGGGTTCAGAGTATAGCGCAAGCTAAATGCCGTTGTAGCCTTGGTCTGGGCGAGGGCTTTTTTCTACGGGCATAAAAAAACCGGCTTTTGGCCGGTTTTTAGGAAGCGCAGTCGCTACTGTTTACAGCGATTTGATCTGCGCATTCAGGCGGCTTTTATGACGGGCAGCCTTATTCTTGTGGATAAGGCCCGTGTTTGCCGCACGGTCGATTACCGGTACCGCCTGTTTATAAGCTTCGGTAGCCTTTTCCTTGTCGCCGGCCGCCACCGCATTCACTACGATCTTGAGGTAGGTGCGCATATTGCTGCGACGTGACGCATTGTTCTGGCGATGTTGTTCGGCCTGACGCGCACGTTTGCTGGCTTGTGGTGAATTGGCCAAGGTTTGTCTCCAAAAAATTAGTAAACTGAGTTATCTCAATAAAGAGCGCGGTATTCTGATGCTTGGGATTGGCTTTGTCAACAGCTAATTGCGCTGTTTTGGCTGTTTAGGGCGGTTGCCGGTCTGGGTGTGTGAATTGTAGCCGAATGCTCTTAAAAACGACACAAACAGCCTATAATTCGCCCTTTCGCCGTATAGATGGCAGTTACTCAATATAGATAACAACGGAATAGCATGTTCAGATCGCTTGCCAAGGTGGGTTCCAATACGCTGTTGTCCAGGATCCTCGGGTTCGTCCGCGACCTGGTGGTGGCACATCTGTTTGGTGCCAATGCAGGAACGGATGCTTTTTTTGTTGCGTTTAAGATACCCAATTTCCTGCGCCGCCTGTTTGCAGAAGGTGCTTTTGCCGTGGCCTTTGTCCCGGTGCTCACTGAGTACAAAGAACGACGCAGTTTTGATGAGTTGAAACGATTTGTCGATCATGTGGCGGGTACCCTGGGTGCGGTATTGCTGGCGGTTACGCTGGCGGGTGTGCTGGGCGCGCCGGTTCTGGCGATGATCTTTGCGCCGGGCTTTGTCGGTTCTGAAGGGAAGCTGGATCTTGCGGCCGATATGCTGCGATTGACCTTCCCTTATCTGCTGTTTATTTCGCTCACAGCCTTTGCTGGCGGAATCCTCAATGCCCATGGTCGCTTTGGGGTGCCGGCCTTTACGCCGGTCCTGCTTAATGTCTCGCTGATCAGCAGTGCCATCTGGCTGGCGCCGCAGATGGATCGCCCGATCATGGCGCTGGCCTGGGGGGTCTTTGCAGCAGGAATCTTGCAGCTGTTGTTTCAGGTTCCGTTTCTGCGACAGATAAAACTATTGCCCCGTTTTGTGTTTGCCCCAAAAGATGAAGGGGTGCGGCGAATTGGCAAGTTGATGTTGCCTGCGCTGTTTGGTGTTTCGGTCACCCAGCTAAATCTTCTGCTGGACACCCTGATCGCTTCGTTTCTGGTTTCCGGGAGTATCTCCTGGCTCTATTACTCTGATCGGCTGATGGAGTTTCCGCTCGGCATTTTGGGTGTTGGGCTGGCGACGGTAATCTTGCCTAATCTGTCAAAGAAGCATGCTAATGAATCACCGGAGGGCTTTTCTCATGTCATTGATTGGGCACTGCGCTGGGGGTTGTTGTTGGGCTTGCCGTCGGCGGTGGCGCTGTTCGTGCTTGCTGGACCGATGATTGCCACCCTGTTTCAGTCAGCACTGTTTGATGCGACGGACGTAGCGATGTCGCGTCAGAGCCTGATGGCCTATTCTGTCGGGCTGATGTCATTTATTCTTATCAAGATCCTGGCGCCGGGCTATTACTCACGGCAGGATACAAAGACACCTGTGCGGATTGCGGTGATTGCCATGTTTGCCAACATGGTGCTGAATATTATTCTGGTTTTCCCGCTGGCGCATGCCGGGCTTGCGTTGGCCACGTCCCTGTCCGCTACCCTCAATGCCTTTCTCCTGTTTCGCGGGCTGCGAAAAGAAGCGGTTTACCGTCCTGCGGCGGGCTGGCCTCTGTTGATTGCGCGGGGTGTGCTGGCTTCAGTGGTCATGGGTGCCGTGCTCTATTGGGGAGTGGGCGATCTTCAATCATGGATTGGAGTCCCCGTGATGGATAAGGTGTGGCGTCTGTTGCTCTGGATTGTACTGGGAGCCTGCAGCTATTTTGTCATGCTCGCGATGCTTGGTATTCGTCTTAGGCATTTCAGAAATCACGCTTCTTAAGGCGATACGCAGGGGAAATAGATTAATCGGGCGGGATTTGGCTGAGAAACGGGGACTTGTGCTGAAACATTCCCTATAATGCAGCGTTTTGGATCCTATTGATCAGGCTACGATGCAGGTTATCCGCGGTCTTCATAATTTGCGTTCTAAACACCGGGGTTGCGTAGCGACCATCGGGAATTTTGATGGTGTGCATCTTGGTCATCAGGCTGTATTCAAACACCTGCATGCGCAGGCTGAAGCCTTTGGGTTACCCAGCACGGTAATTACCTTTGAGCCCCAGCCGATGGAGTATTTTGCGCCGGATGCGGCGCCCGCACGATTGACTCGCATGCGGGAGAAACTCCAGGCGCTGAAAGATGCCGGGATAGACCGGGTTGTGTTATTGGAGTTTGGGCCGAAGCTGGCCGCGATGTCTGCGGCGGATTTTGTGCAGGAGCTGCTGGTCTTGGGTTTGGATGTACGCTATCTCTTTGTTGGGGATGATTTCCGCTTTGGCCGGGGGCGTGAGGGCGGGATCGATCTTCTGCGAGAGGTGGGTCAGGCGCATGGCTTTGAAGTAGCCAACATGAATACCTTCATGGATGGTGAGGCGAGGATCAGTAGCACCCGTATTCGGGAGGCGCTGTCGAAGGGTGATCTGGCATTGGCTGAGCGGAATCTGGGGCGTCCTTATCGAATTTGTGGGCGGATAGCGCATGGCGATGCCCGCGGCAGGACGATCGGATTTCCAACGGCGAACATTGATCTGCACCGCAAGGTGAGTCCCGTACATGGGGTGTTTGCGGTTACGATGCATGGGTTGGCCGAGGGTGTACTTCCTGGCGTGGCCAATATCGGCAATCGCCCAACCGTTGAAGGTGATCCCCGTTATCTGCTGGAGGTGCATCTTTTTGACTTCTCCCGCTATATCTACGGTGAGCATGTGCAGGTGCAGTTCTGCAAGCGGCTACGAGATGAGTTGCGATTTGAGTCGTTTGAGGCGCTGCGTCAACAAATTGAGCATGATGCGGCAGCAGCCAGGGCCTATTTCGATAGTGTTTCATTTGTGTAAGACAGATTAAGTTGGTAGTCGGTAAGCCCGGTTCTATTTCTTGCGGGTTAGACCATGATTATCTGGATATTGACTAGATAGATCGCAAACCGGTCGCCGGATGCGAAAAGGCAGCTAAGCGTGACAGATTATAAAAGTACCTTAAACCTCCCTAAAACGGGTTTTCCTATGAAGGCCAACCTGGCCAACCGTGAGCCGGAAATGCTCAAGCGTTGGGAAGGTATGGGGCTCTACCACAAGATCCGCGAGGCGTTTGCCGGTCGGCCTAAGTTCGTGCTGCATGATGGTCCTCCCTACGCCAATGGAGAGATCCATATTGGTCATGCAGTGAACAAGGTGCTGAAGGATATTATTGTGAAGAGCCATTCTCTGGATGGTTTCGACGCGCCCTATGTGCCAGGTTGGGATTGCCATGGCCTGCCGATCGAGTTGATGGTTGAAAAGAAGGTTGGAAAACCTGGCGGTAAGGTGACGGCGGCTGAGTTTCGCGTGGCCTGTCGTGAGTACGCGACCAAGCAAGTAGATAAGCAGCGGGTTGATTTCAAGCGGCTCGGTGTTGTGGGTGATTGGGAAGACCCTTATCTGACGATGGCCTATGGTACTGAGGCGGATATTGTACGTGCCTTGGGTCGTATCGTGGAAAATGGCCATGTGCACAAAGGCTCCAAGCCGGTGCACTGGTGTACGGACTGCCGCTCTGCATTGGCAGAGGCGGAGGTTGAGTACAAGGATAAAGAGTCCTTCGCTATAGATGTGCGCTTTGAAGTGCTGGATGCCGAGGCCCTGATGGCCGGCTGTCATTCAGTACCGGGTGGACATGGTGAGGGGCCGCTCTCTATTGTGATCTGGACCACCACGCCCTGGACCCTGCCAGCCAACCAGGCGGTTGCGCTGAATCCTGGTCTGGATTATGCCGTGGTGCAGGCCGAAGGGGCACGCGGGCATGAGCGGTTGGTTGTTGCGGAAGGGATGTTGAAAGATACCATGCTGCGCTGGGGTATCGATGATTACAAAGTGATTGCCTATGGTCGAGGTGATGCCTTTGAAGGCTTGAAGTTGAAGCACTGTTTTTATGATCGTGAAGTGCCTGTCATCCTTGGCGAGCATGTGACGCTGGATGCCGGTACCGGTGCAGTACATACCGCCCCCGGGCATGGTCTTGATGACTATATCGTCGGTCAGCGGTATGGCTTGGAAGTGCATAATCCTGTGGGCGGCGATGGTCGTTTTCTGGAAGGAACGGAGCTGTTTGCTGGTGAGCATGTCTTTACCGCCAATGAAAAGGTCATTGAGGTGCTGAAGACCCGTGGTGCGTTGGTACAGGAGACGCGCCTTGCTCACAGTTATCCGCACTGCTGGCGGCACAAGACGCCCATTATTTTCCGTGCAACACCGCAGTGGTTTATCAGCATGGAGCAGAAAGGGCTGAGAGAGACCGCACTGAAAGAGATCGACAAGGTGGTGTTTACTCCGGATTGGGGGCGTGCCCGAATTGAGGGGATGGTTGAGGGGCGGCCAGACTGGTGTATCTCACGGCAACGTACCTGGGGTGTACCGATTGCGCTGTTTGTCCATAAACTGACGGGTGAGCTGCATCCCAATACCAATGAGCTGATTGAGCAGGTTGCAAAACGTATTGAAGCTGAGGGTATCGAGGCGTGGTTCTCACTTGATCCTGAAGATGTGCTCGGTGCTGAGGCGAGTCAGTATGAAAAGGTGCAGGATACTCTGGATGTCTGGTTTGACTCTGGTGTCACCCACTTCTCTGTATTAGAGCCAAGAGAAGAGCTGCACTATCCGGCGGAACTCTATTTGGAGGGCTCAGATCAGCATCGTGGTTGGTTCCAGTCTTCACTGCTGACCTCTGTGGCAATTCATAACCGTGCGCCCTATGCCGGCGTGCTGACCCACGGCTTTACGGTTGATGCCAAAGGGCACAAGATGTCCAAGTCGTTGGGGAATACGGTCAGCCCGCAGGCTGTAATGAAGAAGCTGGGGGCCGATATCATCCGGCTCTGGGTTGCCTCGACCGATTACCGGGGCGAGATGACGGTTTCCGATGAGATTCTTAACCGAACGGCCGATGCCTATCGACGCATTCGCAATACGTCACGCTTCTTGCTGGCGAATCTGAATGGCTTTGATCCGGCGACCGATTGTCTGCCTGCCTCGGAGATGGTTGAGCTGGATCGCTGGGTGGTGGACCGTGCGCTACAACTTCAGGCTGAGATCGTTGAGGCCTATAAAGGGTATCAATTCCATCTCATTATTCAGAAGATCCATAATTTCTGTGGCCCGGAGATGGGTGGTGTCTATCTGGATATCATTAAGGACCGTCAGTATACGACCCAGGCGGACTGTCAGGCGCGGCGTTCCTGTCAGACGGCTATCTACCATGTGATGGAGGCGATGGTGCGTTGGCTTGCACCCATTCTCAGCTTCACCGCAGATGAGATCTGGCAGAACATGCCGGGCGAACGCAGTGAGACGGTATTCGTCGAGACCTGGTATGAAGGGCTGTTTGCCCTGGATCAGGGCGATAAGCTGGATCGTCATTTCTGGTCCAGGGTCATTGCCATGCGTACGGCGGTAGGCAAACAGCTTGAGCAGTTGAGGTCAAACGGTGTCATCGGTTCTTCGCTGGATGCCGAAGTGGATCTCTACTGCGATGATCAGGCGCAGGCAGATCTGGCTAAACTGGAAGATGAGCTGCGTTTTGTGTTGATTACCTCCTATGCCCGTGTGCATGATCTGGCGAGCAAGCCGGCCGATGCCGTGGCAACCGATGTGGATGGGGTCTATCTGACGGCTTCGGCATCTGTGCATGCAAAATGTGGACGCTGCTGGCATCACCGGGAAGATGTGGGGCGTCATGAGGCACACCCTGAGCTCTGTGGTCGCTGTGTCGAGAACGTTGATGGGGCCGGTGAGGAGCGTCGTTTTGCTTGATTGGAGCAGAATGGTGAGTGGTCAGCTGTGGTTGGTTGGTGTGACATCGCCAGGCGAGGTTGGCTGATGTTGCGTTGGCTCTGGTTTTCGTTGCTGATTATTGTTCTTGATCAGGTAAGTAAGCAGCTGATTGAGGCGAGTTTCATGGTTTATGAAACAGTCTCGGTATTGCCTTTTTTCAATCTTACGCTGGCCTATAACGAGGGCGCTGCGTTCAGTTTCCTGAGTGACCAGGGCGGCTGGCAACGGTGGTTTTTTGCGATCGTGGCGACGGGCGTTACGGTTGTCCTGGTTGTCTGGCTGTCCCGCTTGCGTGATGAAAAGATGTTGGCGCTTTCGCTCTCCCTGGTTATTGGTGGTGCTGTTGGTAACCTGATTGATCGGCTGGTCTATGGCTATGTGATCGATTTTCTGGATCTCTTCTATGGCCAGTATCATTGGCCTGCCTTCAATGTTGCCGATATCGCGATCAGTATCGGTGTGGTTGTGCTGTTTGTTGATGCCTTGTTCGGGCAGGAGCCCCGAACAGCCGGTTAGTCGACTTCAGCTAATAACTGCCGAAGATGTGACCAGTCAAACGCCGGGCCTGGGTCGGTTTTACGGCCTGGAGCTATGTCACTATGGCCTGTGATGCGTTCATCGGTAATTGCGGGATAGTGTTGCTGGATAAGGCGGATAGTATGGGCAAGTGTCTTGTATTGTTGTTCGGTATAGGGCGTTTCATCACTCCCTTCCAGTTCGATCCCTATTGAGAAATCATTGCAGCCTGAAGTGCCGTCAAAGCAGGATTGTCCAGCATGCCAGGCGCGTTGTTGGAGCGGAACATACTGAACCAGTTCGCCGTCTCTGCGTATAAGCAGGTGGGATGACACTCTCAGTTGGTGGATCTCTGTAAAATAGGGGTGGGCGTCCGGCGGGAGTTTGTTTTGGAATAGCTGGTCTATCCAGGGGCCGCCGTATTCATCTGGCGGAAGGCTGATCCCATGAATGACCAGTAGGCTGATATCGCAGCTGGTGGGGCGCGGGTCCTGGTTAGGTGAGGGACACTGGCGGGCCGATGCCAGTAATCCCGTCGCGCGGAGGTTCATGGCTTTCTGAGGCCCTTCACTACCATGTCAGAGAAGCTAACCACGCCCAATACCTTGCCATTGCTGATGACTGGCGCGCGGGTTAGGTGGAGCCGGTCAAACAGTCTTGCGCAGTAGCGTATATCCATGTCTGGCTCAACAGAGATCACCGGCTTGGTCATGACTTCATAGATGTTAACTCTCCCGGGAGGGCGATCTTTGGCTAACACCTTACGGGCAATATCGGAGAACATGACAATGCCGTATGCGTCGTTTTCATCACGCTTTTCCACGATCAGGGTTTTGGTTTCTACGTGATCCATTTTTTGTAAAGCGGCCTCGACGGTATCCATGCCGTCAACCGTGTCTACATTGGGTTTCATTACGTCCCTGACACGGATAATTGCTTGCGGCGTGTTCACAGTTCGCCCTCCACAACACTGGTGAGTTGTCTTATCTGGTGGCTGACCCCGACGGCATCTTCTACATCAATCTGGAATGCGATCCCTGTGCCCGGTTTGTCGTCAAATTCACCGACCTCGGCAATGGTTTCCAGAATACTTCGGCTCAGGTGCTCTTCAACAAGAAACAGGATCATGTCCCGCTGTACTTCAAGGCTGAGGCCGAAGAAGGTTTTACTCTTCTCTATGCCCTCTCCCCGGGCCTGATTAATGACGGTTGAACCAGTGGCTCCCGCATTTCTGGCAGCGTCCACCACAGTGTTTGTTTTGCTGTCTTCAATGAGAGCAATGATCAGTTTGAAATGCATGTTTAATCCCTCACTCGGGTCTCTTTTGCTCGTCGGGCCATCCATTCACTGATTTGTGCATAGCCCATTACGCTCATGATTGGAAACAGGCTGGCAAAGGCGATCAGGCCAAAGCCATCCAGCATGGGGTTTCTTCCCGGTATGGTGCTGGATAGCCCCAGCCCCAAAGCGGCTACCAGGGGAACGGTAACAGTTGATGTGGTGACGCCGCCAGAGTCGTAGGCCAGTGCGATTATGGACTTTGGACAGAAAACTGTCTGTATCAGTACGACAATATAGCCGGTAATAATATAGTAGTGCAGTGGCGTTCCGGAGACGATTCGATAAGCACCGAGTGATATGCCTATTGCGACGCCAAAGGCTACTGCGATGCGCAGTCCCCAAGTGCCCACTGCACCGCCTGATACCTGGTTTGCCTTAATGGCCACGGCAATCAGGGAGGGCTCGGCGATGGTGGTGGAGAGTCCAATAGCAAAGGCGAACAGATAAACCCAAAAGTAGTGGGACCAGTCGCTTTCCAGTTCAGCGGCTGTCTGGCTGATGCCCAGAAACTCGGGAGCGGTTAGCTGTTCCGCCATTAGCTTCCCAAGAGGGAAGAGGGCTTGCTCCAGGCCTTCCAGGAAAAACGCCAAGCCGAGCAGTACCAGACCAAAACCAATCAGCACTTGCTTGAGATTGCGTATGTTTTTACGCAGTACAAATAGCTGGAATCCAAACAGAATGGCGGCGATAGGCAGGACGTCGACCACGGTCGCCTGCAGTGTACCCAGGAAATCCATTAGCCAGTTCATCACAGCAGCATTCCATAGGCCATAACAAAGATCATCGGGGTAAGGGAGGCGAAGGCGATTAAGCCAAACCCATCGGTCATCGGGTTCCTGCCGCGAATACTGCTGGCAAGACCCACGCCGAGCGCGGTTACCAGTGGTACCGTGATGGTTGAGGTGGTGACGCCGCCCGAGTCATAGGCTATGCCGATAATCTCTGGCGGTGCAAAGGCGGTCATGATGACCACGCCAGCATAACCGCCCATGATAAGGTATTGCACTGGCCAGCCTTTTATAATGCGGATGACCCCGACTACGATGGCGAGGCCAACGGAGATCGCCACAGTGAGTCTCAGTCCATCGGCATAGCGCCTCATTCTCTCGGGGTCTTGCTCAATCATTCCACCAACAGCGGCTACTCGCGCAGCCTCATCTGAAATGGCGATAAGTGCGGGTTCGGCGATTGTCGTGCCAAAACCCAGCGCAAATGCAAACAACACCAGCCAGAGTATGCTGCCCTTTGATGCAAAATCATGGGCCATCGACTCCCCAATGGGAAAGAGGCCAATTTTCAGGCCCTGTATAAACAGGGTGAGCCCGATGATGACTTGAAGTGTACCAAATAGTAGGCCACCCAAATCGGGTATGGGCTGTCTGAAGACGAGCAGCTGAAAGCAGGCGATAACGACTACAATAGGAGCAAGGTCACGGATGCTTTCCATGAGCGCCTTGCTGGTGTGTTGGATAAGTTTCTTCACGCCGCTAACCATACACGACAGCTAAATTCATGTTAACTAATAAGCGACTTCTGATTATTTAATTATGTTGATAGCCGTAAATGGGTTGTTTCAAAATGTGCCCCCTATACACTATATGGGAAGTAGGTCACGTTTTTCGGTGTCGTTTTTTTGACTTTTTGCTGTTTGTGACGCTTCTCACGGCTGTTAGAGGTGTGAGCATCCAGACTCCAAGCTGTAAAGACCTCAAATGTCGGGGTGTTAAATTCTTGTTAAGTCGATGTTATTGATTGGAATCCAGATATGAAGGCCGGAAATATTATTTCATTTGATGGTAAACGCTCAGGTGAGCAAGCCGTGAAACTCAGAGAGGGTTATCAGGGTACCATTAATGCTTGCCGACAGTTGTTGGTTAAAGTGCTGCCTCAGAGAACGGATGCCTTGTTTGAGCGCTTGGATGATGTCCTCTATGCCTTGGCTGACAAGGCAGAGACCGACCAGCAGCAGACAACCTATTTTGAATCCATGAGAAGCTTACGGCGTGACCGGGAGCAGGTGGAGAGTGCCTTTAATAAGTGCGTACTGGGGCGGTTTGATCGCTTCTGGACTCATGGGCCGGGCTCTGTGCCGAATGATGCGCCAAATGCTACATTCGCGAGTGATGAGCTGGGTCTTGTGGAAAGTGATGACCTGGAAGAGGGGTTGGCCGTCTCTGGGATGGTCTCCAAAGGAAATAACAGTTATTACCGGGATCTCTATGCACTGGATCAGCGGTTTAGTTTTCTGCTGAGTGGTGTGCGTATAGAGGAGGATAATAATCCTATCTCTCCGGCCTCATTGGCTGCGGCCTTTAAACAGTCTGTTACAGGGCTGGCAGTCACGCTTGCGGTCAAGCTGGTTATATACAAACAGTTTGAGAAAGAGGTTGTCGGTCAGTTGGGTGATCTCTATGACCAGATAAATGCAACGCTTGCCAAGGCGGGCATTCAGCCAGAGATTAAGCCTACAATGCGACGGAATGCAGGGTATCAGCAGAGTGGCGCTGCGCCCTACTCAGGTGGATCTCAGGCGGATGGCTATGGTAGTCAGGAGCAGTCTGCTTTACAGGCAGAGGTCTTCTCTACACTGCAGCAGTTGTTAATGCAGCATCGTCCCGCCAACCATAATGCGGCGTCTGTTCAATATGTGGATAGTATGGATCTACTCTCTGCACTCTCTGTCTTGCAGCATCAGCACGGCCAGTCTTCTGTAGAAGACGGCGTCGTGATGGATGCCAATACCGTGAGAACAGTATTGCTCAAGTCACCCCAGATTGGGCAAAAGTCCGGTGATAGTAAGGCGATCGATCGCTCGGATGAAGACACCATTGACGTTATTTCAATGTTGTTCGAGTTTATCCTGGATGACCCGGGTCTCTCTGATGCCATGCGTGCGCTATTGGCGCGTTTGCAAATACCTATGCTCAAAGTCGCTATTCTGGATAAGTCATTCTTTAGTCGAAAGGACCATCCTGCCCGACGTTTGCTTAATGGTATGGCGCAAGCGGCAATTGGCTGGACGGAACAGTCGGGGCGCAGTGGTGATGGGCTTTATGCTCATATCGATTCAATTGTAAGTCGGATTCTTTCTGAGTTTGATGACAATCTTGGTCTGTTTGAAGAGTTGAACGAGCAGTTCGCCGCTTTCCTGGAGCGGGAACAGCGGGGTGCTCATGTGGCTGAGGAGCGTGCTGCTCAAGTGACCCAGGGAAAAGAGGCGCTGGTTGAGGCCAAGCGGCATGTGGCGGAAGAGATTGGACGCTGCCTGTCAGTGTACGATGCGGTGCCCGATGTTGTGCAGAACCTGGTGCGTGATGGCTGGAATGATGTGTTGTTGCTGATCTATCTGCGAAAGGGGCTGGAGAGTGAGGAGTGGTCTGATGCGGTGGCACTTATGGAGCGGTTGGTTTGGAGTGTGATGCCGAAGCCAACGCAGCAAGATCGCCAGGAGTTACTGCGTTCTATACCGGAACTACTCAAAGGACTGCGTACTGGGTTGGGCGAGATTTCTTACAACCAGCACAAGATGACACGTTCATTCAAGAGCTTGCAGGCGCGGCATCTGGCTTGTCTGCGTGGTGGTCGGTTGGTGCAGTCAACAGAAGATGAAATTCCTGCAGGTGGGGCGCTACAGCCTGACAATATCATGGAGGAGATTGTGCTTGAGACGCCTGGCGCAGTCACTCAGACGCAAGAGCAGGCGTCGGATGATTTTGATCGGCAGGCAGAAGAGCTAAAGGTTGGTACTTGGTTGGAGCTTGCGGAAGAGGATGGCTCGACAGTGCGTGCCAAGCTTTCCTGGCGCAGTAGTGTGAGTGGCAACTGTCTGTTCGTAAATCGCAAGGGAATGAAAGTGGCTGATGTAACGCGGCAGGGACTGGGTGTCTGGCTGCGTAGTGGTAAGGCGGTGATTTTACCTGAGGCCGACCTGCCCCTGATGGATAGGGCGTTGACCTCGATGGTGAACGTGTTAAGTAAAGCGGCCGGCCCAAAGCCGGAAGCTGATGAAGATGAAAAGACGTAATTCTGTAAGCCTGAAAACTGTGCCGTTAAAACCCCCGCTTGCCGGGGGTCTTTTTTGAGTGGTGTGTTTGGTGTCTGTCTGGTGATCTTTGTCGGTAAAAGGTTACAATATGCCATTGATTGAAGTGCTTACGCTTGTTGCGTGAGTTTTTTGGTTTTAGTCCATCAATTATTGTGGATGATGACTATTCACGGCTTATCGGGAAACAGTCCAATGACAGAAAAAATGACAGATTCAGGCCTCAAGTATGATGACCTTGTTGAGGGTGATGGCGCGGTTGCGGCAGCGGGGCAGCGAGTCGTGGTTCATTACACCGGCTGGTTGACTGATGGCAGTAAGTTTGACTCCAGTCTGGATCGCAATGACCCGTTTACCTTTGCTTTGGGTAATGGGCAGGTGATACGTGGCTGGGATGAGGGTGTGCAGGGTATGAAGATCGGTGGAAAGCGCAAGCTGACTATTCCGCCGCAGCTCGGCTACGGCGCTCACGGCGCGGGTGGTGTAATTCCACCGAATGCCACGCTGGTGTTTGAGGTTGAGTTGCTGGAGATCCGCTGAGTTGATTGCGCTCGATGATATTGATGTTCAGTCACAAGTCGAGATTGCGCTGGATGAAGATCTGGGTGCGGGAGACCGAACCGCTGAGCTGATTCCGGTTGATGCGGTCTCCAGGGTAAAGGTGATCACCCGTGAAGATGCGGTGATTTGTGGTGTCGCCTGGTTTGACGAGGTGTTCCGTCAGCTTGATGAGGGGATTGTGCTCAAGTGGCATTGCGCTGATGGGGATAAGGTTGCCGCGGGTGATCTGCTGTGCGAGTTGCATGGAAATACCCGGGCGTTATTGAGCGGTGAGCGTAGTGCGCTCAATTACCTGCAGGTGTTGTCTGGAACGGCGACCTTGGCTAGGCGCTATGCGGATGTTGTGGCCGGGACGGGGGTCAGGATTCTGGATACCCGAAAGACCTTGCCTGGGCTGCGATTGCAGCAAAAGTATGCAGTGACCTGTGGTGGCTGTGATAACCACAGGATCGGCCTTTTTGATGCCATCCTGATCAAGGAGAATCACATCAAGGCGGCCGGGTCGGTAGGCGCTGCGGTGAGGAAGGCGTTAGAGATAGCGCCGGATATCGAGGTGGAAGTTGAGGTGGAGTCTTTGCTGGAGCTTGACGAGGCGCTGGCAGCGGGAGCTCGCCGTGTGCTTCTGGATAATTTCACGCTAGAGGGGCTTCGTGAGGCGGTGAGTCGGGTTAATGGGGCTGCTCGTCTGGAGGCGTCAGGCGGGGTTAATCTATCGACTGTCCGAGCTATTGCGGAGACCGGTGTGGATGATATATCGGTAGGCGCCTTAACTAAGGATGTGGTGGCGTTGGATCTGTCGATGCAGTTTATTGGTGATTAGGTTCACGCTTTTATGTCGAGCAGGGAACCAATCAGTGTATCGGCTGTCTTGAATGCCTTGACAGAGGCGCTGGTCTGAAGGCTGCTTTGATGAAGTTCCACAAGGGCTCGAACCGCATCCTTGGTGGGTATTTGTCCGTTGAATTGGTTGGCGCTGGCGATATCTGAGGCGTTCCTGCGCAGCAGTTGTACGCCGCGTTGAATGCCCTGAAGAGCCGAGCCGGATATAGAGTTTATGGCCATTCGGTTGCCTTGAATAGAGTGATCCTGTCATTAGCATAGGTAGCAAACCTTTGGTTGCCAAGGGTAAATTGTCAAAAATGTGACTTTTTACGATTATTTGACGTTTTTTAGCGATTTAAACATACTAACAATTCGATTATTTCCCAAAAAAGCTTCTTTCTGGGTCTGTATCAATCACACAAAGGAAATTAAATGTCTGTCTCAATTAAACATCTCGTTCCCTCTATGGCGTTAGCACTTTCTGCCTTCTCGGTAAGTGCGGCTGGGTTGGATACGTTAGAACAGCGCTTCAGTTATGCCCTGGGGCAGCAGTTTGCCCAACAGTTGAAGCAGCAGGGCGTTAAGGTTGAGGGGGCGGCTTTTGGTGCTGCAGTCGATGATGCGCTGAAAGGTATGCCCTCGCAAATGAGCCCAGAGGAGATGAGTGAATCCTTTCGTCAGATGAAAGAGGTTCTGGCAAAGGAGAAAGCGGAGGCAGCGATCGCGGCCAAACAGACAGGGGATAAATTCCTGGAGCAGAATGGTGCGAAGGAAGGCGTGGTGGTACTACCTAGTGGCCTGCAGTATCAGGTCATTCAGCCGGGTGAGGGCGATACCCCGCCAGCTGGCGCTGAAGTGACGGTTCACTACCGTGGAACACTGATTACCGGTAAAGAGTTTGATAGCTCTTATGCGCGAAATGAGCCGACCAGTTTCTCACTTAATGGCGTTATTCCAGGCTTTAGCGAAGGCCTTAGTTTGATGAATAAAGGCGCCAAGTGGAAACTCTTCATCCCCTCTTCACTCGGTTATGGTGAAGTGGGTGCGCCTGGTGCCATTGGGCCCAACGAGACCTTGATCTTTGAAGTGGAGCTTATTTCTATTACGCCTGCTGCAGCCATGGAACAGAAAAAGGCTGAGTAAGTTCAGGTGGCTCCCGCCACAGTATCTGGGGCGGGAGCTTATAGTCTGCGGAGGTAGTGGGGTCTGAGGTGGTGGTCGTTAGCTAATGCCTGATCAATCTGCGCCAGCAGTCTCTCTCTGTCTTTAGGCAGATTTCCTGCCAGCGCCAATGCATTGGAGGCGTGGTTAGATCGGAATATGACGGGCTTTGGTGGGTTGATCCCACCTACCAGTTTCCGCTGCTCCTGCAGAATGGCCGCGTCGTCCTGCATCTCGAAAGGTTCTGCAAATTTGCGCAGAAATTCAATCTCTTCGTTTGGTTCTAGAAAGAGCTGTAAAGTTGACAGATAGCTTACTGGTGCGCTGTTAAGCAATTCGATTGTGCCGTTGATATGCTCTTCTGAAAGGGCTTTTCCTCCCAGCCCGAGTATCACCGTGGCAGATACCTTTAATCCTGCCTGATAGGCTTTTTCCAGTGCCGCCCGAATGCTGCGTGGGCTCGCCCCTTTGGTGATTTTTTTCAAAATAGTGCCTGAGCCGGATTCAATGCCCATATAGAGCAGGTTCAGTTTGTGGTCTCGCAGACGGGCCAGTTCCTCGTCAGTTTTTCGTAAAATATCACTTGGGTTGGCGTAGCAGGATACCCGGGTCAGTTTGGGGAACTTTTCGGCTAACTGTTTGGCGATCTTGATCAGGTGTTCTGTCGGTAGCGTCAGTGCATCGCCGTCCGCCAGGAATACCCGCTGTGCATCCGGCCATGCCTTGGCCGCTTGAGTAATTTCAGTAAATACCTGCTCGAGGGGGCGTGCCTCAAACTGCTTCTGTTTATACATGGAGCAGAATGAACACTGATTGAAATGACAGCCCAGAGTGGCCTGAATAATCAGGTTGTTACCCTCGCTGGGCGGGCGGTAGAGAGGCATATCGTATTGGATCACTTGATACTATTCCTTGGGTGGGTAGACCAGGCGTGTGCCACTGAAGGTGCGTTGATTTCCAGCGTCTGCATGTTGGCGGTAGGTGATTCGTTTTAGTGGAAGTTGGGTATGCAGGCTGCTGCCGCGCAGTACAGATTGTCCCAGGGTGAAAAGAGATGAACTGCCGATGGGTTCTGGATCAGAAACGAACTCACTGTAGGGTTCGAAGGTGTTAGCGCACCACTCCCAGACTCGTCCATTGGGTTTTAATGCCTGGGTGCGCATGGCGACTTCCCACTGGAATTCATGCTGAAGCACCGCCCCACTCAGCTCGCCACCCAGTGAGGCGACCCAATTGGCGTAGGCCTCGGCTTCATATCGAGAGATACCCATTAGCGGGTCACTGACGATCAAATCTGCCGGGCCATTGAGGCTGACGCCATACCAGTTATCCCGGGTGTCTTGACGCCAGTGATGGGGATGGTTTTTTTGGTTTTTTTTCCAGTCCCAGCCCGCATTGCTCCAGAGCGACTGCCGATCATAACCATCAGTCTTCATGAAAGCTAAGAATGCACCGTTGGTGACGGGTTCCCGGTCGATACGGAAGTTGCTCAGCTTGACCATCTGGGCCGGTTGTTCATTGTCTCGGGCGGTTGCATCCTGCTTGGCTCCTATCCGGTAGTGGCCTTGTGATATGCCGATATGATGGGCTGTTGGTGTTTGAGGTTTTAACGGGATTACCGCCGTGTAGGGTTCATCCAGGCTGAGGCGATACTCAACCAGAACTTGCAGCATCTGCTCATAGAGTTCGGCGCGTCTTTGGCAGATCAAGTGAATGAGACGGTCATTGTTGAGCAGATCATGGGGCGGCAGTTGGTCACGATTGGCCAGTCGCATCAGGTTGTCATCCTGTAGCTCCATTGCCCAATTGAGCAGATGCTCTTTTGGTGGCAGACGCTCCCATTGTTGTTCTTTCGTGAGGGTGCCGGCGGCGAATATTGGTTCCACCCGGTCAGTGAGGTCTGTGTCGTTCTGAACCAGTCCTCGTATCAGCAACGTCTCAACATAAGCAGCGTTGCCGTAATACCAGAGCAGGGGTGCCAGGTCTGGGTGTAAGCTCTGGCTGCAGATCGATTCATCGAGCGGTTCTATGAGCTCAGTCATCATCTGTTGCAGGGCGCTGAGCTGGCCTAGTGGATGTGCTGCTTGCATGGGTGAGCCTGTCGTTACTGCTAAAATACCCCGTATGGTAGTCGATTGCTCAGCGCAGTGGTATCCGGCTTAGTCGGCGGCTACGGTTCGGCCGTTTGCCCAATCCCGAAGGCGCGCCATCTTTTCTGCCATCACTACTGATAGTGGGCTGGTGCGCTCCATCTCTTCCAATAAGTGCTCTGAATTCAGCTTTTTGTCCTGTGCCTGGGCAGCATAGAGTGCCGATACAATGGCCTGCTCTATCTCAGCACCAGTGAATCCGGCAGCAGACTCTGCCAACAGATCGAGGTCAAAGCTACTGGGTGCCTGGTTGCGTCGGCGTAGATGTATTTCGAATATGGAACGACGTACATCACACTGGGGTAGGTCGACAAAGAAGATCTCATCCAACCTGCCTTTTCGTATCAGTTCAGGGGGTAGGCGCTCTATATCATTGGCAGTGGCAACGATGAAAACCTGGTTTTTGTTTTCTGCCATCCAGGTCAGTAGGGTGCCGAGGATACGTTGCGATACACCCTCGTCAGATTGACCAGGTGAAACCCCTTTTTCGATCTCATCCATCCAGAGTACACAGGGCGCCATACTCTCGGCTATCTCAAGGGCACTGCGCAGGTTTTTTTCAGTTTCACCAATATATTTGTTATAGAGCGCCCCAAAATCGATTCTCAGCAGGGGTACATTAAATGTCCCGGCCACTGCTCTGGCGGCCAGGCTTTTGCCTGCCCCCTGTACACCCAGCAGCATGATGCCTTTAGGCTGGTCAACGCCACTCGATTGGCTGGAAAAGGCTTTGTGGCGGTGGCTGAGCCACTCCTTCAGCTTGGCCAGTCCGGCGACATCAGAAAAACTGGCTGTGTCATATTCAAAGGCAATAATACCGTCCTGGTTGATCAGCTCATATTTGGTTTTCATCAGGCCTGGCAGGTCATCCTGGCTGATAGCGCCATCGTTTTCGATGGCTGAGCGTATCAGGCGGCGGGCATCGGTGGCTGTTACGCCTGTGAGATTAGAGGCTAATCGATCCACGGCAACAGGATCAGCCTGAACCTTGCGTCGATGGCGGGCTTGCCAGCTTCGCGCTTCCTCTTTGATCAGCATCTTGATACTGGCCCGGTCGGGGAGGCGCAGGTTGAAGCGTGCGGTAAGGTGCTTGATCTCCGGGGGAATGGGGACGTCATGGCTGAGAAAGATTAACGTCTTGTGTATGTTTTCATGCTCCTGGGCGATCTCCTTGATCAGTCTGACGTGGATTGGATCATCCAGAAAGGGGTGGAAGTCCAGGAGGAGATAGTAGCCGGGTTGGGCGACGGCCTTGATATGTTTCAACACTTCCACAGGTTCTGCGGTGAATTTTTGTGCACCAAAATCGGCTTCGAGTCGTTTCAGTCCTTCTGTTACGGCCCACTGATACATTGGGTAGTCGAGGCGCAGACCGAGCTGTGCCAGCATCTGTGAAACACGAACTTCCTCCAGCGACTCAATCACGATGACGGGGGTATGTGAGGTTAGAATCAGCTCAAGGTCGTGTAAGTCTTTCATGAAAGTTCCACTGTAATTTTTAGAGGCTCAGGCCGTACTGTTATTTTAAGTTGGATGGCATTCGTGTCAGGCTGGCATTGTGCGGTAATGCGCTGGGCTGTTCAATTGTCGATTATCAAAGCGTGATAGGGTGTTATATCTTAAGATAGAGGAACTGTGCAGAAATGCGCAGCTACGGTGACGCGAAAGGGTCGTCATTTATTGTGGTGACCACAGGCAGCCGGTTCTGTAGGTGGTTTAACTAATTTTATGGTGGATTACGGTTGGACCTCTCTATACCTCTGGCATTTACTGTGGGGCTGTTTAGTGCCGTGCACTGCATAGGCATGTGTGGTGGCATCATGGGGGCATTAAGCTTCGGACTGCCCCCGCAGCTTCGACAAAATAACGCCCGCTTTTTTAGTTTTCTACTGGTTTATAATGGCGGAAGGATTCTAAGCTATGCCGTTGCTGGGGCGCTTATCGGTTTTTTGGGTAGTGCGCTGCTGGACTTTCTGGGGCCTGGTCAAGGGCATCGCTGGTTGCAGTGGTTTGCAGCGTTTATTATGGTGCTGATTGGCCTGCATGTCGCCGGCTGGTTGCCCCGGTTGGCTCAGATTGAGCGTGTTGGCGTGCCATTATGGCGTCTGTTGGAGCCATTTGGCCGGCGCCTGATGCCGGTTCAGTCTATCCCTCAGGCGCTTATCTATGGCGTGGTGTGGGGCTGGTTGCCCTGTGGTTTGGTCTATACCATGCTGATCTCTACGGCCACCAAGGTGGGGCCAGTGAATGGTGCACTCTATATGGCCGCCTTTGGCCTGGGTACGCTGCCGTCGGTAATGGCCACCGGGCTTTTGGCTGGCCGGCTTTATCGGTACGCGCAAAATCCTTATTTGAAGGTAGTGGTCGGGTTGATTATTATAGCAATAGGTTTGCTGACTCTTTGGTTTCCAGAGTTGCTGGATGTGACCGCCTATCAGCGGACACCCATTAAAAGTGAGTGATACGGTTATGAGTAATGCAGCTGAGAAAATGATTGGTAACTCACCGGTATTTACACGGGTGGTGAATGCAGCGCGTATGGTTGCTGCAACTAATGTTACGGTGCTGATCAGTGGTGAGCCAGGAACCGGTAAAGCCGTTCTGGCGCGCGAGATTCATTCTGCCAGCCCCCATGCAACGGGTGGCTTTAAGTCGATCGGCTGTGCAGGCATGGATGAGTCGGCGCTTGAGGCTGAATTGATGGCCTGTAGAGCTGGCTCCACACTCTATCTGGATGAGGTGGCCGATCTCGGTCTGGAAGCCCAGGCCAAGCTTCTGCATTTTCTGGAGTCAATTGAGGGTGGTCGAAGCGGTTATCCGAATGTAAGGGTTCTGGCTTCGACCTGCAGCGATCTACTGCAGTTACAGCAGGCGGGGCAGTTCCGCGAGGATCTCTATTATCGCTTGCATGTCGTGCCCATTATCCTGCCCTCATTACGTGAAAGGGCTGACGATATCGTGCTGTTGTTGAAACAGTTCACGGCTGGCTTGGCCCGTCGTCACGGGCGTAAGGCGCCACGTTACTCAGTTACTGCAAGGAATCTCATCAAGCAGTACCGTTGGCCGGGCAATGTGCGTGAGTTGCATAATTTTTGTGAACGCATGGTGATCCTGATGGCGGGTACCATTGTGCAGGCAGCGGACATGCCAGTGGAGATCCGGCGCGATGCCTCTGCTACAGCAAAAGAGTCGCTGTTTACCCTGCCTGAAGGTGGTATTGATCTGTTTGCCCTGGAGGGCGATATGATTCGCCAGGCTATCGGTATGAGTGGTGGTAACCGGAGTAAGGCCGCTCGACTGCTGGGCCTGACCCGTGACACGCTGCTTTACCGCATACAAAAACACGCAATTGATTGATGTGACCTGATCAATAGGCCATAACCACAAGCCCTGCCTAGAGCAGGGCTTGTGCA
This sequence comes from Sedimenticola sp., assembly GCA_026196795.1. Taxonomy (GTDB): domain Bacteria; phylum Pseudomonadota; class Gammaproteobacteria; order Chromatiales; family Chromatiaceae; genus Sedimenticola. The sequence goes on from JAPHUE010000215.1 coordinate 25,643, forward strand.
TTAAGCGTGACTGAAATCAGAGCCAGCGTTCGACAATTCGAATGCCGGTATCTTCCGGTGAGTTGTGAATGGCAAAGCCGAGTCGCCTCATCAACGAAAGCATCTTGTTGTTGTCTGATAAGACTTCACCTTCGATCATGCGGATGCCGCGGGCTCGTGCGGCCTCCATCAAGGCCTCCATCAATCGTGAGCCAATACCCATGCGTCGCTTGGTATCCAGTACCGCCAAGGCAAATTCACAGGATTGGCTGTCGGGATTGACCGAATAACGGGCCACACCCAATTGGGTGCGTTTACCATTCTCCGTGATCACCGCAATCAGGGCCATCTCACGGTCGTAATCCGGTTGGGTAAAGCGGGCCAACATCTCCGGGGTTAACTCATCGATGGTCTGCATGAAGCGGAAATATTTTGCCTCGGGTGACATGTTACGCACAAACTCTTGCTCGATATCCGCATCTTCTGGTCGGATAGGGCGGATGGTCAGTGTTGTGCCATCAGTCAGGTGCAGACGATTGACCAGATGGGATGGATAGGGATGAATCGCCATGTGGGCATAAGGGATAGGCGCGTTGGGTGGGCGCCCAACCTGGATGCGAACATCAGCGGCCATTACGCCACGGTCATCCGCCAATAGCGGATTGATATCCATCTCCATGATATGCGGTAGTTCACAGACCATGTTGGACACCCTCAGCAGCACATGCTCAACGGCCTCTTTCTTGACCTGAGCCATCTGCCTGAACGGTTTCAGTAAGTTGGCAGCCCGTGTTCTGGCGATCAGACGCTGAGCGAGCAGGCTATTGAGCGGGGGTAGAGCCACTGCGCTGTCACGTAGAATCTCAACCGCTGTACCGCCAGACCCGAAGGCGATGACGGGGCCGAATACGGGATCACGCTTTACGCCTACCATCAACTCCCGCGTATTTGGGCTGGCGGACATCGGTTCAATGGTCACGCCAAGTATCCTGGCCTCCGGATGCCGTTTCTCTACCGATTCAAGCAGCGATTTATAGGTGGAGTGTACCTCGGGGGCGGTATTGATATTCAGCCTGACGCCACCCGCATCTGATTTATGACTGATGTCGGGCGAGTTGATCTTCATGGCGACAGGAAAACCGACAGTCTCGGCGGCTACTAATGCCTGGGTCGGGGTGCTGGCTTCAATGGTCTGCGTGCAGGGGATATGGAAGGCGCGCAGGATCGCTTTTGACTCCATGTCAGTGAGCAGTGACCGGCCTTCCGAAAGGGCAGACTCCATGATCAGTCTGACACCCTCCACATCCGGGTCACGTAGATCGGAGAGTGGCCCGGGAGTCTGTTGTAACAGTTTCTGGTTTTGGCAGTGGCGGGACAAATAGGCAAATGCCTCTACGGCCCGCTCTGGTGTGATAAAGCTGGGAATGTGCTGAGAAGAGAGTTTTTCTCGCGCTTCCCGAATGCGGGTTTCCCCCATCCAGCAGGCCAGAACAGGTTTGCCCTTCCGCTCCCTGGCCGCCTCAATGACCGATTCAGCGGCCACCATCGGATCGCTCATGGGTAATGGGGTAAACAGGGTGAGAATGCCATCGACGTTCGGGTCATTGATACATGCCTTGACCGCATCTCCATAAGTTTTTGCTGGCGCATCACCGGTAATATCAATGGGATTGCTGTGCGACCAGTTTCCCGGTAGCTGTTTATCCAATAGCTGGACTGTATCGGCCCCTAATTGGGCGATCTCTACCCGCAGATCCTCTGCCCGGTCTGTGGCCAGGATGCCGGGGCCGCCGCCGTTGGTAATAATGGCGAGTCGGTTGCCATTGACCTTTTTCCCTGCAGAAAGGATCTCTGCGGCTGCAAACAGCTGGCCGAATGTCATGGCTCTGACCACACCGGCCCGTTCCAGCGCCGCATCAAAGACGTCATCCGATCCAATCATGGCGCCGGTATGTGTGCTGGCAGCCTGTGAACTTTTGGTGTGCCGTCCAACCTTCAACACAATAATCGGTTTGGCTCGGGCGGCCGTTCGCAGTCCACTCATGAAGGCACGAGCATCATGGATGCCTTCGATGTAGAGCAGAATGGCACTGGTTTTATAATCAGAGGCCAGGTAGTCCAATACATCACCAAAATCGACATCACTGGCATTGCCTAATGAGACGACGGTGGAGAAGCCCAGCTGATGGGGTTTAGCCCAGTCCAGAATGGCAGTACAGAGAGCACCGGACTGCGAGACCAAGGCAAGTCCACCAGCAGGTGCGGGTGTTTCCAGGAATGTGGCATCCAGGCCGACATTGGGGCGCATGATGCCGAGACAGTTAGGTCCGACCAGTCGCAGGTTATAGTGCCGCGCTGTTTCAAGAATAGACTGCTCCATGCGCGCGCCGGCAGGGCCTGTTTCACGAAATCCGGCAGTGAGTATCACCGCTGAATGAACGCCCTGTTCACCGCACTGACGGATAATGCTTGGCACGGTCTTGGCTGGTGACGCAATGACAGCCAGATCAATCCCATGTTCAATATCGGCAATGGCTTTATAGCAGGTATGCCCCTGCACAGATTTATGGCTAGGGTTGATCGGATAGAGCTCTCCCTTAAACCCTGCCTGGATGAGGTTCTTGAAAACCCGTGTCCCCACACTGTCAGTTTTTTCACTGGCGCCAAAAACAGCGATACTTTTGGGGGAGAAGAGTGTGTCGAGATGGTGTGGACCCATGAGCCTTTTTTGCCTGTTGCGTAGGAAAAGAATAGAGTGGATGTGTTAAGCGAATTTTACATTCTTTTTGGGAGTTAAGTTGTGCCTATAGCCTATATTTCTCATCCAGATTGCCTGTTGCATGATGTCGGTCAAGACCA
>JAPHUE010000078.1 GCA_026196795.1 Sedimenticola sp.
ATAGCGGCCAGGGAACGGCGATGCTGTGCTACACCATGCCGTGGAAATGCCGGGTCGATGGCGTCGATCCTGGTGCAGCGAACCGGGTCAACCCAGGAAGCCGTGAAGGTGGTGGCTTCGTACCGGCGCCGCGTATCAACCCTGGAGAGTCCATCGTGGTGAATCCCAACCCCGATAGCGCACCCTCGGCTCCAAACTTGGAGGCTGCCAAGCAGTTGCAGAAAGAGGGTATCAGGCGTCGGGACACCGGGGTCGATGATCCCCGTGGTGATCGCTGAAAACTGGGGCACTCGAGGAGTGAGCTAAACAATGTCTTCTAAAGACGATTCAAATACTAAGCTTGATGCGGTTGTGGCTGAAGCCAGGCGAAATAGAGATGAACGTGATAAGGGCTACCGTGAACGCGCGTTGAAAATGTATCCGTGGGTATGTGGGCGCTGTGCCCGTGAGTTTACCCGGGAGAATTTGCGTGAGCTGACCGTGCATCATCGTGATCATAATCACGATAATAATCCACTGGATGGCAGTAACTGGGAGCTGCTCTGTCTCTATTGTCATGATAACGAACACTCTCGTTATATTGATTCAGAGTATGGTTCTTCGGAAGAGTCTAAGCAGACCAGTGCAACACATAATCCGTTTGCTGATTTGGCGTCGTTGCTTAAAGATAAGAAGTAGATTGTTTTCAGATATCGCTTACAGCAAGAATGTCTTAATGCGACGTTATTCTGACGGTTTTTATTGGCATGCTGTCATTCAATATTGATTTTCAGTAGGGAGATGAGCTGACGGAGTGTGCGGGTTTAGATTTCGGCCAACTGTATTCGATTGCGTCCTGAAGCCTTGGCGATATAGAGTGATCGATCAGCTTCATCCAGCAGTGTTTTACTGACGGCCTCTACCGGATTGTTTTGTTCGAAACGCATGGGCGCGACGCCGATAGAGACGGTTACCGCTACGCTTTCACCACCATGAACGGCAATAGGTTTATCCTGAATGCGTTGGCGAATACGCTCAGCCAGTGTACAGGCCTCAGTGGCATCGGTTTGGGGGAGCAGCAGGGCAAACTCTTCACCGCCAAATCGGGTGGCAATGTCGGATGCGCGAAGACACTCTTTAACTCGAAGGGCAATTTCACGTAAAACGCTGTCGCCTGCGCCATGTCCGTGTGTGTCGTTGACACGCTTGAAATGGTCGGCATCGATAAACAGGCAACTGAGTGGATGCTGGTAGCGTAGTGCGCGGGTCACCTCTTCTTCAAGGCGTCGGTCCAGATAGCGCCGATTGTGCAGTCCGGTTAAGGCGTCCGTTGTGCCGGCCACAACCAGATGTTCTCGGTTGGCGGTATTTTCCAGACAGATGGCGCTGATAGTGGCCAGGCGATTCAAAAAGTCACTGGCGTGATGGCGGGTGAAGCGGTTCTGGTCACGGCTGCCTAAACCCATAATGCCGACTAGCTTACTGCGGCGAAGCATGGGCAGTATGGCAATACTCTTTATTAACGGGTTGTCTTGAAAGAGTGGGGCGTGATCCCCGCTTATAAAGGGGCCCAGCCAGGGGCTTTTGTATCGTGAGAGTTTGGGTGTGTATTGACTGATCTGATCAACAAAACGGATATCGGGCAGGCTGTCAGGCTCTATGCCGGAGTGCAGCAGGAGGTGGCGTAGTTCGTGATCCGGGTCATGCAGTACCAGTTTAATGTGGGGCAGATCGAAGGAGGATTTCATGCCGTCGACCAGACAGCTTAGGAGCTCAGGTAGGGTTTCGGTTGCCAGTAAGGTCAGCTCACGATCATGGAAGCGCTTAAGTACCTGCTCGTTATGAGCGGCCTCTCGAGACAGTGCCTTCAGCTGCTGTTTCAGCTGACGGTTAATAAACGTCAGGTCACTGGGCGATGGGGTATTGGGTGTCTTGGGCATAAGGGTAGCTGTTGACCATCCACAATTTGGCTTGCGTGTTTCCATCTACATCATACCCGGAGTTACAGTTTCTGCCAGTCACAGCAACTGATGACAGTATAGACAGGAGAATCAAGGATGATTGCTACACCAGGGCAGGATCGCCCTATTCATAAACAGTGTACCGGCGCTATTGCGTGCTGGGTCACACTTTTACTGCTGTTGTCACTCCCACTGATCGGTAGGGCGAATGTATATCGTTGTCCTGCGGCAGAGGGCGTGGTGCAGTTTCAACAGACGCCGTGCGCCAATGGCCAAGCGGTGGAGTTGCAGGACAATGCAACA
>JAPHUE010000136.1 GCA_026196795.1 Sedimenticola sp.
GACTGTTACTCCTGGTTACTGCTTTAGCCCTCTAGTCTGCAAGGGAATGGGAGTGAGATCAACTTGGGGAAAGTAGGGAATAGGGCGTGATTGAACTCTGCAGCGCTATAGCTGTTGTAGCGATGGCGTACGTTTTGGAGAAATTGTTCAAATCAATAGCTATGAGGGCCCGTTAGTTTATCCGGCCTGTGAGGTAACGCTCACCGGTAAAGTGAGTGAATAGTTGGTTGATATAGGGGTGTTCGATAGGTAGGTGGCTTTCGTCTGGCTCCAGGTTGCACTGGGCAACATAGGTTTCCTGCTCAGAGCCATCGACCAACACCCGATACCAGGGTTCATCTTTTGGTGGACGGCTTTTAGCCATCATCTCATACCACTCATTAGAGAGCTGAAACTCGGCATCTACATCGTAGACCACGCCGCGATAGTCAAACAGCTTGTGGTGTACCAGTTGTCCAACATTCAGTTTTGCCTGTTTCATCATATCTACCTGCTATTTGAGTCTGCCTTTTTATGGGCCCTTAATCTCTATGACCCTGATTCAAGCTGTTCTGTTTCATATCGCCTTAATCTTTTTCTGAAGGGTCAGAGTGAATGCCTCGGTGGGTCAGTAGTCGAGGATCAAGCCATTTTTCCAGCTCATCACGGCTGAGACCGGTCTGCTCCTGCGCTACATCGATAACACTACGCTCTTCCTCATAGGCCTGCTTGCAGATCTCGGCGGCCTTCTGATAGCCGACTATCGGGTTCAGTGCCGTGACTAATATGGGATTAAGTGACAGCGCTTGCCGCATCTTCTTCTCATTGACTTTGAAGTCGGCGATGCTCTTCTCTGCTAGTAATATTGATCCATTACTCAATAGTTCAATACTTTGCAGCAGATTGTAGGCAATGAGCGGCAACATGGTATTGAGTTGAAAATTGCTCGACTGACCGGCCATAGCAATAGTGGTGTCATTGCCGATCACCTGTGCGGCAACCATCATGATCGCCTCGGGTATCACCGGGTTGACCTTGCCTGGCATGATACTGGAGCCTGGTTGCAGAGCCGTGAGTGAGATCTCACCTAGTCCAGCAATTGGTCCACTGTTCATCCAGCGCAGGTCATTGGCAATCTTGTGCAACCCCTGCGCCGTTGTTCGTAGTTGCCCTGACAGTTCAACGGCCGTGCTTTGATTGCTTAGGTCCGTGATAAGTGCGGTGGGAACGCAGAGTACAAGGCCGGTCTGTTGAGAAAGACACTGAGCGATTCGCGTTGCAAAGTCAGGGTGCGCATTAATGCCGGTACCTACCGCTGTTCCTCCGAGCATCAGTTGATGCAGGCGTATCTCGGTATCCTGAATGCGTGCGATATTTTCTCTGATCAGATTAGCCCAGGCGGATAGCTCCTGGCTCATGCGAATTGGCATGGCATCCATCAGGTGCGTTCGCCCTGTCTTGCAGATGGCATCCATAGAGGCAATACGTTGCATGATCGTACCGGCGACAGTTTCCAGTGCGGGGATGAGTTGTTCTTTTAGGGCTATCGCCGCACAGAGGTGGATCATGCTGGGTATGACGTCATTGCTGCTCTGGCAGAGATTGACATGATCATTGGGATGAACCTCAACACCTTGCTTACTCGCCAGGTTGGCAATCACTTCGTTGATGTTCATATTGGTGCTGGTGGCAGAGCCGGTCTGGAAAACATCAACCGGGAACTGTGCCATAGGCAGGTCGTTTAGCAGGGTGTCGGCGGCATGGATGATGGCAGCTGCCTTATCGGGAGCCAGCAGTTTAAGATCACGGTTGACCTCGGCGGCGGCCTTTTTGATCACAATGCCGGCATGGATAAATCGCTTGGGTAAGCTAATACCACTGATCGGAAAGTTGTTAATGGCGCGTTGGGTCTGCGCGCCATAGAGAGCATCAGCAGACACATTCAATTCACCCATGCTGTCCTTTTCGGTACGATAAGCAGTCTCTCTCATGCGACGAACCTCGCGTAGTTAGATCGGATGAAATGAGTATGAACCGAAACTGGATAAAAAGCACAAAACGATGGATTTAAGGGTAACCCAACTGATCATCACTCACCTAAGCCGCGATGATCAGTTGAGTATGGAAGCGCTTATTAGTTAAAAGTTCACTGGATTGGATTACTCACCTGTTGAGAGATGGGGTGCCGGAAGTTTTTCAAAAAGCGATTCAATTGAAAGTGCAATAGCTAGTATTTGTTCATCGCTATCGGCGGGTCCATCCAGTTCCAACCCTATCGGTAGACCCGAAGAGGTCATTCCGATCGGAAGCGTGATGCCCGGAATTCCAGCATTACTACTAGGGTCAGTGTTATGGATGTATGTTTGGAATGTCGGGACCTGTTGGCCATTCAAGTCAACTGTCTTTGCACTGATAGCTGTGCGTCTTGCCGGTAGCAGGGTAGTTGGGAAGAGCATACCGTCAAGATTATTTTTTGCAAAATACTCTTGGTAGAGCGTTTGAAGTTTCGCCCTGTGTTCGCCGACTGCTTCCTGGTAAACCTGAGTGGGTATGGCATCATCTTCGGTGCCGATTTTGCCGTCTTTTCCCAGGGCTAACTCGCCCAGGACAAATTTCACGTCCGGACTGGCAAGTTGTTTTATTACATCAGAAAATGCTATTTGAGCCTGACTCTTATCAAGATACTTTGGAATGTCACGCAGCACTTCGTAGATAGCTAATGGAAACCCAATCTTTTCATTGAGTTCATGAAGTCCAGGAAGATCAGCGGCCACTAAAGTAACCCCCTGTTCCTTTAGTCGGTTGAGTGCTTCCTCAATAACTGGACGGCTAGTGTTGTCCAAGTTCTGATAGAAGTAGTCGCGGGGCACGCCTAATCGTACGGTCTTTAGATCGGCAGGCTCAATCTGGGTTGGGCCATCGGTTATAATACCATTGATAAGAATGGTATCTTCGACTGTGCGGGTGATGGGGCCGGCGGTGTCGCGGGTATGAGAGATGGGAACAATGCCTGCCTGAGAATAACGGCCAACTGTGGGTCTGAATCCAACGGTACCAGTCAAGGCAGGCGGTATTCTTACCGATCCTCCCGTGTCGGTACCTAAGCCGGCAGGGGCCATTCTTGCGGCGATTGCTGCAGCCGTGCCGCCACTACTGCCTCCTGGAGTCATCAGGGCATTGTAGGGATTGCCGACTGATCCAAAATGGGTGTTGTCACTGGTAATCCCAAATGCCAATTCGTGCATGTTGTTTTTACCCAGAATGAAGGCACCTGCATCAATCAGTTTATCGACGACAGGGGCATGCTGTCCTGGGTAGTTGTTCAGTAGGCCCGGTGTGCCCGCCGTAGTTGGCCAGCCAATGGCATCAATATTATCTTTCAGAACAAGCGGGATACCATGCAATGGAGGTAGTGGTCTTCCTGAAGCGGTGATCCGGTCTGCCTGCCGTGCTTTTTCGAGCGCACGATTTTTGTCGAGCGTAATGAAGGCGTTCAACTGTTTGTTCGCTTCTATACGGCGATACAGTGCTTGAGTGAGCTGGGTGCTAGTGATTTCTTTGCGGCGGATCTTCTCTGCGGCTTCTGTAACAGAGAGTTCAATCAGTACGTGGTCGGTAGTCGGGACGGTATTGGCTGCCAGTGTAGTGCCAATGCTGGAGATGCATACCGCGACCAAGGATAACAGTGTGTATGGCTGTGAGTTCATTATCGCCTCCTTTTTATAATTTGAGAGGCTTTTAGTTTCGTATGTATTGAGGGGAGAGGGTATCGACAAGATTGTTGATGTCAGCTAAACGTAGCACTGGAAACCCTACGCACAAGTTCGGTCCTATTGCTGACCTCAAGTTTCTGAAACAGGCGGTTAATATGCGTGCGAACAGTGGAGAATGAGATCCCTAGTTCACGTGCGATGACCTTGTCAGGACTGCCATTGATAATCCCCAGTAAAACATCATTCTCCCGAGCTGTTATTTGAGTCGCGATGGAATCAACAAGGATTGACTGAATTGGCGATGAAGTCTCATCTTTCAGTGTCTTAATATTACGCATGGCATTGATGAAGCAGGGTTTAATAAGATCCAGAAGTGCAATCTCGTCACTGGAAAAGTCGGGACGATTTTTAGCACGCCAAATCCGGATGTCGCCAATGTTTACGGTATGGTCGTGCGCATACAGATTTATACCGTAATGTAGGCCGTCGCGTTTAAGGAAGTCATTATAAAACTCTGTTTTAACGAGTGTTTTTTGTGGCATGACGGCGCGTACGGGAACCGTAGATTGATATCGCTGAAGTTTATGCGTGATAGGGTCGTGATGTTGAAAATAGTGTTCATAGTTTTGTAGGTTAGCTGCATCCATGTTGATCGATACACGCTCCCGAAAACAGCTTCTTTGCTGGTCCCAGATAAAAGATGCGTAATAATCTGCATCAAGTAATTCAAGTAGGTCATATCCCACCTGCTGCCTTACTTCTGAGCAATCATGGCTTAGAGTGAGGTGTTCTATTGCCTTGGAGAGCTGCTGCATTTTTTGTTGAGACAACCACATGGCTAAAATCCTGTTACTTGATGGTAGGCTGATGGAAATACACGCAACCTGTCTTCGTTTATAACGCTCTCAATGGGAATGAGCAACGATAATCTTCAGTGATTACACTTATAAACATGATGGTATTTGGCCGTGTAATCACCGATTGCTCATAAAAACACATATTATTTATGGTTGATTTAAGCAAGCTGTTATCGTGTCACTAAACAGGTTATTCTGATTATTACTGACACAAAAATTAAGGAGCCAGTGCATATGAATGTCGAACAATTTCAGCAGTTGCTCAAGCCGCTTACTGATATGGTTTCACAGATGCCTATCGATAAAGCGCTTGAAGGTGCACTAACGGCGAAGTATCCACCCGGAAACGAGTTATTTGAGTCGATCGATAAGGCCTGCCATGAAGCCATTAAGGCCGGTTGGATGTGTGCGCAAGGTGATGAGGGAAGGCGCTTTGGCCGGGTGATTGAACCTGCAGATGAAACCGGTCAATTGAGTGTTGATGTGGTGGACCTGATCGATATTGCGGGCCCCCATCATCGCCATCCGTTAGGTGAAGTCTGTATGGTGCTACCGATTACAGAGGGCGCTTTGTTTGATGGAAAACCTCGTGGCTGGTGTGTTTATCCGCCAGAGTCGCAGCATCGACCAACGGTAACGAATGGACAGGCGTTGGTTCTCTATTTATTACCAGAAGGGCAGATTGATTTTACCCGTTAATCCAATAGTAAAGTCTGGATGCTAATGCTGTCATAACGATGCACTCGTATCGTTATGACACATCTATCTGTACAGGCGGATTATAGAGCGGGTATAAGTGCTCCTCTTCCGTTTTTATCCGCTCGACTAATGCACTGCCTATCTGTTGCAGGTCGGGCATGAAATCCCTCTCCATCGCATCATTCCAGGGCCATATGTTATAGCGATCTATAAACTGGTTGACTGCTTTACCAATATGGCGCATCTCTCTACGCATGGTTTTGATTGTTTCGCAGTTATCCGTATCCTTGGAGATAGTACGGTTCAGGTAAACATAAAGTTTTACGTTTTCCAGCATAATATGTTGATGAAAAAGAGACTTAAATTGAGCCAGTTCATTACACACTTCCCGAAAACGCTGTTCCTTAGCTTTCTTTTCAATCCGCATATAGTGCATCAAAAGGGATTGATGGTCATCTTTTAGTAAATCTACAAGGTCGGGATCATAAGAGATGGTGGTGTTGGGCGCGGTTGTATCTCCGCAAGCGATGCGTTTCTTTTTCGGTTTTCTTTTGAAGAAGCTAAACATTGTTTGATTAAGTGGTTGCAGTGAATTTCTTGGTTTTATATTCACCGTCCCTGATATAAAGTCGTGAGAGTTTATACCATGTTATGAGTATCACGCTTCCCTTGGGGACTATATTTCACTGCGTGAACAATAAAATGTGAACTGGTTCTTGCTCTTCTTCTTCGTAATGCAGGGATATTCTGATTGGATTGATTCTATATTAATAGAAGCTTCTTCAGCTTGACTGTCTTTTTCAGCAGGTCGGCCAGTGTGTAGTTGTCCAATACCTGATAGAACGCCGTCGTCGATTCTTCCAGCATAGCCTTCAATTGACAGGCTGTTTCAATACGACACTCTGTGCTATCTGTGGTAAAGCAGGATGTCAACACGGTGCCCTGTTCCGTTCCTCGAATTAATTCACCGATTTTTATGTCATGGGGATCAAGTGCCAGGTAAAAGCCTCCGCCTTTTCCACGCACCGTCTCCACATAACCCTGCTGGCCTAAGTGATAAACCACCTTCATTAAGTGATTTTTAGAAATGGCATAGGTATCGGCCAATTCTCCAATGGTGGCCATTTCTCCTGGCCGGAGCCCAATATAAATAAGTACTCGGATGGTATAGTCTGAAAACGTGGTTAGGCGCATGTTATATCCCACTACATAAAGAAGTATATAATATATTGATTATATGTTATTCGCATGGTATATAAACAAGTATATTAAATAATGATTATAGGATGCTATCATATTTAGCAGAGGAGTGTCAGTTATGCCTAGTCCCCGACATACCGTAATATTGATGAAGAAGCGAACACTCGCTCCGGGAACAGTTGAACTCACCTATCAGCGTGAAGATGATGGTGTGATCAGTTATCTGCCGGGTCAGTTTTTTTCTCTTGATTTTAAATATAAAGGTGAAGAGAAGAGCCGGAGTTATAGTGCAGTCGGTCGTGTTGATGATCTAAGAAACAACCGGGAGTTTAGTTTTGCAATTACTGCTGTGCCGAATGGTGCAGCATCAGAATACTTTATGAATACCAAACCCGGTGAGTCTGCAAAAATGAGTGGGCCCTTCGGGGCTCTCACGCTTCCCCGGACAGATCCGGAACGCTACATTTTTATTGCAACAGGGACAGGCGTTGCCCCATACAGGGCTATGTTACCTGACCTTGAGCGACGTATGCAGCAGAATACTGACCTGCAAATTTCTTTGGTAATGGGTGTTAGGACACCTGAAGAGCTGATCTATGGTGATGAGTTCATTGCTTTGGAAAAAGAGTATGCAAACTTCAGTTTTCACGCTTGTTACAGCCGCAAGATGCCGGCGTCACCAGCGGGTCATGAAAAGCCGGGGAGGGTCAACGTGATGTTTGAAGCCCTCAAGCCTGATTCAGCAAAAGATATGGTCTACCTGTGTGGTAACCCTTCTATGGTAGATGATTCAGTCACCTGGTTTACTGAATTGGAATTCACGGCTAAAAATTTGAAGCGGGAGAAGTATAAATTTTCAACTTTTTGATTCAGAAGGGCTGTTGTAATTGTGGTTACTGGATGCTTTTTCCGGGTCATCGGTTTTGTGAAGCATGTGGCGGGTTAGAATGAAGAGTAGAAAGGATTCGTAAATTGCCGCCGTTAATATCACGCCCATGGTAATCCAAACGGTTACTTCGGTAGAGAGATAGGACATACTGTGTAGCAGATAGATAGGTGTCAGTATGATCAGTGACACCGCCAACGAAACCCAAAGCATGTGGTAGCTATAAGGCAACCCCTTTCTACGGATAATGTAGTCTTTCATCTCAACAACTCCCTTGTTTGATGTTAAACCACACAAAAAACCTGCCAATGTGATAACTAATGTATATAGCCTTTTCTTGTGGAAATACAAGTTTATAGGGGTATTGGCCTATTAATGGTGTAGAAATAGGCGGATGAGCGCTTATTGCACGTAGCCTATTGCTTGAAAGTGTGGGTCAGTTGATGATTATCTACTATTAATAACAATGAGTTAATACTCATGCCTTTTGATTACACGTACTGTTTCACCTGATCAGTTATATAACTGAAACCTGTTAGATATTTTCAAGGTTTAAACGAGCTCTTAAATACTCACTAAAAAAAAGTAAAGGTTTACACATACCTGACGATTACTTAGTACATCACATGTCCTAATCTTTAGATAAGATGACTCCAGAGTGACATTTCTGAGCATCGAACTTATCGCACAGCATGGAGTGCACCGCGTAGTATTTAAACGGGTATTTTTATGCTAATCAAACATCGGATCATGATTGGGGCGGCCCTGTTGGCGGCTGTACCAATCGTACTCACCAGCTTTATACTTAATTCTGTCACTATGGATGCCAGTCGAACGGCGCTGGAAGAGAAGGCCAATAATAATCTAATTGCTGTGCGTGACCTCACCAGGGGCCGCATTGAGGATTACTTCAGCACCATTCAGAAGCAGATTCGGACTTTTGCACATAGCACAACGGCCGTTGATGCCATGCGCGGGTTTAGTGGAGCGTTTAACCGCTATACCTATGAAATGGATATAACCGATGTTGGAGAAATGCGTACTGAGTTGAAACAGTATTATGAAAAAGAGTTTGCAGCTGAATACCAGCGACGTAACTCTGGTGGACAATCAAACAGTAGCTCCTGGGTTACTCAGCTGGATGATGATTCAGTTGCGCTTCAGCACCGGATGATTTTTGCAAACAAGAATCCCCTTGGTGAGAAGCATAAGCTTGTCGATATGGGAGAAAAAAGCCGTTACGCTAAACTCCATTCAAAATTTCATCCCATATTCACAGGCTTCCTGGAAGAGTTCGGTTATTACGATATCTTCCTGGCCGATCCGGAGAGTGGGGATATTATCTATTCAGTCTTTAAAGAGCTGGACTACACAACTTCATTGAAAGATGGTGCATTTGCAAATACAGGAATTGGTATAGCGTTTGCCAAAGCCAACGCGGCGACATCACCCGGGTTTAGTTATCTGACCGATTTTGATGCTTATCCGCCTTCTTATCAGGATCCAGCTGCGTTTATTGCGTCCCCCATATTTGAAGATGGAAAAAAGATTGGTGTACTGATATTCCAGATGCCGATTGATTACATCAATAACATAATGACCCACAACCAAAAATGGCAAGAAGCAGGGCTGGGTGAGTCAGGTGAGACCTATATCATAGGCAGTAATGGCACAATGCGTAGCATGAGCCGGTTCCTAATTGAAGATAAGCCGGGCTACCTTAAGGCGATTGCTGAGTCGGGTGTTTCAGATGCAGTGGTAAGACTGATAGAGGCGAAGAATACCAGTATAGGTTTGCAAGCGATCTCTTCCGAAACAGCAAAGGCCGCTATTAATGGTGAGAAGGGTGTTCAGTCGGTCAATGATTATAGAAATGTCCACGTACTATCTGCTTACTCCCCATTAGAAATAGAGGGCGTAGAGTGGGCCATTCTGAGTGAAATAGATGAAGAAGAGGCCTTCAGGGCAGCCGCTGAACTCTCAACGCAAGTGAACTACATGAGTATCGCTATTGCGTTGATCCTAACGGCAATCGCTGTGGCTATCGGTCTGTTTTTCGCTTTAGCCTGGACAAGACCCATTTTGAAACTTAGCAATATCATCAAGGATATTGAAGAGCAATCCGACCTTACGCGGACAATTGATATAAATAGTAATGATGAAGTGGGCATGACGGCAAAATCACTTAATGCAATGTTGGATAAATTCCGTAACAGTCTGCATCAAGTAAATAGTGCAACTACGGAGTTAGCTGTTACGTCGGAACAGACCTCACGTACCACTGGCGAGACAACCGAAGCCGTACAGATTCAGCTGACAGAAACCACTCAGTTGGCGACAGCCATGCATGAGATGAGTGCGACTGTGCAAGAAATTGCGAGTAATACGGGTGCCACTGCGGAAGCAGCCAAACAGGCCAATGAAGAGACGGTGAAGGGGTCAAGCGTTGTATCCGAAACGGTGATGCTCATTGATCAGTTGGCAACAGAAATTGAAAATGCCTCCTCTGTTATCGGAAATGTGCAGAAAAACAGTACTGATATCAGCGGGATCCTGGATGTTATACGTGGCGTGGCAGAACAAACCAATCTACTGGCGCTGAATGCGGCCATTGAGGCAGCGCGCGCAGGCGATCAGGGACGTGGATTTGCTGTTGTTGCAGATGAGGTGCGTACCCTTGCCAGCCGAACACAGGAGTCGACGGGTGAGATTGAGCAGATGATAGTCAGTCTTCAAGGTGGTACAAGTCAGGCTGTTGAGGTCATGATAGAGAGTAGTAAAAAGGCTCAGGAGGCTGTTGCACATGCAGGTGTTGCAGGTAGTTCGTTGAATGCCATTGCTGATTCAGTTGAGCGAATTAGTGGTATGAGTGCACAGATCGCCTGTGCGGCAGAAGAGCAGAGTGCAGTAGCAGAAGAGATTAACAAAAATGTCATTCGTATAAACGATATGGCGGAGCAGACTGTTCTGGGGGCTGAACATACCTTGGCGGCGAGCGGGAAGATGTCGAGTCTCTCTACTGATCTACAAACATTGGTGCGGCAGTTTAAGACCTGAAGTGCTGAATAGAATCTCTCGGTCTGGCATATTCTATTGCTCAGTGGTATGAATGTCGCGTCAGGGGCTGTATCTCACTATTCGAGCATCTCATTTTGTTTCAGTGATGTATGATTGAATGTGATGGGTAATCAGGTTGATCTATTTCAGTTCTGCTCTTTTTCCCGAAGTAGCTTTATCTGGAAGAGTACATTACGCTCTTCTTCTTCCAATACGGATTCGATATAGCGGATGGTTGCGCGGTAACGGGGAATAATATTGTACTTGAGTGCATTGACTCGTTTTTGTGCCTTACGCTGCTCAGCCATTAATCGACTCAGGGCCATCTCTGACTCTCCCAGACGGGTTAGCATCTCAGTTGCTTCTGTGAGGCCTTTTCGCGTTTCATCGAAGCTGGTATCAGTACCTAACAGTCCAACTGGTTCCATGGTGAGTGATTCTGTTGAGATGGCCGGGTATTCAACACCCATGCTACGTTTTGGAATAATATTGATCTGCAGCGTCGGTGCGATACCCAGTCCGGCCTGTTGGAGCGCCCGGCTACCCATGCGTAGATGTGCCACGCCCAGCCAGTGATAGGCCTCCTTGATAGAAGTGTGGGTCTCTTTTCTTAGTTTCTGATATTCACCCACCCGTTCATACACCAGCCGTGTCAGCAGTTCCCGTTTCCTTTCCAGCAAGGCATGACCATCTTCAAGAAAACGTACCTGCTTTTTCATCTCAAGCAGGGTGTTTTTTGTCGGGGGTACCTTTATAAGCTGCTGTGTCATGGGGTCAGATTACTCCACACTAATCCGCCGAACGATGGTATTTAGCCAGATCGGTTTCCTGTACCCGGGTCAACATATCTTTCGGGAACATACTTAACAGTTCCCAGGCCAGATTGAGGGTTTCGATAATCGAGCGATCTTCATCTTCACCCTGGCCAACAAACTGACTATCAAAGGCCTCGGCAAATTTCAGATAGCGTCGATCACGTTCAGACAACTCTTCGGCACCAATAATAGCGGCCAGGTTACGTGTCTCCAGAGCCTTGGCATACATGGCATAGAGTTGGTTAGCCACTCGCGGGTGATCTTCGCGGGTATCATCCTTACCGATACCATCTTTCATCAAGCGGGAAAGAGAAGGAGAGATATGCACAGGTGGATAGACCCCCTGATTATGCAAATCTCTGCTTAATACGATCTGTCCCTCGGTGATGTAGCCCGTGAGGTCAGGAATCGGGTGAGTTATATCGTCTGACGGCATGGTGACAACCGGCACCATCGTAACAGAGCCGTGACGATCTTTGATTCTTCCGGAACGCTCATAGATCTCAGCCAGATCAGAATAGAGATAACCGGGATAGCCTTTACGAGAAGGGACGTCACCTTTGGCGGTGGCGACTTCACGCAACGCCTCGGCGTAGTTTGTCATGTCGGTAAGGACTACCAGAACATGTCGATCCAGATCAAAGGCGAGATACTCTGCTGCCGTCAAGGCGACACGGGGAAGTGCCAGGCGTTCTACGGGTGGATCATCAGCCAGGTTGATATACATCACCACATTGCCCAGCACACCAGAGTCGGCAAACTCTTCCTGAAAGAAGCGTGCATCGGCATAGGAGACGCCCATGGCCGCAAACACAATGGAGAAGCTGCTCTCTTCATCCACCAGTTTGGCCTGTCGGACAATCTGTGCGGCGAGTCGGTTATGTGGCAGGCCTGACGCAGAAAAAATCGGCAGCTTCTGTCCTCTTACCAGCGAGTTCAGTCCATCAATTGAGGAGATACCCGTCTGGATAAACTCCCGGGGATAGTTGCGGGCGGCAGGGTTGATGGCCGAGCCGTTAACATTTCGTCGAACATTGGAAAGAATGGGCGGACGATCATCTTTTGGATTACCTAAACCGTTAAAGATGCGACCGAGAATTTCTGGTGAGAGATTGATCTCCAGCGACTGATCGAGAAAACGAACCCAGGTGTTTTCCAGATCGAGATCGCCCGTGCCTTCGAAGACCTGTATCAACGCCTCATGCTCACTGGTGCGAATGACCTGGCCGTTGCGTCGTCTATTGAGATGATCACGGATCACCACCTGGTCACCAAAGGCCACCTGGGGTGCATGCTCAACGACCAGCAGGCTGCCCTGTGCTGAACTGGCGGTTCGGTACTCTTTTGCACTCATTGTGTGTGCTCCTTGAACTTGGCATATTCAAGACGGATCTTGCTGAAGGCCTCTTTGAATTCTTCCATAAGCAGCCGAATCTTGTCGCACTGTTCACTGCTGAAAGTCTGCTTGGCACGACGCGCCTTGGCCATCAGGGGAAGGTCGGTAAGCTCCTGTACTGATATGCCGAGTTCGATCAGTTCTGAGCCGCGCTCAAAGATCATCAGCACCATATCCAGTAACAGGAACTGTTTTTCGGGTGAGGAAAAGGTGTCCACCGGATCCAGTGCGCTCTGTTGTAGTACACCTTCTTTGATTAACGATGCCCCTTCCAGCTCCCAGCGTTGGGCGGAGGAGAGTGCTTCAGGACCGACCAGATTCACTATACGAGACAGCTCGGCATCTCTGGCGAGTAAGCCAAGGGCCTGTTTTCTTCTGTGCTCCCAATCCGGATTGACCTCCTTGTGCCACCACTGCGCGGCGATACCCACATGCTCGGAGAAGCTGCCCACCCAGTCGATGGCGGGATAGTGACGTGCATCGGCCAACTCTTTTGAGAGTGCCCAGAAGGTCTGGATAATCTCTTTGGTGTGAGCAGTGACCGGTTCAGAAAAGTCACCACCGGGAGGAGATACAGCGCCGATCAGGGTGACAGATCCTTTGCCGCAGCCTTGGGATTCCACCCTGCCGGCACGCTCATAAAAGGCCGCCAGTCGTGAGGCGAGATAGGCTGGATAGCCATCTTCTACCGGCATCTGCCCCAGTCGGCCTGATACCTCGCGCAGGGCTTCTGCCCAGCGACTGGTGGAGTCGGCCAACATGACGACATCGTAGCCTTGGTCACGATAGTATTCGGCCATAGTGATGCCGACGTAGATAGAGGCTTCGCGTGCGACAACCGGCATGTTGGAGGTATTGGCCACCAACAGGGTGCGCTCCATCAACTTGTGACCCGAGTAAGGGTCCTGCAGTTGTGGGAACGTCTCCAGCACATCGACCAGTTCATTGCCGCGCTCACCGCAGCCGACATAGATAACGATATCCGCATTCGACCAGCGGGCGATCTGTTGTTGTACGACGGTTTTCCCGGCACCGAAGGGGCCGGGTACGGCACTCTTTCCACCCTTGAGCAGTGGAAAGAAGGTATCAAGTATGCGCTGACCGGTGATCAGTGGAGAGAGACCGTGATCTCTACGCAGATAGGGCCGTGGCGTGCGTACGGGCCAGTGCTGGTAGAGCATCAGCTTGCTCTGTTTCCCTTCCGGTCGCTGCAGGCGGCCAATAGGGTCATCCAGACGATAATCACCCTCTGGCGCCAGTTCAGTAAGTACACCTGAAAGCGTAGGTGGCACCATGATCCGATGCTCAATAATGGCACTCTCCTGCACGCGGCCAATCAGTTGTCCCGGTGATAGGGTGTTGCCAATTTCAAGGCCGGGCTCAGGAATAAAGTGCCATGCTTTCTCCCGGTCCAGTGCCGGTAGATTGATACCGCGACCAATGTGATCACCCGACTCAATGAAAACTTTGTCCAGGGGGCGCTGAACGCCATCGAAAATACTCCCCAACAGACCAGGCCCCAATTCAACAGAGAGGGGGCGGCCCAAGCCGACAACTTCTTCTCCTGGTCGAACACCTTCTGTGGATTCATAGGATTGCACTAAGGCGGTTTCACCCTTGAGGGCGATCACCTCGCCAAAAAGACCCATTTGACCTATCTTTACCTGCTCGCCATTACGGATGCCCGGTAAGTGAATAGTGAGGATCGGACCATTGATTTCACTGATGGTGCCCAGTTTGTCTTTGCTGCTCATCGCATACTGCTCAGGTTATCTTGCACGGTACCTGCAGGGAAGAGGCGCTCCAGAATAGTCTGGTGTAAATTATCTGCCAGTCGTTCTTCTCTTCCTTCAAAGGTGTTGTCGAATCGAATAGATCTGTCATGGCTGCTGATGATTACACCACCGATGGTGTTAATGGGTGATGTTTCAAGTGTGATGGTTTTATCTTGTACGGCCTCTTTGTAAAAGTTGTCCCAGATGGGTTGTAGTCTGTCGCGATCTCTCGTATTGAATGAGGCCCTCAGTTCTGTCTCTTTAAATGAACGTGCCGCTGAGGCCATCAATTGTTTCAGAAGCAGGAGGTAGCTGGTTTCATCCGCAACCAATTCGCCAATGCGATCGCGCAGTTGTTGCTGTACGGCAATAACCAGATTCCAGCGCAGGTGATCCATCTCTTTTTGCAGTTTCAGTTCATTTGCCTGTACCTGTCTGCGGAAGGTGCGCTCAGCCTTTGATTTGGCCAGCAGCACTTCCCGTTCTTCTCGCAGATGCAGTCGCTTGTGCGCCTCCTGCATAATATTGTCACGACTGCGCTCTGCACGTTCACGATACTCAACGGCGAGTCTGTTGGCGCGACTGAGAATGGCAGTTTCTAGTTCTTTTACCTGTTCCATAACTACTCCTGACTAAACTCCAGTTCACCACCGAGAAGCTGTTGCAGTCTGTCATCGATCTCACAATGAAAGTTGTCTGGTTCAGCCAGTGAGGGGACTTGAGTAATCACAATGTGCCCCCCCTCTGAACGGATTCGTTTGAGTAATACTGAGTCACAGTGAGCGAGTTTGTGTCCCAGGATGATGAAGGCCTTCTCCCGTTTTCTAAGTAACCGGGAAAGCTGTTGCTCCAGCATCTCCTGCGAGGGATCTGCCCAAGTCTCGAATCCGATCAGTTTGAAACCATCCGTCAGTGCCGCCTCGCCCATGAAGAGCATGCGGGTAGGGTGGTTGTTCTCTTCAATATGGATCATGATATTTTTTAGAGCTTATCCAGCAACAGGATACTCATCACCAGGCCGTAAATGGCGATACCTTCTGCAAGTCCTAGATAGATCAACGTGCGACCGAATATCTCCGGCTTCTCAGCCAGTACCGCCAGTGAGGCCGCACCAATCGGTCCTACCGCGATGCCCGCCGCTACGGTACTGAATGCGGTCGGTATGCCGACACCGATAATACCCAGGCCCATGCCCATGGATATGTCACCTGTGGCCGCGACAACGGCTGGTGCGGCGGCGACTTCCTGGATCCCGAAAAACACCAGCAGGGCCTGAGCACCAACAAACAGAAACAGATTGCTGCCAATGGCTGTTTTGAACCAGCGTTTTCCGCTGATAGCCTTTGTGGGATGCAGTTCAATCATGACGCCAGTGACGATCAGACCGATAATGCCCAGGGTCATCAATGTAATCAGCCAGTACATGGTTTACTCCTTGAGTCCGTAATGTGAGATTGCTGTCTCTGTACCATTCGATAGCAGGCACAGATTGGTGTCTATGATAATGATCATTTCAGACCCTCCAGTGAAAGTGTGAGGGGGGTGAACTCTTTTCCATCACCTGAGAAGAAGCGGGAGAAACCTTCATAGTATTCCAGTCGCAATGCCTGGATGGTCACGATGGCCCCTTCAAGGATCAGGATAAACAGATTGCCGCCAATCACCATCAGCCAGTGGCCGGTTCCTTCCATCATGTCAGCCAGGGTAAACACGGCAATTGCCAGTGCCACGTGATTCAGACTGAATGCGGCGACACGCAGGAATGAGAGGGTGTTGGATATATAACCGGTGAGGGTTTCAAAGGTTTCAATCGTGGCGACCAGCATGCGTTCACCGGGAGTGGCGTGAGTCTCGATCAGTTTGAAGGCAAGCAGGGTAAGCAGTGTAACAATACTCATGCTGGCGGGCGCCACGCCGAAGCTGCCGGTCTGGTAGAGATTATAGATGCCACCCAGCACACTGAGGTAGAGGGTAATGCTGACTACGCCATTGGTATCAAACAGTGCATGACTCAATTCACCCGAGACCAGACGGTTATGAATATACAGCAGGCTGATGACCACCATGAAACCAACGCCCCAGAGCAGCGCCATACTCAGCATATAGAGCGGGTCGGATAGTGGAGGCAACCAGATAGCATGGAACAGATGTTCGTAACCGAACAGGCTGCCATATAACACACCGAACAGCGTGGCAGACAGACCGGCACAGATCACAAAGGGGGTGAAACTATTGAGTTTGTTACGACCCAGCCACGCAGCGAGAACAATGACCAGACCATGCCCGACATCTCCAAACATCATGCCAAACATGGCAATGAACGAAAAGGCGAATACCAGAGTTGGGTTGATCTCGCCATAGCGGGGAATGCCATACTGTTTAACCAGTGATGAGAAGGGCGCGGTTAGCCAGTTTGTTGGCAGGAAGGTAGGTACCTGGCTATGTTGCTCTCGCGTAGGTGTGGTAGCTGTGATGCTAAATGGATGGGTTAACGTGCGACGCAGTTCCGCTTCGATCGTTGGCAATGTTTTAACCGGCACCCAGCCGGTGATGATCGCCAGTTCACCCACGCTGCGTGCCGCATCTTCCATGGCAACAAGGGGCTCAGCCATAATCAGAACATCACGACACTGCTCCAGTGTAGGGCGAAGTTCATCCGCACAGGCGGACATGGCTTCTTCCCGCTGTTGTTTTTCCAGATCCAGACTCTGACGGCGCAGTTGCAGATCCTGCCGAATCCTTCCGGGTTCATCTTGCAACTCAGGGGGGATCTCCAGCGCATGGAAGCCTGCCGTATCAAGTACCGAGCTCAACTCGTTCTCACGGTTACTTTTTGGACCGATAATAATCACATGGGTGTGTCCTGCATTCTCCATGTAACTGAACAGCAGATAATCAGCCAGACCGATGGCCTCTTTCAGTTGCGGTACATGGGTGCTGGGCAACATGCCGATATGCAGATCAAGAAACAGACGCTCGCCATGTAACAGGGCGAGATCAATATTCAGGCTTGAGAAATTGTCGAGTGCCTGTTCCAGTTGATCCAGCATGTGAGCTTCATCTGTCAGGCGTCGAAAATGTTCTTCATAGGCTGAGCAGCGCTCCCAGACCTCGCCCAGCCATTCATTGGTCTGTTCAAGTTCAGCGTCGCTGATTACATGAGTAACCAATGATTTTCCTGGGGGCGTTAGTTGCACATGCGTTTCGATTTTCTGCAATCTTGAGCGGGCCTGCTGAAAGCGATCGCGATACTGTTTGCCCGGAATGTTGGGGAAACTTTCGGCATACTCATCGGCGCTGTTGGGGCTGAAGCTGCCCAGTTCTGCCAGGGTCAGGCTTGCCTGAGGCAGATCATCCAGCAACAGCTGGATCAGTACCTGTTTCATTGGTAGCGGCTTAAACATGCCGTACCTCCGTGTTGATGTCGGCGGCCTGGCGTATCAGTGCTTCATCCAGCTTGAGTACCCGTCCCTGAATAATGGCGAACACTCGTTTCAAATCCAGTTCACGCAGCATCAAATACGCCAGTGCACGAGTTACTGCCGATGGGCTGAAGCTGAGGCAACGCCTGGCCTGATAAGAGAGCCGTTCTCCCATCGCCAGTTCAACCTCCATGATGTTTGTGCATTCGCCGAGGTGGTCATTTAATGGAGCGGGTAGTGCTTCCAGCATCTGTTCAATCTCCTGCATATTGACTAGTTGTTTTAACAGGTCAGATTGAAGCTGACGGCCTGAGGGTATCATCAGGTAGTAGGTCTCCGTCGGGGAGAGCATGTAGTTAAGCCGATAACGTAATAACCAGGGCAAGTTTTGACGATCAATCAGAGAGCCGATCAGACGCAACAGGGGAGGTTGTTCAGCACTATCGCAGGCTCGGGCGTGTTTAAGCAGGCCCGTGTAATAACGGTGGTCGATGGTTACATCGAGTGAGAAAGATTCATTCTTCTCTTCAAACACCCGCCGAGCCTGTCGTGCTATGCCTTCATAAGGGGTCTGCTCCAGTTGCCGAAGCAGTTCCGGAACATTCTCGGTGCGCAGTAACTGCTCATGGGGCAGACTGATCAGTGCCGGGAGGATATGCAGGCTTTCGCGGATCTGATCATAAGGCAGATTATGCAGCTTGCCCCGAATCAATGCCTTGAGATTATAGAGTTCAAACTTGCGTGACCAGTAGATCAGGATATCCCTTGCACTGCCATTCAGAGGCCGCAACAGGATAGAGAGTTCGTTCATCAAGGTATTGATTAGTCCCCGCTCAATCGTCCTGTTGAGTTCGGCGTCGCTCAAGCCTCGTTCGGAGAGACCCTCCAGACCAAACATTTTTTCCAGTTGTTGAAGGGGGGTGTGCAGATAGGATTCGACTTCAGTGGCATCAATCAGCTGCCCCGCCATGACTGACGCACGGGTCTTGAGGTAGGCCTGGTTGATAGTGTTGTTCATTATACTGCAATGAACTCCCTATGAGAGATCGGCATCTGGATCGATCAGTAGCTCAAATGCGGCGTTTAACGCCTCGGCTTCACGGGTTTCTGCAATTGTCCGCAGTTGCATGTGGTGTTCGTCATAGCGTTTTTTTAATTCGCTGTTGGTCTGGATGGCGCGCTGTTCGGCCTTTTCAATGAAGGCGTTATGCAGTTCCGGTATGCGGGCCTCGAAACGCTCCTCTTCAGCATGGGCTTCATGTAGTGCCCCCTGGATGATACGTTCCCGTTCCTCATCAGCCTGAAGTACGATGGTTTCAGCCTTTTTTTCGGCATCCAGTAAGCGCTGTAGTGTCTCGTCCATAGGGCTCCCCTTGATCTGGTTGTTAGTTTAGCAATTAACAAAGTACTTATTATTGCGGCAGATCAGATATACGTTCTATTTTTTCACTTTTGCACACAGAATAGACGCTATCATTCGGCCTTTTCATGTTTGCTGAAGCATTCATTAGAGTGGGGCTGCAACTTATTCACTGGACTGATGTCGGATGTAGTGGCTTCTGTATGATATCCCTGATTTCAGGGAGCAGAACGTGGTACTTATCGATCCTTGATTATACTTGACAGTAGTTCATAAAGAGGCGATTGTCTGGCTTATATGCGGCAATTCATGAACAGGCGGTTCTTAGTGATACTGGCGATACTCGTCAGTCTGCTTCCGTTCGGATTCAGTTTTGGCCTCACAACGGTTATCGGTGATAACCATACCGCTTCATCATCACATATGCGCATGATGGGATGCGATGATATTTCGCATGACAGTGGTTGTGTCGAAATGTCTGCAGAAACCCCACTACATGATGACTGCTGTAGCGACCATTGTGATTCATCATTTGGTTCACAGCTCTGCGTGGGAAATGAGTACACTTTTGAGCTTCCCACGGGACATCTGTTTCAGACTTATTTCAGCGCAGGGATTTCTGGCCCGGTTCCATCCACACTGTTGCGACCCCCTCAGCTACACGCCTAAAAGTTTTTTACTTTTCCTCTATTAGCCATTTTGGTTAAGTCGATTGATCTGGTCTATGACCAATTAATGGAGCGTGTGTTTTGAAATCTAATTTACTTATGCTGGGTTTACTCTCCCTGCTACTAGTGGCCTGTTCAGATGATCAGGCAACGGCATCGAATACCACAACAACAAAAGCAGCGGCACAAGCATCAGCAGCACCTGCGAAGAACTGGTATCGATTCGAACAGGTCAGTGCCGGTGGCCGTATCTACCAAGAAAATTGTGCCGCCTGTCATGGCAAGCGGGGTGAGGGTGCCGAAAACTGGCGTAAGGCGGGGCCCGATGGTAAATATCCCGCGCCTCCGCTGAATGGTTCAGGACATGCCTGGCACCATCCGCTCAATATTCTCTTTCATACCATCAAGAACGGTTCGCCCGGTGGACAGGGCGATATGCCTGCCTGGGGTGAAAAACTAAGTGATGAGGAGATTATCTCGGTCATTGCCTGGTTCCAGTCGAAGTGGCCAAGAGAGATCTATCAGAGCTGGGTGCAGCGTGATGTGGCGGCAAGAGCAAATAAAGGTTAATGCGATGAAAAAAGGCGGCATGCTGGCTGTGATTATTCTGGCAGGTGCCGTGCTGTTCATCTTTGCCGGGGGTATACGTTGGTTGCCTTGGTTTGGAGGCATGACAAGTCATCATAAAGGGATGATGAGTCGGCTGCCGGATAGCTATGCAGGACAAACCAATCCCCTCCGGGCTACCACTGCTGTTCTTGAGAAAGGATTAGAGCACTACAAGAGTTACTGCCTTGGTTGTCATGGTGTCAACGGTCGGGGAGATGGGCCGGCGGGTGCCGGGTTGATTCCCCCACCTGCCGATCTTGCTTTTGTCATGCGCATGCCGATGGCACGTGATGACTATCTTTACTGGAAGATCAGTGAAGGTGGGAGCTCCGTCGGCTCTGCCATGCCGGCCTTCAAAACAGTTCTTTCAGAGACAGACCGCTGGGCGCTTCTGAACTACCTGCGCAGCGGATTGAAATAGAGATGTGAGGCTATAGATGAACAAAATTAACAGACCCTATCCATTCATATTACTTCTTGTTGTGCTGGCCTTAGCCATGATGCCGGTAGCACTGATGGCACATGGCAAGGCCACAGGTATTGTGAAAGAGCGAATGGAATTGATGAAAAAGATTGGTAAGCAGATGCGCTCAATCAGCATTATGAAAAAAGGAAAAATCCCATTTAATGCGGAGAAAATTAGTAATCATGCCGAAACTATCAGCCACTCTTCCAGTAAGATTCCTGCGCTGTTCCCGGAGGGTAGTTTGCAAAAACCAACAGAGGCATTGCCCGCTATCTGGGAGCAGTGGGATCAGTTTTTATACTTAACAGATCAGTTGAAACTTGAAGCAGTTGCTTTGCAGGAAGTGGCAAAGCAGGAAGATAAACAAGCCATACTTGTGCAGTTTGAAAAGCTCGGAAAGACGTGTAACGGATGCCATCAAGATTTCAGGGTTGAGGATGATTAAGCCAGGATTACTATTGTCTTGATAAACCAACGTGAGGATAGCTAATGAGCAGAGATCAGTTCATTAAGATGCGCGGGGCATGGGATACCCGTCACTGGATCAGTGTGCCAGGTCTCTCCCATCCGGCGGATGCCTTGCAGCTGGAAGCGTCACTCTCAGCACTGCAGGGCATGAATCGGGTTGTCATTTATCCTGAGCAGCAAAGAATACGTGTTACCTATGATCAGACCCGACTGGATTATCAACATATACTCGAGCAGCTTGAGATGATTGGATTTCCCGCTTCAACAGGTTGGTGGTCTCTACGTAAAGCAGGCTGGTTCCAATATCTGGATCAGACGGCCCGGGAAAATGCGCGAGCACCTGAGCCGCCTTGCTGTAGCAATCCCAAGGGAATAGGTGGTCGACATGAACGAAAAAAGTAATAACTGGAATGGTTAACCAAACGTACAGGTGGAATAGATGACACGTCTAATCGTTATGTTGTTATTTCTATTGCAAGGTTATGCCGTCGTGGCTGCTACAGGACAACCTGCAACCCCAGATGAAATTTCAAAAGGCAGAACGCTGTATGAACGCTTCTGCCTCTCCTGTCATGGTGAGAACGGAGTGGGAGAATCGCCCATACCGAAATATATACGGGCGCCTGGTTATCTCACCGCTATGCCATTAAATGAAACATCCCATGCATGGCATCATAGTGATGAGCAGTTGGTAGATACTATTTTAAACGGGCTTCAACGGACAAAAAGAATGCCGTCCTGGAAAGGGGTGTTGAGTGAAGCAGAAGCGCGATCCGTGGTGGGTTATATCAAGAGTCTCTGGAGCTCCAGAATAATTGCTTGCCAGGGTCCCAGGCATATGAGCTGTATGTAGTCTCTATACCGCTTTTTTACAGGTAAGCTGCATTGAGCTGGATCAATGTGTTTAGTGCTGGCAGCTCCTAAACTTCTCAATCTGTAAAAGATCCTGAGACAGTATAGGTGAAGCATGTCTGTTCGATTATCTGAATTCAGCTGGAAGGCGCTATTGGCAGGCAGTATCACTATTATCCTGTTTGGGCTATTGATGCAGCTTGTCTTTGTGAGTTTTGCAGCTGGGCAGATGATCTTTGTTCAGCACTTTCCAGGCTGGGCAAATTCGACCATGACCGTTGTTTATATCCTTGGCCTGCTGTTGTTCCTGCTTACCATGGCGCTGGGCGGCTATATAACTGCGCGCATTGCAGCCCGTAGGATCATGCTGCATGGGGTTCTGGTTGCTGTGTTGGCTGGCGGTGTCTCTTTTGCACAATCACTCAGCGTCGGTGGGCTCACGCTGTTTGGCGCACTGTTTTTTATTCTTGGTATTCCTTTCACCCTGCTGGGGTGTTGGTTTTGGCGGAGACAATCAAAAACCACACCCAATAGTCCAGCCGCTTTGTAACAGGCTCCGTAATACCGGACAAACCTATGTGAGAAGTTTTCAGCCTTTGAAAATACAGGGTTGTTTTTCTGCTATGTATTGCATCGGTTAGATCTGACACTTATATCCCAAAAGCCTCCCGAACTAATCGAATAATGAAAAGTTGTTTGCAGCCCTCGCTTTTATCTGAACGCTCTTTTGCAATAAATAATTGTTAATCTTAGTCTCGGCTTCTTGTATTAGACCTTGTTAAATCAGCTTGCATTGGCTGTTATGGCTCCACTAGAGTAGACAGCTCGGTACGTTGTCTGTGGTAGGTATTAGCTGCAGGCCATACGGTGTTACTGGTAATCCAAAAGGACGGTAGAGAGTCGATCAATTGTCCCAATACTTGTAAGGAAATGGCTATGAGCACAATGAAAGAGATTGTTGTATTAAGTGCAGTTCGCACCGCTGTAGGTGGTTACGGCGGCAGTCTTAAGGATGTTGCACCAGGGGATTTGGCGGCGACAGCCATACGTGCGGCGGTTGAGCGTTCCGGTGTTACGCCTGCGGATGTCGGACACACCGTGCTTGGTCATGTCATTCACACCGAACCACGGGATATGTATATCTCCCGATATGCCTCCGTTACCGCTGGTCTGCCCGTTGAGACGCCAGCCTTCACATTGAACAGACTTTGCGGAAGTGGTCTGCAGGCTATTGTGTCGGCCGTTCAGCAGATTGAGACCGGTCACAGTGATGTAGCTGTAGCTGGTGGTGCTGAAGTGATGAGCCGTGCAGGCTACCTGACACCGAGTCTGCGCTGGGGTGCGCGCATGAGTGATGCCAAGATGGTAGACATGATGGTGGGTGCATTGACGGACCCGTTTGAAGGTATTCACATGGGCGTGACTGCAGAAAATATCGCTGAGAAATGGGGTATCACCCGGGAAGATCAGGATGCGTTGGCGGTAGAGTCACATCGTCGCGCGGCCCAGGCCTGGGAGAATAATCTATTTGCCGATCAGATTGTGCCGGTTGAACTCAAGACTCGTAAAGGCACCACGCTGTTTGAGCGCGATGAACACTTCCGTAGCGATATCACGCTGGAAGGCATGGCGAAACTGCGCGCTGTATTCAAAAAAGATGGCTCGGTAACGGCGGGAAATGCATCGGGTCTCAATGACGCCGCTTCAGCTGTTGTCTTGGCTGCAGCTGAATACGCAGAAGCCAATGGTCTGAAGCCCCTGGCTCGACTGGTCGGTTATTCACACGCTGGTTGTGAACCGGCTTATATGGGTATTGGCCCCGTTCCGGCAGTAAAGAAGTTGCTGGCAGACACGGGCCTAACCGTAGCCGATTTTGATGTGCTGGAAGTGAATGAGGCATTTGCTGCCCAGGCCATCGCAGTATGTCGTGACCTGGATCTGCCGATGGATAAGACCAATCCGAATGGCAGTGGTATCTCGCTGGGTCATCCAATTGGTGCAACCGGTAGTATCGTGACCACCAAAGCGATTCACGAACTGCAGCGTACCGGTGGACGCTATGCGTTGGTTACCATGTGTATTGGCGGCGGACAGGGTATTGCGGCTGCATTTGAGCGTATCTGATAAAGCATACTCTGCCAGATTGAACTGGCACTGAACAAAAGGGCCTCTTCACACTATGATGAAGAGGCCCTTTTTCTATGCTGCCTGTTTCTGCATTCAGCATAACCATCTACACTGAACAAAACAGATACTATCGACTCGGGGCGTTATGGCATTAATTGATCTGGGCAGCATTATCCACTGGATGGGTTTATTTGGGATCGCCGTGTTTGCTGTCTCCGGTGCACTTGAAGCGGCGCGGAAAGAGATGGATATTCTCGGCTTTATGCTGATCGGTACGGTCACCGGTCTGGGTGGTGGTACGCTGCGCGATCTGCTGTTGGGGGCTGCGCCTGTTTACTGGGTACAGCAACCGCTGACGGTCACCATCTGTCTCGCGGCGGCGGTATTGACCTATTTTTTGGCGCCGCTACTGGCTTCCCGTTATCGTGCACTGATATGGATGGACGCTATTGGACTGGCAACTTTCAGTATCACGGGGACCTCTATCGCCCTCTCGCTTGGGTCGCCACCACTAATCGCGGTCTGTATGGGGGTGATGAGTGCCACCTTCGGCGGTATTATCCGGGATGTACTCTGTTCAGAATCCCTGGTACTCACCTCAAGGGAGCTCTATGTCACCACCGCAGCTGCGGGTGCCACCAGCTATCTGATGCTACAGATGGCGGAAGTGGGGGATATCATTGCCACGCTGGGTGCATTTGCTATTGGATTTGGTCTGCGCGCGGCGGCCATTATCTTTGGGTTGAAACTACCTAGGTATCAAATGCCAGGTAGATGATTTATCTGCTGTTTAGAGTAATCGTTTCGGCTCTTCATCGCCTAATTGATAGAGCTTTGCTGCGATTCCCATACTGAATAGAGAGAAGTTTTCGATGTCTCCCCACTCATCGCCAGATCCCATCTCTTTTACCTGTTCATTGAGCAATACCCGAATGCGATAGCGTCCCTGGGTGCGCTGATCTGGTTGGTTTAGTTCGGCTGTGACATAGAGACTGGGTGTCTCTTCGCCCTCATCCAGCAGTGCCATGATGTAGCGGTATTCAGTTGGATCATCGCTCTTGATATCACCCAGTATGTTCACCATAAAAGAGCCCAGCTGGTAACGTCTGAGTGGCATCGCGGTTTTGATATGGGGGGTTGTCATACTTCGACTCCCTTTATCTGATTTGAAAAGAGAGACATTATGAAACAAAGCAGGGCTGTTTGCATAGGTAGGGATAGTCCTGATTATTATCGGGTTTTTCTGGTCGACGAAAGAATTGTCATGATATTCTGGTCTTATTAAGTAGGCCGGTTAAAGACCGGCGGTTTGGTGGCTGGCTAATAGAGGCGGCCTTATTGATTTACCGGGCAGTGATTATGCTAACAAGAGTACACATTGGTTGGGTTTTAGTGCTGTTTATCTTAGCGCCGACCTGGGCCGTTGCTGAGCGTATTGAGGGGCGGCTGAATGGGCTGGACTGTGCCTCCCATGGTGAAGTCTGTCCAACAGATAAAGAGGATCCCCATGTCCTGCTGGAGCGGGATTTTGTAGTTCAGACCGAAGATGGTCACTACTACTTTATTACTAATATGGATTGGCGGACCAAGTTGCAGTATGTCCTGTCGATGGTAAGAGTAGAGGGAAAACGCAGTGAGAAATTGATGGTTATAGCCGCAGACGAGTTCTGGGTTAAAGATAACGATGGTGAGTATCAACTCAAATGGAGTCTCACCATGGCACGTGAAGCAGAAAAACAGCGCAAGTTAAAAGAGACGGGAAATTCCCGGTAAATCAAATTGGCAGGTTATGGTGATATCCGGAAAACTATTTATTCTCAGCAAAGTTAAACGGATGGAGCTGTTCTGTTGGATTCGGCGATTAATCGGCTGCACATTACTACTGTTTGCAACGGTTATGACCGGTCATACCGATCCGTTGGCCGCCTACAAGATGCGCCACTATCAGTTGCAGGAAGTTGCAGATAGACCGCTGGCGCCCGCTTTCTCTCTTATGAATGTAACTGGGAAATCATCCCGACTGGAAGACTATCGAGGGCAGGTTGTTGTGATTAATTTCTGGTCAACCTGGTGTGCCCCCTGTCGTAAGGAGATGCCATCGCTTGAGCGGGCATGGCAACAGTTGCAGTCAGACAATGTTGTGGTTTTGGGGATTGCCATTCAGGATGAACAGGCGATGGTGGTTCGCTTTATCGAAGAGAGCCGTATCACCTTTCCCATACTGCTTGATACGGAGGGTACGGTGGCGCAATCCTGGCCCTTCTCGGGTATTCCTGCCACCTTTGTGCTGGATGCATCAGGTCGGATTATTTATCGCGCACTTGGATTGCGCGAATGGGATAGCGAGGCCATATTACAAAAGGTGAGGGCGCTGGCTGGCGAAGATCAACAGATCAAGCCGTTCAGCGCCACAGACATTAAATAGTCTTCAGGATTGGGGTTGCAGATACTGCTGTTCCAGGTACTTCATTATCTCGGTTGATTCATACATCCACTTTATTTCACCCTGTTCATCTTCGATTCTCAGACAGGGGACCTTTATCTCGCCACCACCCTTCAATAGCTCGTCTCTGAACAGTGGATTACCCTTGGCATCCCGGGTTTCAATAGTGAGCGAGTGCTGCTTAAGAAAACGTCGAACCTTCACGCAGAACGGACAGGCCTTGAACTGATACAGAGCCAATCGTGCAGTCTGCTTATCCAGCTTTGATTGCTCATCGGCAGGACGTGTCACTCCCTTGGGCGAGGTAAGCGCATCAATGAGCAGAATGAGGCGTCCAAGAATCCAACGAATAATGGCCATGCAGTGACTCCGTACAGGTTTAAAAATCGGCTGCATCCTAACATGCCACTCTCTGGATATTTACATGGAAATCTATGTGGTTAATTCGTTTGATGCCGGATTAAGCTGTTTGCAGTGTAGTTCCAATATGGCTGGGTGGTCATGGAATGAGGTTAAATGAGGATTTCTGGATGTTTGATTCTACAGAGCAGGGTGGTGTTATAGTATGCTAAATAACGATCAATTGGGTGAGTCATTTACCTTTCAATTGAAGCACTTAGGTAAAGTACGTGATAATCTTTAGAAACATGTAATTGTTTGTGACCTGTTACCTGTAATGGTCGCTATTTGAAGGGTGTGTTTTTTGTTGCTCTTCTATATTATTAAGAATAAAAGTTATTGCCAGGGAGGGTACTAAGGGCAGGGCTACTATGAGCGCTGCTTTTTAATATAGACGAGACAACATTTTGCCCATGCCTGCTCAAAAATCATCTGTACTGCCCAAAGCCGAGCTGACCAGCCTGCGATGGATGATATTACTGGGTGGGGTTGTAGCCATATTTACCGTCCTGGTCGTCTCTGTCTATCTGCGCAATGCCCTTGAGCGCGAAGCTTTCCAGAACTGGCAAGAACAGAACAGACCACTGGCTAAGACTCTGGCGGCCCAAATTGATCAGCAAGTGGATAAGGTCAAGGCATCATTAAGTCTGCTTGCCGCCCTTCCCGAGTTTCAGCAGCTGCAGAACCCTGATGGTATTGACCGCGCTATTGGTGGCGTACCCGCAACTGCAGAGTCGAAAAAACGCCAGCTACTCGAGCTGCAGATGGCAGCCTATCCTGAATTTTCAGTCCTGTTCATACTGAAGGAGAATGGCGACCACTATCTGGCCCATCCTTACTCGGTTCAGCAATCAGTCACCAAGTACAATATGCGTGACCGGGGTTATTTTCAGGAGACACTGCGCACAAAGGATACGGTTGTTTCTGATAGTTTTGTTGGCGCGGATGGGAAGTTGGCCGTTGCAGTCAATACACCCATTAAACAACCAGATGGATCTTTTTCAGCCCATCTGGGTGGTGTGTTTTATCTTGATCGTCTCTCCGAATTACTAAGAAATGTTAAGGATGAGGCGTTTGATGAGCTGATACTGATTGACCGCAAAAGTCAATTGATTGGACACAATGATGCCTCCTGGCTGTCGCCTGAACAGAGAAAGGCGTTTCTGCAACGTCCGGAAATGAGTCAACTGCTAGAGCGGCTTAAAGAAAATCAGGCGGAGCCGGTTACCTATCAGGAGTTGTGGCATCCCACGGAGCAGAAAGCCTGTCTAACTTTTACTGTTGAACTTGAGAATGGTTGGCGGATGATCGCCGTCCGTGAAAGAGGAGCAATATTACAGCAGGTAGAATCTCGCTTTAATATCATCACGGCGACAACGGCCCTTATTCTGCTGGGAATTGCCGGTTTTGGTCTGGCTTTTGTCAGTTCTGTGGGCAAACGATGGGAACAGGCTGAGGAGGCGTTAAAAGACGCCAAGCGACAGTTGGAAGCCGAGGTGGATGAGCAGACACGTCAGCTCACTGCCTCTTACGAACATGTGGATCTGTTATTGGATTCATCCGGGGCAGGTATAATTGGCATTGACTGTGACGGTATCTGTACTTTCTTTAATCATGCCAGTCTTGAAATCCTCAATTATCCTGTTGGTGAGCCGCTTGCAGGCCGGCATTTGAGTGACATTATTCAACACGGCAAGCGTGATGGAACCCCCTACCTGACCACGCAGTCGCCTATTCTGGATGCCATCAGTAAAGATAAACGTATCCATATGGAACATGAGGTGTTCTGTACCGCAACGGGTCAATGTATACCCGTTGAATACCGCGCTTATCCCATGCGTCTTCAGGGTGAGGTGGTGGGTGCAGTGGTCACGTTCAATGACATTAGTGGACGAATACTTGCGCAGGAGGCTCAGGCCGATAGTGATGCCCGGTTCAGGTCACTATTTGCACAATCCAACGATGCAATTTTTTTGCTTAATTCAACTACGGGTCAATATCTGGATGCCAATCGATCAGCGGAGATTTTGACCGGCCATTCAGTAGATGAGTTGCTTAAGTTGACGACAGCGGATGTCTGCCCAGCAGGCGCTGAAGAGCGGCGTCAACAGGCTGAAGTTCTCGACTCAACTCACCAAATGGGTGAGGTGGTTTATAAACGACCAGATGGTTCAGAACGTACCGCTATTTTGAGTGTTGTGCCGCTGACTGGAGGACTGGTCTTTGGTATTGCCCATGATATTACTGATCAGATCACATCTGAACGAGCCCTGCGACAGAGTGAAGCGCATTTGCGTGCACTCTCAGAGGCAACCTTTGAAGCGATCTTTATCTCAGAAAAGGGTCTTTGTATTGGGCACAACCTGACGGCAGAAAAGCTGTTTGGCTTTACCCTCGAAGAGTCGATAGGCCGATCAGGGCTGGAGTGGATTGCCGAAGAGTCGCGTGATCTGGTTCGTGAGAACATGCTAAGTGGTTACAAAGAGCCCTATGAGGCGATGGCTCTGCGCAAAGATGGAACAAAATTTCCAGCGGAAATTCGTGGGCGCTCAATGGAGTATCAGGATCGCATTGTACGTGTAACGGCCTTGCGTGATATCTCTGATCACTATGAAGCAGAAAGGAAATTGCAACATACCAATGCACTGTTACATGCGGTAATCGATCAGGCGCCTTTTGCCATTACAATCGGTGAAGGCAGTGCGGGTGATTGGTCTTTAACACTGGCCAATCAGGAAGCACAGCGCATTACCGGTTCGACCGTCGAAAAACAGCGTGAAATTCGTTTTGTCGATGGCGTAATCTGCAATCCGGAAAAGCGTAGCTGGCAGATGCTGCACATCGACGGCACTCCTATCCATGTGCAGGACACACCGCTTGTGAAAGCGATGTCAGAGCAGCGAGTGACCAGAAATAAGGAGATGGTTGTTCGCCGCACTGATGGTGTAGAGACGTATGTGCTGGGTAATGCATCCCCTATCTATGACACAGAGGGTAACCACATAGCCGGGATCTTTACCTACCCTGATATTACTGAGATGAAACGAAAAGAGGAGACCATCAGGACGTTATCTCAGGCGATGGAACAGAGTCCAGTAGCCGTTATTATTACCAATCCAGGTGGTTTTATCGAGTACACGAACCGGGGATTTGAACGCTCTACCGGCTATACCTCAGATGAGGTGCTGGGCCAGCATGTCCGGCTATTACGGTCTGAACAAACGGCAGAGGATCACTATAAAGGCTTATGGGAGACCATATCGCAGGGGCAGTCCTGGCAAGGTGAATTTCAGAACCAACGCAAGGATGGGAGTCTGTTCTGGGAGTATGCCCATATCTCGCCCATCTTTGATGATTATGGGAATATTCGACACTATCTGGCGGTGAAAGAGGATATAACCATTCGCAAGGTGCATGAAGAGAAGATTCTGCATCAGGCTCACTTTGATAGTTTGACCGGTTTACCCAACCGCTTTCTTGCGCTCGACCGATTGATGCAGATTTTGCGTAATGCCCAGCGGGAAGGGCATAAGGCCGCCGTACTGTTTTTAGATCTGGATGATTTCAAGAAAGTGAATGATACTCTGGGCCACGAAGTGGGGGACCAGGTGATTGAAGAGGCGGCCAGAAGGGTGCGCTGGTCAATTCGCGAAGAGGATACAGTGGGCCGTCTGGGAGGTGATGAATTTATTGTTCTACTCTCCAGTCTGCAGGAAAAAGAGTCAGCAGGCGTGGTGGCCGAAAAAATACTCGCT
This sequence comes from Sedimenticola sp., assembly GCA_026196795.1. Taxonomy (GTDB): domain Bacteria; phylum Pseudomonadota; class Gammaproteobacteria; order Chromatiales; family Chromatiaceae; genus Sedimenticola. The sequence continues at coordinate 30,947 of JAPHUE010000136.1, forward strand.
GCATTTCGTACCGTGTTTAAGTTGGGTGAAAGAGAGATCTTATTGACCACCAGTGTGGGTATCTCCATCTATCCGGACGATGGTGAAGATCCAAAGTTACTACTTCGTAATGCCGATACGGCTATGTACCACTCCAAGGCCGTAGGCAGGAACGCTTATCACTTCTATACCGATGCAATGAATCAGGACGTTGCCAGGCGTCTGGAGCTGGAAGAGCAACTGCACAGTGCCCTGGAAAATGATGAGTTTTATCTGCATTACCAGCCCATTGTGAATATCTATACGCAGTCAATTGTCGGTGCTGAAGCATTGCTGCGTTGGAATAATCCAAAACTGGGTCAAGTCTCTCCGGTAGAGTTTATCGAAATTGCAGAACGCACCGGGCGTATCGTAAAGATCGGCGAGTATGTTTTGCGGCAGGCTGTCCAGCAAGCCAAAATCTGGAAATCAAAATCACAGAACCCGTTTCGTGTCGCTGTGAATGTCTCTCCGGTACAGTTCAAAGATGAACGTTTCCTCTCTATGGTGCAGGAGATACTGGCAGAGTATGAATTATCGGGTGATCATCTCGAAATTGAAGTCACTGAAAATGTGCTGCTAAGTGAAAAAACCAACTCGGTTGAATTATTGAGTGGCCTGCGTGAGCTGGGGATTTCCATATCCATGGATGATTTTGGAACGGGCTATTCATCACTCAGCAATCTGCGCAACTACCCCTTTGATACGCTGAAGATTGATCGGAGTTTTGTCAGGGATATCACTTCTGATCCGGATGATCGGGAGCTTGTGGTTGCGACTATCTCTATGGCCCGGAGTCTGGGGCTGAAGGTCATTGCCGAGGGTGTGGAGACGGCTGAACAGTTAGCCATACTGCAGACCGAGAAGTGTGCCTTTGCCCAGGGCTACTATTTCAGTAAACCTATTTCGGAGAAAGCGTTGGAACGTTTTTTCCTCGAATGATTGTGCACACGGCTCGTTTATGATGCCAGCACAGGAGCCGCTATGATTCAGATTAAGCAGGCCGATCTCACTAATTCTATGCATGGTGAAGCGCTAGTTGCACTGCTGGATGCCTATGCCAGAAACCCGATGGGCGGGGGCGAACCCTTACCTGAAGCGACCCGAAAAAATCTGGTTGATGCGTTACAGAAACGCCGCGATGTGCTCATTTTGTTGGCCTTTTCAGACGACAAGCCGATAGGCCTGATGAACTGTTTTGAGGGCTTCTCTACCTTTAAATGCAAGCCGCTTCTAAATATTCATGATGTAGTTGTGCTTGAAGCCTATCGGGGGCAGGGTGTTGCGCAACAGCTGTTTGCCGCGGTGGAGCAGATCGCTGTTCAGCGAGGTTACTGCAAGTTAACCCTGGAAGTACTTGAAGGAAACAAGGTGGCGCAGTCAGTCTATCGACAAGTCGGTTTCAGTGGCTATGAGTTGAACCCAGAAACCGGACGGGCGCTGTTCTGGGAAAAGAAGCTATCCTGATGACAGCGTCTGCACGATCTGTTTTGTATAACCGCAGGGATCGGAGTCAAACCAATCTAAGCTTCTTATAAAAAACACCCATGTACGGTTGGTTTGACTCCGACCCCGATATCTCGACCGTTTGACTCCGGCCCCCGGTATCTTCAGTACCTTAATAAGTCGAAAGGTTGTACCTCAACCAGATCACCTATACGAACATGCTCGGCTTCATCGGGTAAAAGAATAAAACAGTTACCGTTACTCATGGAGCTGAGTACGCCTGATCCCTGCCGCCCTGATGTTTTTACAACCAGCTCGCCTTGATCATCC
>JAPHUE010000051.1 GCA_026196795.1 Sedimenticola sp.
ACCATGAACACAACTTCGTAGTGTCTCATTATTTCCCCTTTCGGTTAATGTAGCCTCCCACTCTTCTGTGGTGAGGCAAGGAGTAAAGCGCGGAGATACCTCCACGCCAGGAAGCCGGGCATTCTACATCGCCCGATCCCTTGGTGCAACCGGGACACACACAATGGAAACAATCCCAGATGATCCTGCTGGGTAAGTCGTGATTAAAACTATAAAGTGGCTGGAATTGAGCTGCGAATTTAAAGCATGGATCAGTCGGTGCGCTGCCTCACGGCTTCAAACAGACAGATACCGGCAGCCACAGAAACATTGAGACTCTCTACAACCCCCGCCATTGGAAGGTTAACCAATAAGTCACAGGACTCCCGCGTGAGCCGGCGCATACCCTTCTCTTCTCCACCCATCACAATACCGAGCGGACCTTTAAGATCAGCCGCATAGAGAGAAGTCTCGGACTCACCCGCCGTACCAACAAGCCACACACCCTTCTCCGACTGCAACCACTTGAGCGTACGGACCAGATTAGTAACCTGAATAAACGGGATCGACTCTGCGGCACCACTTGCTACTTTGCAGGCCGTCGGGGTCAACCCTACAGAGCGATCTTTTGGCGCAATCACGGCCTGAACACCTGTCGCATCCGCACTACGCAGACAAGCACCCAGATTGTGCGGATCCTGCACACCATCCAGAATCAGTAAAAAAGGCGGCACATCTAATGCCGACAGCAGTGATTCAAGAGCATTTTCATCCAGAGAGGCAGGCACCTGGGTTCTGGCGGCCACACCCTGATGATTTGAACCGGCCGTAAGCACTTCAAGCTCATCACGACTGACATAAGAGACCTTCACACCCGACTCACGCGCCAGCACAATGACTTCCCGAACACGCCGGTCCTGCTTTTTCGAGCCTTCAACCCAGACTTCGAGCACAGATCCCGCACCATGCTTTAAAGCCGTCCTGACACTGTGCAGGCCCGCAACTAACTGACTATCACTCATCCACAACCTCTCACGGACCAATCAATCGACCCGCATTTCTCTTCATTACCATTCAAAACGCTATTATCTCACTACCGAATTCAGATTGAAGATCAATCTTTCCTGGCCTGTGTTGCTGACCGCTTTCGCTTGGAACCCGCTTTAGTTTTAGTTTTTGGTTTTTCTACTGATTTAGCCCGACTCTTCGAGCGCTTCTTATTTTTCTTTTTATCATTTTTTTCCGAGCCCTTCTCTTTGCGAGCCGGCATGGCTGACTTCTCGGATGAACCCGACTGCTTTCGCCCACCGCTCCGGCTCTTTTTCTTTGAAACGGCCTGCCCTTTGTCAGCCGAATCGGCCAGCAGAAAATCAATCTTTCGGTCATCCAGATTAACCGCAGCCACCCGCACTTTCACCTGATCACCCAGGCGATAGACCCGCCCTGCCCGCTCACCGGTAAGACGGCGACCTACTGGATCAAAGTGATAATAATCGTTATCCAATGCCGTTATATGGACCAGACCATCCACATAGATCTCATCCAGTTCCACAAAAATCCCAAATGAGGTGACCGTGGTGATAATGCCAACAAACTCTTCACCGACTTTGTCCATCATGTACTCGCACTTGAGCCATGACACCACATCGCGGGTAGCCTCATCCGCACGCCTTTCTGTAGAAGAGCAGTGCTCACCCAAACTTTGGAGTTCCGTGGGGGAATAAACAAAATCCTCAGCGGATCCGTCCATCAACAGCTGCTTCAGGGCGCGATGAACAACCAGATCAGGATAGCGTCTAATCGGTGAAGTGAAGTGGGTATAGGCGGGAAACGAGAGACCAAAATGTCCTTGATTCTCAGCACTGTACATAGCCTGCGAAAGTGACCGTAACAGCACGGTCTGTATCAGGTGTGAATCAGTTCTATCCCTTACCTGATCCAGTAAGGCCGCGTAGTCCAGGCTGGTCGGCTTATCCCCACCCGTCAGCGAAAGACCCATTTCACCCAAAAACTCTTTCAGATCGAGCAATTTTTCAGACTGTGGACCTTCATGATTTCGATAAAGTGCCGGCATTTTTTTGCGTAACAGATGGCGAGCTGCCGCCACGTTCGCCGCCAACATACACTCCTCAATCAGGCGATGGGCATCATTTCGATGCACTGGCACAATTTTGTCTACTTTGTGTTCATCGTTAAACAAAATGCGGGTTTCTGTGGTGTCAAAATCAATCGCACCCAGTTCACTCCGCCCTTTCCTTAAAACCTGGAATAGTGCATACAGCTGATGTAAATGAGGCAACAATTCTGCATGGGTCTCACAGAGCTGCGGATCACCTTCAATCAGCATGTCCGCCACCTGATCATAGGTCAGGCGCGCATGGGATTTCATCACCGCTTCATAGAAACGGGTACGAGTCACTTTTCCTTCTTTGCTGATATACAGCTCACAGGTCATACAGAGACGATCGACATGGGGATTGATCGAACAGAGCCCGTTGGAAAGAATTTCCGGCAACATTGGAATAACACGATCAGGAAAATAGACAGAGTTACCCCGCGACTTCGCCTCTTTATCCAGCGCACTACCCGGCGAGACATAACTGGATACATCGGCGATACAGACCAGCAGCTTCCAGCCTTTCGGTTTAGCCTCACAGTAAACCGCATCATCAAAGTCCCGTGCATCGGCGCCGTCAATTGTCACCAACGGCAGAGAGCGAAGATCAACACGCCCCTTTTTCGCAGACTCCTCAACCTCACTGCTCAGACGCGCAACCTCCAGATCGACCTCTTCAGGCCACTCCAGCGGTAACTGATGCGCCCTGATCGCCACATCCGTCTCCATGCCAGGCGCCATGTGTTCACCCAGCACATCCTTAATCTGTCCAATGGGTTGATTGCGCTTGGTTGGCTGCTCGACTATTACCGCCACCACCATCTGGCCATGACCTGCGCCATTAAACTGTCCTTCCGGTATCACAACATCCAGATGCAGTCGCTTGTTATCCGGAACCACAAAGCCGACACCCTTATCCATATAGAGGCGGCCCACTATCGACTGGTTCGCCCGTTCCAGCACCTCAACCACGGCCGCTTCCATTCGACCCCGGCGATCCTGCCCGACAATCCGCACTACCGCGCGATCGCCGTGCAACAGCTGGCGCATCTGGCGCGGCGAGACAAACAGATCATCACCACCCTCATCGGGTCGCAAAAAACCAAAACCATCCGGGTGACCAATAACCCGGCCGGCAATCAGATCTTTGCTATTAACTATGCAGAAGCCCCCTTTGCGATTCCTGACCACCTGTCCGTCACGCTCCATCGCATTCAAACGTCGGCGCAACGCCTCAACATCCTCCTCACTGTGCAGCAACAACTGCTCCGCTACCTCATATTGGGACAGCGGCACACCCGCAGCGGCTAAATGCTCCAGAATAAATTCACGACTCGGAATCGGATTATCGTATTTCCGAGCCTCCCTCGCCTGATGCGGATCGCTGTTTTTTAACGTTTTCTTGCCTGAGCTTTTGGTCAAAGGATATTCCCTGAATTTTGTTTGGTTAGATTACTATTGTACCGTTGACAAGGATTAAATGTCGCTGTAAAGTTCGCGGCCTCTGGAATGTACACGCACTGAGTGCCGGACAGAACAGAAAAGCCGAGGTGGTGAAATTGGTAGACACGCTAGCTTCAGGTGCTAGTGGGGGCAACCCCGTGGAGGTTCAAGTCCTCTCCTCGGCACCAAACTCAAAAACCCGTTAAGTTTATGTAACTTAACGGGTTTTTTAATGCTTATGTAATACACGCTTTTATAGGGAGTACGAGAGCTTATTCACCCTTTTTCCATGCTCGATAACCCCTGTAAGTAAACAAAAGCGACCCAATAAGAAAAATATAGCCGGAAGTGCCTACCCCAAATGCACTATCAAACATTTCTATATACCGCCCTAGCCTGCTGTCCACACCATGGAACTGCGGTGACAATAAAAGACTGGCACCATACAAGAGTAAAACCGCCGCAAGCAAAAAAGAGATCTCTACCTTGCGGCTCATTCGCATTCCATATCCGGCGTCATACTTAAACCGCAGCTGGTCGTATATAACAAAACCGAAAGCAAGCAGGGTGCCGATGAGTATCCAATTCATGCGTATTACCTCAATCCTTTGATGACTCTCTCTGATGAAAATAGCAATCATGATGCCACTTCTTCCAGTATTTTTATAAGAGTAGCCAGAGATGAGGTATTACCGTTTTTTGTAATACTAATGAGCAGTTTCGATAGTGCTTTTTATCTGGTCGCTGGGACCGAGTTCAT
>JAPHUE010000217.1 GCA_026196795.1 Sedimenticola sp.
AGCGCCTGATAGAATCAGAACGGATACCCGCCATAAACAAACCGTTTGGTTGACGAAGAGTGGAGACGAAATGAGTGTCGTAGTGATTGGTCTGGGAAATGTCCTGTTGTCTGATGAAGGGCTTGGCGTTCGTGCTGTTGAATTGTTGGAACAACGTTATATCCTTCCCGATTCTGTTGAGGTGATAGATGGTGGAACCTCCGCCATGGATCTGCTCAACCCACTCAGTAATCACGATCATGTGATTATTGCAGATTCAGTCAAGACCGGTGCGGCACCCTGTACATTGATTCGTCTTGCTGATGATGAAGTACCCAAGTTTTTCCAGACCAAGATATCCCCGCATCAAATTGGTCTCTCTGATCTGCTGGCCCTGTTGACTGTGCAGGGAGAGGCGCCGAAAAAGATCACTATTATTGGCATGGTGCCGCAGTCTCTGGCGACTCATATTGGATTGACAGAAGGTGTCACTGAAAAAATGGATGAGATGGTGGAAATGCTGGTAAATGAATTGCGTTCGCTTGGCATTGCTGTGAAACCCAGGCAGGATGGAGCCCAGGGCTTCTGGGCTGAAGCGGAACAGTAGATTCAATAGAAGGGTAACAAGCGACATGTGTATCGGAATTCCTATGCAAGTAATTGAGCAGCGCGATCTGATGGCGTTGTGTCGTGGTCGTGGACGGGAAGAGATGGTCAATACCATGTTGATCGGCCCACAAGAACCGGGTACCTGGATTCTGAACTTCATTGGATCGGCAAGGGAAGTGTTGACAGAGGAAGAGGCCAAGCAGACCAACAATGCACTGGATGCGTTAGAGCAGATTATGAGCGGTGACGAAGAGGTGGATATCGATACCTATTTCGCTGACCTGACAGATCCCAACCGAAAACCGGGTTCTTTCCCTACTGACTAGAGTTGACTGACTGATGACCTTTCCTGCGTTTTATACCACTGCTCCGGCTGAGCAGATTACCCAGGCTTTTCGCTACATTGAACAAAACCAGATGCAGGGGTTACCGGTCTGTAATGAGCTGCTGACAACGGAAGTGGTTGGGCTGACCCGTTTTAATGAGTGCTGGGTCGGTGTCTTGATTACCCCCTGGACATTGCAACTGATTATGTTGCCAGCTTCAGCTGAGGCCGAGCAACTGGAAGAGGGTGATCACAGAACCTACGAATTTCCCCAGGGCAAAGTGGTCTTCATGATCGCGGAAAATGAAACACTTGGGCCTTATCAATCCTGTGCCCTGATGTCGCCGTTGCATAGTTTTGAAACCCAGGAACAGATACGCCAAACGGCGATAGAGATTATGGAGCTGATGTTCCAGCCACCGGCTGAAGTGGAAAAATCACAATCTGTAAAAGTGGCTATGCCTGGGCGGCTGGATATTGATCGTGAGGCCAAATCCTCCGAGGAGAAGAGTGGATCGCGGCGTGATTTTCTCAGAGGTGCCTTAAAGTAAGGCTTCGTTACATCCTGTTGAATTTAAAAGCGCCGATCGATTGATCGGCGCTTTTTTTACATGGTCTTCAGTAATGCCGCCTTCTCTTCAACGGCATCGCCCGTCAAGGCAAATCCAAGCAGGGCACCATCGGGTGATTTGAAACGGCCTCTTGTTCCCTGTGTCGTCGCCTCAGTCTGCCATTCGCCAACAGCCTCACGGGGGGCGGGTGCCACCACAATCGGATGAGCGGGGGTCTTGATGATGACCGGCATCACGGGATAGACCACTTCAGTGGGCGTGCCGGTCAGCGTCTTGGCCAGCGCCCGTGCACCGATCATCAGGGGCATCACATAGGGCAGGTTTTTCCCTTCGACTTCAGCGCAGTCGCCCAACGCATAGATATCCGTTTGGCTGGTTGCCAGAAAGCGATCGGTGACAATACCCCGTTGTGTTTTTAATCCCATCTTTTCTGCCAGTGTCAGTTCGGGTTTTAGTCCGATGGCAGAGAGCATGACATTGGCCTGCACCTTCTCGCCATTGGCCAGGGTCAGTTCATAGCCAGTGTCAGCTTTGTTGATTGATTCGGCTACCGTGCCCAGCTTCCATTCGATTCCAATCTCACTGAGTCCTTGTTGTAGTGCCTTACCCGCTTTCTCGGGCAACAGTGTGCTGATCGGGTAGGGGTCAGGGCCGATAACGGTGACGGAGCGGCCTGAGGCGGCAAGGTCATTGGCAAACTCACAGCCAATCAGCCCGGGGCCAATAATGGCGATACGTTCAGCGTTCTCAAGCTTGGTGCGAAATGTCCTGTACTCTTCGATATCGTTAACCGAGAGCAGATCATCTGCTGCATCACCTTTAAAAGGTAAACGAATCGGACGTGCACCAGTGGCCAGCACCAGCTGGTCGTAGTGGATGATCCCGGCCGTATCTGTATCAACGGTGTGCGCTCCACTATCAGCAGTGATGACTCTGGTATGGGTATGGATCACCGCATTGAGTCGTTCCGCCATGGTGTCAGCATCGGCAGTGATGATCTGTTCAGGTTGTTTACCTTGAATCAAGGCATTTGACAGGGCAGGTTTTGGATAGGAATAACCGTTGTCAGCCGTGATCATTACAAGCTGTACATCAGGGTCGGCTTTTCGAATCTCACGGGCCAGGCTGTAACCCGCCATACCCGTTCCAATAATCACGATAGACATAGTTCATACCTTTCAAACAGACCAGCTTACATTCGCCAGCTGGTCGTGGTGTTTTTCTGTTGTGGATGGACCTGTCTGCGCACTCCGTTGCGCAGAGAGCATCGGCGTTGGGCGATTAGACCTCGACCATCTCAAAATCATCCTTGGTGGTTCCGCAGTCGGGGCATTCCCAGTCGTCCGGGATGTCTTCCCATTTGGTGCCTGCAGGGATGCCTTCGTCAGGGATGCCCGCAGCTTCGTCATAGATAAAATCACATACAATACATTTATATTTTTTCATCGCTATTCCCTCTTAAATAAAATCGCTAAAACTTTATGGTTCTAATTAGCTCGTCACGTTTTTCAAAGCATCACGATAGTGATTGGCATGTCGCTCTTCGACCTTGGTCAAAGCGTTAAACCGCTTAGCTGCTGTATCTAACAGACGGGTGAATCGCTCGGCATGTTCTGCAGATTCTGCAATCTGCTCATCCATCTCCTTCACTGCGTCGTCATTCTTCTCTTGCAGGGCCGTGTGGCGGAATTCCGGGTACATCTCCGTATACTCGTATGTTTCCCCCTCGATGGCCAGTTCCAACATGCGCTCTACGGTTAATGTGTCCTTTGGGTAGAGCAGATCAAGATGGCCAAAGGCATGAGCTGTCTCCTGCTGTGCGGTATTCTCGAACACCTCAGCCACATCATCAGCGCCCAATTCACGGCACAATTTAGCGAAATAGAGGTACTTGCGGTTGGCCATGGATTCACCGGCAAACGCGGCCTCAAGATTCTTTACTGTCTTTGAAATAGTTAATTCAGTCATCTCATTTCTCCTGGTGTTAAATTCGATGGATGTAGGTTACTGAATAGGGTAAATTCGATCCAATTGAATTAAAAAATAGTTTTAATGGAGAAAATAGATTAATGAATCTGCCCACACTAAGACAGCTGCACTATTTGGTCACGGTAGTGGAGTTATGTCATTTCGGCCAGGCGGCCGAGCGTTGTTTCGTGACCCAGTCTACTCTGAGTACAGCTATTCAGGAGTTGGAAGGGATATTGGGGGTACAACTGCTTGAGCGAACCAAGCGCAAGGTGATCCCAACCATGCTGGGTATCGATCTGGCGAATAAGGCCCGTGAGATCATCAGCATGACCGAAAGGCTGGTGTTGGATGCACAGGTGGATCGCAAACCGTTAAGTGGTGTACTGAAGCTGGGTGTGATTCCCACCATTAGTCCCTTCCTGTTACCCAAGGTACTACCGGGCGTGCGTGCCGCATTTTCTGACCTGGAGCTTTATCTGCTGGAGGATCAGACAAGTAATCTGCTGGAGCGGCTCTCAGCCGGTGAGCTGGACTGTGCCATCCTGGCCCTACCGTTTGATCTGGGTGGACTGGAACAGCAGATATTCTGGCAAGAGGATTTTTTGGTTGCCTTCCCGGCGGGACATCCACTGAGCGAGGGTGGGCCTATCGCCTCAAAAGCATTACCAGATAGTGAATTGCTGTTACTGGAAAAGGGCCACTGTCTGCGTGATCACGCACTGGCCGTCTGTCACATGAAGGCGGTGGCGAATCGCGCCTCGTTTCAGGGCACCAGTCTCTATACATTGGTACAGATGGTTGCCGGGGGGCAGGGCATCACCTTCCTGCCTGAGATGGCGGTCAATGATGAGTTTCTCGCACAGAACCAGATTGCCGTGCGCCCTTTATCGGAGAAGGGGCCGCATCGTGAGCTGACCCTGGTGTGGCGCGCCTCCTATCACCGTAAGGCTGATCTGGCTCTGTTAGCGGGCTGCATGCATGGGTTGTTGGAGAAGGGATAACCCGTTTGAGAGAACCTATCTTGATCAGATGTGGATGGTTTTGTGAGCGTTAGTTTTCATGGTCCGGCTAGTTTGACCTTTGTCATAGATCCTCCCGGTGACCTCCATGATAATGAGTCGGATGAATACACCCGTGACAGAACCGATCTACGCCCAGCCCAGCGCCAGCGTTGATGACCACAGCAGAGTACCCGGAAACA
>JAPHUE010000089.1 GCA_026196795.1 Sedimenticola sp.
ATTAGCGGTCACGCCCTTGGCAGCACCTTCATGAGCGAGCGCCATGGTGAAACCATGAATACCTGCTTTGGCAGCAGAGTAGTTGGTCTGACCGAACTGTCCACGCTGACCGTTCACTGAAGAGATATTGATGATACGACCAAAACCACGGTTCAGCATGCCTTCCCAGGCAGGCTTGGTTACATAGAAAGCACTGTTCAGGTTGGTGTTGATCACGGCATCCCAGCTCTCAGCATCCATACGTTTCATGGTCTTGTCACGGGTGATACCTGCACAGTTAACAATGATGTCAACAGGGCCAAACTCTTTTTCAACTTCAGCAACCATGCGTGCGCTATCTTCTGGTGAAGAGACGTCGCAAACTGCAAGGCCTACCTCAGCACCCGCTTCGGCACGTGCCTTGCTCCATTCAACCAATTTATCTTCTTCAGCAGGGTGGTAGGTCGCAACAACGGTAATACCGTCCTTAGCCAGGCGTTCACAAATTGCGGTACCGATTCCACCAACACCACCGGTAACGATGGCCAGACGTTTATTCTCACTCATAACTGATCTCTCTTAATTGCTTCTATTTATTAATTAATGATTAAGCGGCTTTTACAGAGCTGTTGACCTGTTTGGTGAAGGTCTCAACGCCCTGCTCTGCCCATGAGCGATAATCATCACGTGCATCGTTAGCAACCTGCAGAGCTTCACGGCTCTTAACAACCAGGTTCTCACCAAACTGTTTGGCTACGTTCATCTCAATGTTGACCAGTTCTTTGATGTCTTTCTGCTCAGCAGTGCTTTTAACCAGCTCGATACCGGCATCAACAAACAGACCAAACACAGCTGTCTGATTCTCTACCAGCTTCTCCCAAGTACGGAGATTCAGCTCACCCAGACTACGGGCAGCCTCAAATCCGGCAACTCCAATCTCTTTCATCGCTTCCAGATTAACGGTAGGTGTTTTCATGTGTAGTATTCCTTGTGGTTGACGCATAATGATTTGTTGCGTTGCAGCATAATCCCTCCAGGGCACTTATGTCAAGTAATTTTGTGCAGCGCACAAATCACTGTTCTTTGCCGCGTATCAAAGCACATAATCAAAGAGTAAAGCGATGAATTACGCTGCTTAAAGGCCCTGACAAGCAGACAACAGTTCCAATTTAATATTAGTGAAACAATGACTTAACTATACTCCCAAAATTATTTGAGCGAGCAGGCCCTGTCATTGATTTAGTATTGACATTCACCTTTAGCGGCACCACTAGAGAGTGTAAACAGAAGAGATTAGCAGCCTAAATCAGAAGAATATTGTGCAGTGCAACAATTCATGATACCTTACACTACAAGAGTGAAAATCTGTAACGATTCTCGGATGCTTGAGCCATGTATAGCAGGGAAGCTCAAGATCACCCTCCGCACATCGTGTGGTAACAGATTCTTACGTTTGAGCGAGAACCATCAACTTTTACGATAACCCTATTGAGGTAAAGATCCATGGCCACACAAAATCCATTTGACATGTCTGCCCTGTTTGCCAATTTTGACCCACAGGCCATTGCCAAACAGTTACAGGAAGGTTTCCAGGGCGCATCACTACCAGGCATCGATACGAACAACCTGGTAGAGACCCAACGCAAAAACATGGAGCTGCTGATGTCTACCAATCAGGCGATGCTGGCAGGCTCACAGGCACTGATCCAGCGCCAGGCAGGCATGCTTCAGGAAGCTATTGCTGAAGTTACCAATGCTGCAAAAAGCCTTTCTACATCAGGCAATCCAACTGAGGTTTCAGCTAAACAGGTTGAACTGCTACAGTCTGCATTCGAGAAGGCACTGTCAAACTCCAACGAAATCAGCAGCATGATCCGCGAGACTCAGGATTCTGTCACCAATCAAGTCAACAGCCGTATTGCTGAAAGCCTGAAAGAGCTGAAAGAAACCATATCAAAAGTAAAGTAGTTTGATTTAATAAGCATCCATATACTAGATCTGCACTAAAGGCACAGGAGAGAAACATGTCGAAAACTGACCAGTCCGAGGTCAATACGTTGGGCTTTGCATCGACAACCATGGAGCTACAGAAGAATTTCAAACAGGTGGAAGAGATCATGGCGAATTTCGCCAAATCATACGATCACATGGATCTTGATCCATTCAACCTTATGAAATCTTCCGCCGAGTGGTACACCGCCCTGGCAAAAGATCCTCTGAAGGCGATCAAT